>DASSMB010000094.1:0-23877 GCA_035689095.1 Rubrobacteraceae bacterium | reverse complement strand
TATGAGGACATCCTGAAGCTGCCAAGTGTAACGGTCGCGCGGATGCTGGAGTGCGCCGGGAACGGGAGGATCTTTTTCGAGGAACGGCAGGGCCGGGAGGCTCCGGGGACGCCGTGGAGGCTCGGTGCGGTGGGCGTCGCGGAGTGGACCGGGGTCCCTCTGCGGGAGGTGCTCCTGCGCGCGGGCCTCAAGAAGTCGGCGCGGGAGGTGATGCCCGAGAGCCTCGACGCGGTGCGGATGCGCCGGCCGCTGCCCATCGAGAAGGCGCTGGAGGAGGACGTGATCCTGGCCTACGCCATGAACGGCGAGCCGCTTCCGGCCGATCACGGCTTCCCGGTCCGCGTCATAGTCCCCCGATGGGCGGCGGTGGCGAGCGTCAAGTGGGTGGGGCGCATCCACGTCGCCGAGGAGCGGTTGTTCTCGCCCTGGAACACGGACAAGTACGTCATGACGGGTGGGAGCTTCGGGACTGTTCGGGAGCCGGTAACGGCGCAGGTCGTCAAGAGCGCCCTGGAGTTGCCCTGGCCCGCCTCCCTGCCGGAGAAGCGGTGTCGTATCTCCGGCCGCTCCTGGTCGATGCACGGTGCGATCTCACGGGTCCAGTACAGCATAGACGGCGGCCCTTGGCGGGAGGCGCGTCTGATCGGCCCGAACATCCCCGGAGCGTGGGCGCGCTGGTACTTCTACTGGAACGCGAAGCCCGGCCGTCACGAAATCCGCGCGCGGGCGACGGACGAAGCTGGTTACACCCAGCCCGAGGAGACGACCTGGAACGACCTCGGCTACCTCTACGGCGGTATCGTCGGACACCCCATAAACGTGTACTGAAACTGGGAAGGACAAAGGATGAGCGCAACGGACGATCTACTCAGGAACAACGAGGCTTACGCCCAGTCCTTCGACAAGGGAGACCTGCCGATACCGCCGGCAAAAGGCGTCGTTGTCGTCGCCTGCATGGACGCGCGGCTAAACGTCTTTGGCATGCTCGGGCTCGAAGAGGGCGACGCCCACGTCATCCGAAACGCCGGAGGTGTCATAACGGACGATGAGATCCGGTCTATCTTGATCTCCCAGCGTCTGCTCGGCACCACAGAGATCATCCTCATCCACCACACCGACTGCGGGATGCTCACCTTCACCGACGACGAGGTGAAGGCCCAGATACAGGAAGACGTTGGCATCAAGCCCGGGTTCGCGCTGGAGGCGTTCCCGGACCTGGAGGGGGACGTGAGGCAGTCCATTGCCCGGATAAAGGCGAGCCCGTTCATCCCTCACAAGGACGATATCAGGGGCTTCGTCTACGAGGTCGAGACCGGACGCCTGCGCGAGGTGGAGGCGTGACGGTCGCGGAGCGTTCCTATCTCATCTGCGCGACGCCGCGCAGCGGGAGCACGATGTTGTGCGCGGCGCTCGACGGCACGGGGATAGCGGGCCATCCGGCGGAGCACTTCGAGGTCCTTCTGGAGACGGGGCTTCCGCGCCAGCCGCGCGACTACTTCCAGCGCTCCAACGACCCGGACGTGTGGGCGCTCCTGGACGACGCGGAGTTCCGGGACGTGCTGGGCGAGTACGGGGGCCGGTACGCGGAGCACCCGGCGCGGAGGGACCCGTCGTGGCGTCCGCCGGACTTCGAGGCGTTGCTGTCGGCGGCGCTGGAGAAGGGGACGACGGAGAACGGGGTGTTCGGGACCAAGATCATGTGGGCCTACTTCCGGGACTTCGTGCGTCTGGCCCGCCGGACGCCGGGGTTGAACGACGTCCCGCCCTGCGCGGTTCCGGCGGCCGTCTTCCCGGAGTTGGGGAGGTTCGTCTGGATCCGTCGCGGCGACACCACCCGCCAGGCCGTCTCCCTCTGGAAAGCCCTTCAGACCCAGCAATGGCGCCGCGACACCGACGAGGAATCCGAACGGCGGGACCTCCGCTTCAGCTTCGCGGCCATAGACCACCTGCGGCTGCGGATAGACGAACACAATGAAGCGTGGACGGCCTTCTTCGACCAGTGCGGCGGCGAACCCGTAGAGGTCGTCTACGAGGACCTTGTGGACGACTACGAGGACAACATGATGCGGGTGCTACGTAATCTGGATATCCCGATCCCCGAAGGCTTCACCCTGGAGAAGCCCCGCATGAAGCGCCAGGCGGACGCCCTCTCCGAAGAGTGGGTGCAACGCTACAATGAGCAGAGCAACGTCAAGGTCGGCAGTTACTCTGGAAAGGACTAGATGCCGGACTATCCGAATATCCTGTACGTACACTCGCACGACACGGGGCGGTGGGTCGAGCCCTACGGCTACCCGGTCAGGACGCCCAACATCCAGCAGCTCGCGGAGGAGGGCGTCCTCTTCCGCAAGGCGTTCTGCGCCGCCCCGACCTGCTCAGGAAGCCGGGCCTGCTTCCTGACCGGACAGTACGCGCACTCGAACGGGATGGTCGGCCTCGCGCACCGGGGCTTCTCGCTCAAGGACTACAGCCACCACATGGTCCACACGCTGCGCGAGCACGGCTACTGGTCGGCGCTCGTCGGGGAGCAGCACATCTCCAAGAAGCCCGACGTGATCGGCTACGATGAGGTCGTCAAGATCGACACCAACCACGTGGACGACGTAACGCCCGTGACCCTTGACATACTCACCAGGAACGTCCGGCAGCCGTTCTTCCTCTCGGTTGGGTTCTTCGAGACGCACCGCGAGTTCTTCCAGCCGAGCTCGCCCAGGAAGGCCAACTACGTCTTGCCGCCGCCGAACCTGCCGGACACGCCGGAGATACGCCAGGACATGGCCGCCTACCACGCGAGCGCCCACTCCCTGGACCGGGGCGTCGGCGCCGTCCTGGACGCTCTGGACGCCGTGGGGCTTGCGGAGGACACGCTCGTCATCTGCACCACGGACCACGGCCTCGCCTTCCCCGGCAGCAAGGCGACCCTCTACGACCGGGGGTTGGGCGTCATGCTGATCCTTCGCGGCCCCGGCGGCTTTACGGGCGGCAGGGCCAGCGACGCCCTCGTCTCGCACATAGACGTGTTCCCCACGATCTGCGACGTCGCCGGCATCGAGCAGCCGGAGTGGCTGCAGGGCGAGTCGCTCGTCCCGCTAGCGAACAGGGAGGCCGACGAGGTCCGGGACGCCATCTTCGCGGAGAAGACCTACCACGTCGCCTACGAGCCGGAGCGGTGCGTAAGGACGCGCCGCTGGAAGTACATCCGGCGCTTCGACGACCACCCGACGCCCGTCCTGGCGAACATCGACGACGGCCCGAGCAAGGACCTGCTCCTGGCGAGCGGCTGGGCCGAACGACCCGTCCCGGAGGAGCAACTCTACGATCTTCTCTTCGACCCGAACGAGACGCGCAACCTGGCCTACGAACCCGAGGCGGCCGGCGTTATAGACGAGTTGCGCGGGCGGCTAAAGAGCTGGATGGTGGAGACGGAGGACCCGATCCTCGACGGCCCCGTAGCGGCGCCGGAGGGCGCGGAGATCAACGGCCAGGACCAGCGGTCCCCGAACGACCCGCCTACCGTCGTCCGGGCAGAGGGCTAACGCTCAAGGCAGCAGAGAGCCCGCTCCGTACTGGGCCAGGCTGACAACGACCACGATCCCCAGCGAGATCATGGTAAAGAGGCACCCGGCATCGAGGACGTTCCTGGGGCCGACGAGCACAGGGAAGAGGATCCAGGCGGCCAGCACCGTCGCCAGGAAGACTATCCCGGCCCCGACTATCGCGGAGACTACCGCCGAGAACAGCAGCGCCCCGACGCCGACGGACTTGAGCATCGCGAAACGCCAGTCTCCGTTCCAGACGCCTCCTCCGGTGGCCTTCTTCGCCACGCTCATTTCCCGGACGGGCTTGCGTATGATCCTAACCGCGCGTAGTACTCTTCACGGGCTTCTTTGCCATCGAGCCGCGTGAAGTAATCGCCGAGCCACGAGTATTGCTCTACTCTCCGCCGCTCGGAGTGGTCCTCGTAGGTTAGCATTTGTCTGGGCACAGTATTGTTCTCCGTCCTTGCGTGCTCCCCGACTGCCAATACTCTGTTCATGAAGCGCTCGCTAACCGTCGAGACCGAGTTCGATGGTATCCGGCAGTCCTTCCAACTCTCCATCAGGATCGCCCACGCCGGAACGGCAACCTCTGGTATTGCCCGCTTCCCCCGCCGCGCCGCGCACTTCGTACCAGTTATCCAATCCTTCGCTACCCACCCGCTCCCAGAGCTCGTACCAGGGATCCAACTCCCTCTTCATGACTCTCACACCCTCCTTACTTTAATTTGAATATTGCCTATAGTTTTTATGTACAATACTCACTGTACTGAGCCATGTGACCGGTGTCAAGAGCGCGGCCGGGCTTTCGCTTTTCAGGGATCGGGGCTTCCAGCGCCATGCGCGTGCCAGGGACGTAGCGAAGCACAGAGGCAGGTTCACAAATTTTCTCCGATTTTCAAAAAAGTTCATATAAGCGCTTGACGTTGGATCCTCGTTTCGCTACCATGCCGCTGTTGTTAACTCAAGTAGTAGACAATATAGAAATAGTGTGTAAAGGTGCTAACGACGAGCTACATAGATCGGAGAGGGGAGCAATGACTGATCGGCCAAACGTGGTGGTGATCGTGGCGGACACGTTCCGCAGGGACCATCTAGGGGCCTACGGGAACCCGTTTATCCGCACGCCGTATCTGGATGAGTTCGCGCGCCAGTCGGTGGTCTTTGACGAGCACACGATCTCGTCCTTCCCCACCATGCCCGCCCGCGCGGACATCCTCACGGGGACTTTCTCCTACTCGCACATGGGCTGGGAGCCGCTCCCGAGGCATCTGGCGACGCTGCCGGAGGTACTCTCGAAGGCGGGTTACACGACTATGGGCGTCGTGGATACGCCGTTCTTCATCCGCAACGGCTTCGGCTACGACCGGGGCTTCGACGACTTCGTGTGGGTGCGGGGGCAGGGAGACGACACCCGGCCGCACGAGCGGGCCGACGCGCGCTCGACGTGGCGCTCCGAGGAGGACCGGATGGTCGCGCGGACGATGACCGAGGCCGAGCGGTGGTTGGAGCGGCACTACGACGAGCAGTTCTTCCTGTACGTGGATACATGGGACCCGCACGAGCCCTGGGACGCGCCGGAGTACTACACCGCGCAGTACCGCGAGGGGTACTCGGGAGAGCAGATCTACCCGGCCTACGGCAACTGGAAGGACGCCGGTCTCAAGAGAGACGACGTGGACCTCGGACACGCCACCTACTGCGGCGAGGTCACGATGGTTGACTTCTGGATCGGTCGCCTCCTCGGCAAGCTGGACGCGCTGGGCCTTCGGGAGAACACGCTGGTCTTCTTCACATCCGACCACGGCTTCTACTTCGGCGAACACGACTACTTCGGCAAGGCCGAGTGGGTCCACGACCCGGAGGCGTCCATATCGCAGGACTCGTCGCTGCCGGAGTGGCTGGCCGATTCCTGGCTGCTGACCGTCGAGCGCTCGCCACTGTACCGGGAGCTGACGAACGTGCCAATGATGGTCCGCGGTCCCGGACTGGAGCCCGGCCGCCGGCAGGCGCTCACAACCGCCCCGGACATCGCGCCGACCATCCTGGAGTTGACGGGTCTCGGGGACGCGCCGGCCACCATGGTTGGAGAGTCGTTCGGGGATGTGGTTGCGGGGAGGCGGGACGAGCACCGGCCGTTCGTCGTAAGCTCGTGGCCGCTGTACCTGGCGGAGGGCGAGATCACGCGGGCCGTGGACTCGAAGGCGCGCAGGATCGCCAACTACATGCCCATCACCGTCACGACCCGCGAGCGGTCCCTCATCCTGGGAGGACCGGACGACGAGCCGGAGATCTACGACCTCGTCAACGACCCCGGCGAGCAGAATAACGCCTGGGATGAGCTGGGCGCCGAGGGCGAGACGCTTGCCGAGCACACCCTCTCCTTCCTGGAGCGCATCGGCACGCCGGAGACGTATCTGACTCCCCGCCGCAAGGCGCTCGAAGGCTGGCGCAGGGTAGTCCGTAGCTAAGGCTCGGGCCCTTCCCGCCGCATCCGGGAACCACGCGGGCAGTCGAGGCGGGCGACGTTTCATTGTCGCCCGCCTCATGTTACGTCTCTCCGGCGAGGCCGGACGCCGCATAAAACACCCGAGACAGAGAGGTTCACTTGAACGAGAAGCAACCCGTCGCCCTCTGGGCGGTGCCACGCTCTATCTCTACCGCCTTCGAGCGGGTCTTCGTCGAGCGCGACGACTTCGAGGTCCTGCACGAACCCTTCTCCGCCTCTTACTACCGCTCCGAGGACCGCCTCTCCAGTCGATTCGCCGATGAGGAGACGAAGCCGGAGAACAACTACGAAAACGTCCTACAAGACGTGTTGAGACCACGCGAGCAGCGCGTCTTCCTCAAGGACATGGCCTATCACGCGAAGCCCCTGATCGGGCCGGATCTCACCTCCAGGTTCGTAAATACCTTTATTATCCGCGACCCAAAGTACGTCCTTACCTCCATGTACAAGATGTGGCCCGACTTCACCTTCGAGGAGGCGGGCTACGAGGAGCTGTATCGTCTGTTCAGGATCTGCGAGGAGGCCGGTCAGGAGCCCGTCGTGGTTGATGCAATGACGTTCTCCGAGAACCCGGTAGAGGTCTTATCCGTGTACTGCGAGCGGGTTGGGATACCGTTCCGGGAGGACGATCTCACCTGGCAGCCCAGGGAGGTAAGGCGCTGGGAGAACTGGGAGGGATGGCACGATGTGGCGCAGAGGAGTAGCGGCATAAAGCGTGCCGAGAGGCGGGACCCCGTGCTGCCCAGGGAGCTTGAAGAGATGTATGAGAGGTGTCTGCCCGCCTACTACGACCTCGCCGCCCACGCCATTCACGGGACCCGCGGTTCGAAACGAGCTACTACCATGAGAGAGGAAGGCCGATGATAACCACCCAGCACGGAACCATTGCCCCGCACGGAGAGCGCCTGATAGACCGCGTCGTAGCCCAGGAAGAGAGGACCGAGCGGCTGCGCGAGGCCGAAAGCCTACCGAAAGTCATACTAGGGGAGCGGACGCTCTCCGACTTGCAGATGATCTCGACCGGCGTCTTCAGCCCTCTGGAAGGCTTTATGGTCCGCGAGGACTACGAGGGCGTCGTGGATGAGATGCGCCTCTCGAACGGTCTGGTGTGGAGCATCCCGATAACCCTCGCCGTGGACGAGGGGACGGCGCGCTCCATACGTGGCGGTTCGGAAGTCGCTCTGGTAAACGGCGCTGGCGAGCCGGTCGCCACGATGACGGTCGAGGACATATACACCTACGACAAGGAACGCGAGGCGCGGAAGGTCTACCGGACCACCGACGAGCGGCACCCTGGAGTGGCGCATCTCTACCGCCAGGGCGACGTACTGCTGGGCGGCAAGGTCGATCTACTACAGCAACCGAACCGCGTCCGATTCCCTGGCTACTATTACGATCCCGCACAACTCCGCGCCGTGTTCGCGGAGAAGGGCTGGAAGCGTATCGTGGGATTCCAGACGCGCAACCCGGTCCACCGGGCGCACGAGTACATCCAGAAGAGCGCCCTTGAGACGGTCGACGGGCTGCTCCTGAACCCGCTCGTGGGTGAGACAAAGCCGGGCGACATCCCGGCCGATGTACGGATGCGCTCCTACGAGACGATCCTGGACCGTTACTATCCCGAGGACCGTGCGATGCTGGCGGTGTTCCCGGCGGCGATGAGGTATGCGGGACCGAGGGAGGCGGTCTTCCATGCGATCTGCCGCAAGAACTACGGCTGCACGCACTTCATCGTCGGACGGGATCACGCCGGGGTCGGAGATTATTACGGCACCTACGACGCGCAGCACATCTTCGACGAGTTCGAGGCCGAGGAGCTCGGCATAACGCCGCTCTTCTTCGAGCATACGTTCTACTGCCGCGAGTGCGGGGCGATGGCCTCCGCGAAGACCTGCCCGCATGATCAGGACGCGCACGTCTTCCTCTCCGGGACGAAGGTTCGAGAGATGCTGGCGAATGGCGAGTATCCGCCGCCGGAGTTTTCGAGGCCGGAGGTCGTGGAGGTACTGATCGAGGGTCTGCGCGAGAGTTCTTGAGAGGAGTGCTAGAGTATTGTAAGGAGTATTTCAAAAAGGAGTAAGCATGGAGAACGTGAGCAGACGAAACAGCGGGGAGCGCGGGTTCACGCTGTGGTTCACCGGACTATCCGGCGCCGGGAAAACGACCATCGCCGAGATCGTCGAGCACGAGCTGCGCGAGCGGGAGCGGCGGGTCGAGGTGCTCGATGGGGACATCGTGCGGACCAACCTCTCTAAAGGTCTCGGCTTCTCGCGCGAGGACCGGAACATAAACGTACTGCGGATCGGGTTCGTGGCGAACCTGCTGACGCGCAACGGCGTGGGCGTGATCGTGTCGGCCATCTCGCCGTTCAAGGAGGCCCGCGACCAGGTTCGGCGCAGGATCGTAGACTTCGTCGAGGTCTTCGTGGACGCGCCTCTTGAGGTGTGCGCCGAGCGGGACGTGAAGGGCCTCTACAAAAAGGCGTTCTCGGGTGAGATCCCGCAGTTCACCGGCGTCTCCGACCCCTACGAACCGCCCAACGCCCCGGACCTCGTCCTGAAGACAGCCGAGGAGCCGGCCGAAGAGAGCGCACGCAAGGTCATAGAGAAGTTGGAGTTCTTCGGCTACCTCAGATCCCCGTCGCTCGACGACGCCGAGTATAACTGGAACTCTCGCTAGAGCGCTATTTACAACGACTGCGCCAGTCGTCGGCCAGTCGCCGGAAAACCATAAGCCGTCAGCAAGAACAAGAAGCTGGCGGCTTATGGATGCTCTGCTTTATAGCAAGGTCCACGCCATACCTGCGAGAGCCCCGACCGGCACGAGAACGTAGATCGGGACCTTGAACCTCTGCAGCACCGCGAACGAGACTACCGCGACCACGAGGGCGAAGAGGTCGAGGGATGCCAGTCCGTTCGGGAAGAGGACGTGGCCCGCGAAGAAGACGGCGAGGTTGACGATCACGCCGACGACCGCCGCCGTGACCCCGACGAGCGCCGCCCCGAGCCGCCGGTTGTGCGAGAGAAGCTCGATGTACGGCGCCAGCAGGAAGATGAACAGGAAGCATGGCAGGAACGTGACGTAGGTCGTCGTGAGGGCGCCTAAAGTGCCGTAGAGCAGTGGGTCGAACGGCCCATGAAACTTCCACGCGCCGAGGAACCCGACGTACTGCGTCACCATGATCAGCGGCCCCGGCGTGGACTCCGCGAGCCCGAGCCCCTGAACCATCTGGCCCGCCGTGAGCCAGCCGTGGCTGTTCACTGCCGCGTCCGCGATGTAACTCAACACGGAGTACGCGCCCCCGAACGTCACGAACGCCGCCCCGGTGAAGAAGAGCGCCTCGTCAACGAGCACGTCCCCGCCTCCGCGCCACAGGTACAGCGCGCCTACCGGCAACGCCCACAGCGCCGCGAAGAGAGCGAGGAGCTTAAGGTTGCGGAGCATCGAGGGCGGCGCGCTCTGCTCCAGGTCCTCTCCCCCGTCCGCGGCGTCGCCGTGTCCCTGCGCCTGGAACACCTCCGGGTAGCGGAAGTGGAGCAGGTATCCGGCGAGCGCCGCCAGGCCCACGACGAGCGGGAACGGGATGGAGAGGAAGTAGATCCCCACGAATGAGGCTACGGCGAAGAGTATGAGAGCGGGGTGCTTGAGCGTCCGCTTCCCGATCCGCAACACAGCCTCCAGGACTATTGCCACGACGACGGGCTGCACGCCGTAGAGCAGCCCCGTAACGGCGGGCACCTCCGAGTAGGCGACTGCGAGGTACGAGAGGAGCAGCAGGACGAAGATGGAGGGTATTACGAAGAACGAGCCCGCGACGATACCGCCCAGAACCCCGTGCATGCGCCAGCCGATGTAAGTGGCTAGCTGTTGAGCTTCCGGTCCGGGGAGGAGCATACAGAAGTTCAGGGAACGGAGGAACTGGGACTCGGAGATCCAGCGTTTCCGCTCCACCAGCTCGCGGTGCATGATCGAGATCTGACCCGCCGGACCACCGAAGTTGATGAAGCCGAGCTTCACCCAGAAACGCAACGCCTCCCCAAACCCTACCTCTTTCCGCGCCAAAGCACCTCCCTCTTGTTCACTAATTCAGCATACAATAACCGCCGCTTCATCGCCTATCAAGCTCCGGGCAGTGTATCCTTGCCGGTTGTGGCAGGTGAACGGGACCGTCCGATAAAGAAGCCGTTGCCGCCGGAGCTCTTCGTGGACCTCGGCAAGAACGCGGAGATGCGCTGGGAGGCGATGTCCGGGCGGGGTTACCTGACGGAGATAGACCGCTTCTACGTCCGTAACCACGGCCCCACCCCCACCATAGACGCAGCTACCTGGACCCTGCGAGTCGAAGGCCCGGGGGTGGAGCGCGCCCTGAAGATCGGGTACGAAGAGTTGCTGACTCTGCCAAGCGCGTCGGTCGTGTGCAACCTGGAGTGCGCGGGTAACGGGCGCGTGTTCTTTGAGGAGGTGCAGGGACGGGGCGCTGAGGGCGCTCTGTGGAGGCTTGGCGCCATAGGCGTCGCGGAGTGGACGGGCGTGCCGCTGGGAGAGTTGCTCTCGCTGGCGGGTCTCAAGCCGTCTGCGGTCGAGGTCATGCCGGAGGGTCTGGACGAGGAGCGGGGACGGCGTCCGATGCCGGTCGGGAAGGCGCTTGAGATGGACACGATAGTCGCCTACGCGATGAACGGTGAGCCTCTCTCAGCGGACCACGGGTTCCCGTCGCGCGTCGTCGTCCCCGGATGGTACGCGGTAGCGAGCATCAAGTGGGTCGGGCGGATATACGTCTCCGAGGAGCCCGTCCACGTGCCGTGGAACACGGAGGAGTACGTCCTGGCCGGTCCCGGCTACGAGGCGCGGAATCCGGGACTCGGCCCAGCCGTAACGGCGCAGGGGGTCAAGAGCGCGCTGGAGCTTCCCTGGCCGGCGCGGCTCGCGACGGGGCGGCGTGGGATCCAGGGCCGCGCCTGGTCGGGGGCGGGTGAGATCTCGCGCGTCGACTTCAGCCTGGATGGCGGCGCATCGTGGAATCCGGCGCGGCTCACGGGTCAGAATTTGCCCCGCGCCTGGGCCTGTTTCCGTTTCGAGTGGGAGCCAGAGCCGGGAGAATACGAGATCCGAATCCGCGCGACGGATATAGCGGGAAACACGCAACCGGAGGCCGCGCCTCACAACGAACAGGGATATCTCTACAACGCGGTGGTCGCCCACCCGGTAACGGTCTACTGAGCCGGCCTAGTGGTGGACCCAGGCCTCCGGGTCGCGGGTGAGTTTCGTAACTGGAGTTGGGAGCTTGCCTTCGACGATGTCGGCGAGGGTAACGGTTTCGAGGACGGCGCGCAGGTTGGCGCGGACAGCGATCCAGACCTCCTGGAGGTGCTCGGCGGCTCCCGTGTACTCGACGGCCTCCGGCCACTCGCCCCGGACGTTCGCCAGAGGACCCTCGACGGCCCGGATAACGTCTGCCACGGAGACCTTGTCGGCGGGCAGGGCGAGCCAGTATCCGCCAGAGGCGCCCCGCTGGGTACGCACGATGCCGGCTCTCTTCAAGTCGTGCAGGATGTTCTCCATGAACTTCTTCGGGATGCCCTGGGAGACGGATATGAACTCGCCCTTCATCGGTCCCGCCTCGTCGGCCGCCGCCCGCGCAAGCTCCGCAGCGGCCCGCAACGCATAATCGGTCTTCGCCGAAACCTGCAATCCTAGATCCTCCGGCAGGGCGAGAGAGTCATCGCTGATCTTCTGATCTCTGCTGCTCCCTGCGACGGTCGCTGTTCTTTATGGGCGCGTACACGAACCAGTAGGACCCTACCAATATGCCCGCCATCAAGATCAAAGCTCCAATAAATTGGATGACCTCCGTCTGCACCGCGCCTCCTATCTAAACCGGGCCGGAACGCTACGGCTCCGGCCCAATACCATTCTATCTCTACCGGATTCTACGACAGAGCGCCGCTTCCCGCCGCAAAACTGTTACCAAACAATACACATCTTGTTATCTATTTGTTACCCACCGCACTTACAATGCAGACGTAAACTACGGGAGGAGGAGATCATGCTGAAGAGATCGGCGGTTCTGGCGGCGATGTTGATGGCGCTCCTCGCGGCCCCGGTGCCCGTCATGGCCCAGGACGCCGAGGCGCTCTCAGGCGGCACGGCCGACGGCAAGTTCCGGTTGACGCTCGACGGCTGGGCGCCGGAGAACGTATCTTTCTGGGTCGAGACCTCCTCTGGAGCTGGCGGCGTTATCTGCACGACGGACGCGGCGATGGTCGAGACGGGCATCCCCGAGTGCCGGGACGGCGGCTCTACCAACGAGATGGCATTCTCCGCTCCGGCGGGCAGCACCCTCGACTACCGCATCATAGGCTCCCAGGGCTCAGAACTCTCCCAGGAGGTAGTGGCCGAAGGCTCGAAGGTCGCCGATACAGGATTTATCGTGGACGCTTCATACACCTTCTCGGGAGATACCATCGGCGGCGATCCCGCCGGAACTCACCCCGACGGCAACGCCTCCGCGGACAATAACGACGACGGAGCGGCCAGCGGCCAGTACGAGGATGACTCTAGCAGCGATGGTGGACCCTCTTCGGAGAACGTGGATTCCAACGCCGCCGTCAGCGTGCTCCCGGATACCGGAGGAGCCTCGGTCGCCGTGATTGCAGGAGCCGCTCTACTCCTCGCCGCCGGCGGCTTCCTCGCTTACCGGACGATCTCCTAGAAGCACTCGAAGCAAGGACCGGGGACCGGCTTACGAGCCGGTCTCCAGCTGTCCGCGCTCCTTCCAGTAAGAGCGTTCGCATTCACGGAGCACGAAAGCCTGTAATAAGTACCGTGAACCAAACGGAAGGAGCGCGATGGCGCACGAGTTCAAGCGGGGCGACAAGGTGGAGTGGAACACCCCGCAGGGCAAGACGCGGGGCAAGGTAAAGAAGAAGCTCACGGCTGATACTCAGGTCGGTGGAACGAAGATATCCGCCTCCGAGGACGACCCTCGATACCTGGTCGAGAGCCAGAAGAGCGGCAGGGAAGCCGCCCATAAACCAGACTCCCTGAGCCTGGTTAAGGAATAAAGGCGGATGCTCGCTCTCAGGCCAAAAGCCGTGCCTGGTTTGAGCTGTTGCGCCCGGCGGACGAGAGGTTCAGCAGGCTCCGGCGGAGCTAGTGACCTCGCTACTCGCCGCGCCCCGATCCCTCCGGCCTGGGCGCCCCCGCACGGGCACAGGCGACGCAGTTAGCCTCCCTGGAGGTGGTCACCCACTCCTCCTCGTCTACCGGTCTGCCGCAGTACGTCTCCTTCATCTGGGGCTTGGCTACATGTACCCTGCCGATTCCGTTGGCCTGACGGATCTTCACCTCTGCCTCCCGGCACTCCACCCCGCCCCGGCGCTTAACGCGCCATACCTGACACAAGTCAAGTAGGACGCCGCCAGCCCACCAGGGAAGCGGGTCCCTACACAACATCGCAAGCTCACTCAATACCTCCTGATTATCGGGGTCCAACCTCAGCGATTACCGCCGTCGCAGCGGCGGATGGCATCTCACCCTGCCCCGGTCCGGCCTCTCTACAAACTCACCTGCCTCCCGAACGATACATCACTCTTGACAACATGCCCAGCACTTGTGTTAACATCCGTATGGATGGTATAGAGATGTTCAGGAGATGCTACTGAGATGTCTACGAGTGAGTTGGAGAAGATCACGATCAATCTGGGGATGGTAGATCTCGGGCAGATCGACCTGCTGGTGCAGGAGGGTTTCTACGCGAACCGCACGGACTTCATCCGAACGGCGATCCGGAACCAGATCTCCACGCACGCTGAAACGGTCCGGCAGACGGTGGCTCGCAAGACGCTGGTTCTGGGTCTGCAACACTACACGCGCCGCGACCTGGAAGCGGTGCGCGACGCCGGCGAGATGCTGGAGATCAAGGTCCTCGGACTCGCAAGCATCGCTGATGACGTCTCCCCCGAACTGGCTCTAGAGACCATCGAATCGATTGTGGTGCTGGGCTCCTTCCGGGCGAGCCCTGCAGTGAAAGCGGCGCTGGCGGACCGGATCCGCCCGTCATAACGTAAGAGAGGAGAAAGATGAGTAACCCAATACAAGACGGCATGGCGGAGGCCACGCGGCTCACACGAGAAGGGAAACTCGCCGAAGCGACGGCCCTAATACAACGCGCTCTCGGAGGCGGCTTTACCGGCGGTTCTACCGGAGCGACGGATACTTCGAGCAACTTCGGCGATCCTCTGCAGGCTATCCTGCACGCCATAAACGAAGATCCCCGATCCGCGACAGCATCGCAACAAGATCAGGACACGCAAACTCTGCGTCCCGCTCCCAGGCACGCCAGACCGCACCGGACTTCCCGCGGCATGCCGCGCTCTCCAGGGACCCTGACCGTTGAACCACTTGGAACACCGACGGAGCCCGGACGGTTCATTGAGCGGTCCTACACTAATCGCTTCGGCACCCGCGCCTACAAGCTGTACATCCCAACTGGCTACGTTGGACAGGCGGTTCCGCTGGTCGTCATGCTTCACGGCTGCACGCAGAACCCCAACGATTTCGCATCCGGTACCGGCATGAACACGCTCGCGGAGGAGCACACGTTCCTCGTCGCGTATCCGGCTCAGTCGGGCAACGCCAACATGCAAAAATGCTGGAACTGGTTCCAGGCCGCCGACCAGCAGCGCGGCCAGGGCGAGCCTTCACTCATCGCGGGTATCACGTGCGAAGTCGTCGGCGAGTATCACGTCGCGGCGGACCGCGTATACGTGGCCGGGATGTCGGCCGGCGGGGCGATGGCGGCGGTCATGGGCGCGACCTACCCGGACGTCTACGCCGCAGTCGGGGTCCACTCCGGTCTCGCTCCTGGAGCCGCTCACGACATGTCCTCCGCGTTCACCGCCATGCGAAACGGGATGCACGCCGGTAAAGCAGGCGCGATGGCGCCGACGATAGTGTTCCACGGGGACCGCGACACTACCGTCCACCCGCGCAACGCGGAGCATCTGATCTCCCACGGACTCAAAGGGACGCCGGGCGCGCAAGCTGCACAGAGCCAGGGACAGTCGCCCGGCGGGCGCTCCTACACGCGCGTCTCATACGAGGATGCCGAAGGGCGCACGGTCGTGGAGCAGTGGACCGTCCACGGGCTCGGACACGCCTGGTCGGGTGGAGACTCGCGAGGCTCGTACACCGACCCCACAGGCCCCGACGCCTCCGCGGAGATGATGCGGTTCTTCGAGCAGCATTCACTCCAGGGCGCCGGAGACGCCTCGGACGGTTGATGCTCAACCGATCAACGCGGCGCGGAACTCGTCAAAACGGTGAGGTACTATAGGAACATGGATGAGTGGCACGGATTCGGAGCGAGGCTATCCGTCTCGCAGATCTACGAGACGACTGTCATGGACGGGCAGTCCGGCCTCTCGGCGCACTTCGTAGTGGTGCCGTCGCGGTCTCTTGGAGGGGACTCCTACCTGTTCCGGGCGCCGAACGGACCGCTGGAGGCCCTTGGACTGCAGGCTCTGGCGGACGTTCCCGCCGGCGGCGTGGTGCGCAGCCTGGCGGCGTGCCTGGTATCCGGCGGCGTGGATGAGTTCTTGCAGAGGTTCCACGAGGGGTTTGCCCAGGAAGTCCAGCACGCCAGCACGGAGCTGCCAGCCGCCTTCGCGTTCGCAGAGTACATTACGTTCGCCAGGGTGATCCCGTTCGAGTGGACCGCGTTCTCCGCCGACTCTCTGGGGAACGTGCTCACGGCCCAGGGCCGTGGAGAGGCGGCCTTCGCCAGTTATGAAGAGACGCAAGCCCCGGTGATGGTCATAGCGATCCCCGCTGGCGTCCTGATCTGCGGCTCGACCGCGAACCTGGAAGACGCCCTCGAAGCCGGCCTGAGACGGCGCATTTTGGCCCTCGTGCAGAGCAACTCCGGCACGAGTGTTCAGGGAGAAGAATCACCCTAGAGCCTTCCAGAAAACCTTCGACCGCGCCTCTTCCGCCTGACTAATCCACGACGTTCGCCAGCCTCTGCCACGGTACCGGGTGGTCCGATTCACAAACCGCGCTTGCAAGACGGTATCCGCTGTATAGCATTTATGTGTAAGTAGCATCTAATGAGAAGAGGCGGTATGTTCCCGACGAGGATACTGCTCGCGACGGACGGAACTTGGGAGGCGGCCCTGGCCGAGGAGACGGCGGTCGAGTTATCAGACGGCACAGGTTCCGAGTTGCACGTCGTACACGTAGTTCATTTAACACCCGAGCTACCCTATCCCAACACCGCGCTTCGTGAGCGGAGTGAGGCTCTGCTGGAGTGGAAGAAGCTGGACGGTATCAGGCTTCTCGATGATCGCGTAAGGCGGTTGGAGGAGCTCGGGTGTAGCGTTACGGCGTCCTATTACAGGGAAGGCTGGCCGCAGAAAGAGGTAATCCGCCTCGCCGAGGAGATCGACGCCGGATTGGTAATAACCGGAGGCCACAGACGTCCGTGGTTCGAGCGGATCTTCTGTGGCCCGGGCTTCTCGGAGACCGTCCTCCGCCGGGCCGGCCGTCCGGTCCTCGTGGTGAGCGAGCGGAGGCTACAGGGCTCTACCGTACCGAGGTAGCCGGGCCGCGCCTTTAGGAGAGAGCGGCGTCCATGACCTTGACGTTCGGTTCGTGTCCGGTCCAGAGCTTCTGAGCCAGCACACCCTGGTATAGAAGCATCCGGCCGCCAGCGACGACGGTGGCGCCTCGCTCGCGCGCCAGACGGACGAGAGGCGTCTCCGCTCCGGGACGGTAGACCGCGTCGCAGAACGCGCGGTCCTTAAGCACATACTCGGGTGGGATGGGTAGTGGATCCGCCTCCTTCATCCCAAGGGGCGTCGTGTTGACGACGATCTCCGCTTCAGAGAACGCCTGATCCAACGCATCGAGAGAATAGATCGTCACCTTCTCCATGCCCGCCCCGCGCAGCTTCTCCCGCAGCTCCGCGGCGTGCTCCACGCTGCGGTTGGCGATGTGCAGCTCGCCGATCCCCGCCTCCCCGAACGCTACGGCGATGGCGGCGGCGGCGCCTCCGGCGCCCAGGATCAGGACGCTCCGGCCGGATAGTTGGATGCCGGCCTCCCGGCAGGCCATGACCATCCCGCCTCCGTCGGTGTTATAGCCGCGAAGGGTGGAGTCCTCGATCACGACGGTGTTCACCGCTCCGGAGACGCGGGCTCCCTCGTCCAGCTCGTCCACAAGCGGAATCATCGCCCGCTTGTGCGGCATGGTGATGTTGAAGCCGCGCAGCTTCAGGGCGGCCGCGCCCTCCACCGCCGCGGGCAGGTCGGCGGGATCCACATCCAGGCAGACGTAGACGTAGTCCAGTCCATCGGCGGCGAAGGCGGCGTTGTGCATCGCGGGGCTCAGGCTGTGGCTCACGGGATGACCGATCAGAGCCAGGAGCCGCGTCTTCCCGCTGATCATCTACGTCTCGCCGGGTTGTTCATCGAATCCAACACGCCGACCATTATAGAGGGCGCGCCGGGTCCTGCCGCGCTTCCGGGTCCAGAGCGGCGAGCGCGGAGGACGCAGCCCGCCGGCCGGTGATGAAGGCGGGGGCCAGACCGCCCGCGTATGTCCAGTTCGACAACCCACCGGCATCCACTCCGGCGGCCCAGAGTCCACCGACCGGCACGCCGTCATGGTCGAGGACGCGGCCGTCCGAGTCGGTTCGCAGGCCGCCATAGGTGAACGTGATCGCGGGCTGCACCTCCAGCGCGTAAAAAGGCGGCTCGACGAGCGGCCTGGGCCCGGTAGGAAGCGGCGCGTCCAGGCTTACGGGCTCACGCCGCGCGGCCGCCGCATAGGATTCGAGCGTCGCTCTGAGTTGAACGGCGTCTATGCCCCACCCGGCGACCTGGCCCACCAGCCCGTCCAGGGTGTCAGAACTCGTCAGGCGGCCTCCGGCCTCCGCGGCTCTTTCGAAACGGTCGAGGAGCCCGGCGTTCGGGAAGGGCTCGCTAACCACGTACTCTCTCCGAACTCTCTCGTCGCACAGCAGAACGCCGCGGGCCTCGGGCTGCGCGAGCAAGGCCTGGACGGAGACCTCGTCGCCCTGCGACTCGTCGCAGAACCGGCGCCCGAGCCGGTTCACGAGGATGCAGTGGTTGGAGTGGTACTGCGCCAGCGGCATGTACTGGTCCTCGGTAAAACTCGACAGCGGGCTCGGCACCAGATGGCCGTAGAAGCTGCTCATCGCCCGGCTCGTAGCTCCACCAGCATCGCGCCCGAGCCGCAAGCCGTCACCGACGCTACCCCTGTTCGAGCGTACCAGCATACGGTCCGAGTTCGGCCCCATGTACGTGCTGAGTAGCCCCGGATCCCCCTGAAAGCCGCCGGTAGCCAGGATCGTCGCGTCCGCGAGGATGGCGCTCTGTCCACCCGGCCCGCGTACTACCGCTCCGGTAACGGCGCCTTCGTCGTCGGTGAGAAGATGCCGCACGGTGGTGTCGCACGCGACCCGTCCGCCGGAACGTTCGATCTCGGCAACCTCGTGTTCAAGCAGCGCGTGAACGTCTATGGAGTGCCCGATCCCGACGGTCATGACGCCCGAGACCCGCTCCCCTACCGAGACGCCCATCTCCCGTATCGTCTCGATGGCCGCCGGGTAGTCTTCCACGACAGCCCGGCCCAGGTCCGGGTCGCCAAGCGGCACGCGCCGGCGCAGGGTATCGAAGTCCGGGACAGTCCAGAACATCCCCACCGAGAGCGCCGCCGATCCGCCGGGTCGCGGACCTTTCTCGACCACCAGGACCCGCGCACCGTTCTCCGCGGCGACCATCGCGGCTGCCAGCCCGGCCATGCCGCCGCCCACGACGAGCGCGTCGACCCTCTCTGGTAGCAATGGATGGTCAACGTTCATCGCGGCTTCTTCAACTTGCGCGCGTTGCCGACAGTACGTTCGCCACCGCCTCACGAGCGCGCCGGGCGAACTCGATCGGGGTCAGGGTCTCCCGCAGCGACATTACAGGAGCCTCCACGCTGACGGGGATTTCTCCCGGCAGCGCGGCGAGGAACTCCGCCAGCGGCAGCTCTCCTTCTCCCGGCAGCATTCGCATGGCCCGGCTCTCTATCTGCAGGTCGGTGCCGTCGGTGGACTGTCCGCGAGGCAGTTTGAGAGGACGCGGAAGTCCGGTTGGCGGCGCCAGCGGCGCGTCGCAGAGCTGCACGTAGGAGAGCAGGTCCGGGTCGAGGGAGCGTAGCTGTCCGAGGTCTCCCCCGTAGCGCTGGAAGTGCAGGGTGTCCAGCAGTACCCCGCCTCCGCCGGAGCGCTCGGCGATGTAGATAGCCTCGTCCAGGTTCGATACCTGGGTGTAGATGATTGGCTCGATGATGGGGCGCAGGCCGTAGGGACTAGCGGCGCCGGTCAGAGCCGCGAACGTCTCGGAGGCGCGGTCGAGATCGGGATCGTCGCTGTTGACCGTCACGTAGCGCGCTCCCAGCCGGGCGCCCGCTTCCAGCGCGCCCTCGTAGTCCTCCCGCTTCGTATCGGGACCGATGCGGACGACCTCCACGGCGAGTATCCGCGTGCCGGTTTCGTCCAGGCGACGCGCGGTCTCTTCGAGCATAAGAGAGCCGGGAGTCATGGGCCAGGGATCTTCGCTGGGAGTCGAGGCGGCCACGCGGGGGCTGATGGAGTCGAAGCCCGCCTCGTGGGCGATGGTCACCAGATCCGGCGGCGGGACGTCCAGCATCGTGAGGTGGTCTATGCCTACCTCTGGGACTGTGTTCATTTTTTCTCTCCTGATCTCATGGCTCAAGGGACGAGGATCGCTTTTACTGCCCGGCCTTTGCCGACCGCCTCGAAAGCCTCGGAGGCATCCTGAAGCGGATATTTCGAGAGGAGAGGACCGGGGTCTATGGCGCCGCTGCCCAGCAGGTCCAGGGCCTCCTCGTAATCCGCGTAGTTGCAGGAATAGCTGAACAACAGGCTCAACTCCCTCCGCACTGAAGCGGTAGGTGAAAAGCGCATCTCCTCGGCGTAGATACCGACCACGACGACCGTCCCGCCCGGCCGGACGGACTCCAGGGCGGAGTCGAGCGCCCTCACGGACCCGGAACTCTCGATCCAGACGTCGGGAGCAGGCTCCCCGAAGCTGTCCCGCAGGTGCTCCTCCAGGGGCTTATCGCTCAGGTTCGCGGTCCGAAGTCCCACGCGCTCCGCCGCGGGGAGCCGAGACTCGGAGTCGTTTCCTACCCCGGTAAGGAGCACCTGCGCTCCTCGGAGCCGGGCCAGCATCCCGCAGAGAATGCCTATGGGTCCGGGCCCCGACACCACTACGTTCTGTCCCGGCTTTATGTCCGCCCGGACGTTTACGGCGTGCACGGCCACGGAGAGCGGCTCGCCCAGGGCCGCCACGGTGAGATCTAACCCCTCGGGAACAGGCACGAGGTGCTGCTCGGGCATCACGGCGTACTCGGCCATCCCGCCGTCGCGGGAGAGTCCGACGGCGACGCGATCCTGGCACAACTGCGTGGAACCGGCGAGGCAGGCTTCGCAGCGTCCGCAACCCTGTATAGCGACCGCGACGACCTGATCCCCCTCCCTCACCCGAGTCACGTCCGGTCCGACCTCCTCGACCGTACCGGAGAACTCGTGGCCCAGCGTTACCGGCGCCCGGACCCACTCGAACCCGGCGTCCGACCTGAAGGCGTGGATGTCGCTGCCGCAGACGCCGCAGGAGGCTACCCGGAGCAGTACCTCGCCGAGGCCGGGGCTGGCGACCGACACGTCCCTGACGCCGGCTTCTCCTGGTTGATGACCCGTCTTTACGAACGCCTTCATCCACACACCTCCGGGATTCCGCGGGGATCCAGCCGGAATGTCAGAGACTTCTTTTGCATCAGTTCACGCCTTTAGTTGTCTGAGAATGTAACCGACAGCGGCCTCGTAGCCGTAGGGACCCATCCCGGCCACCACGGCGTTGACGGCGGGCGAGATGACCGAGTGCCGCCGCCAGGGTTCCCTGGCGTGAACGTTCGAGAGGTGAGTCTCCACCTTGATGACACCTTCGACCGCCTCCAGGGCATCGTGCAGAGCGTAAGCGTAGTGGGTCCAGGCGCCGGGATTGATCACGATCCCATCGCTCCCTCTCGCTTCCCGCACGTAGCCGACCATCTCACCCTCGTAGTCCGTCTGCCGAAACTCGAAGTCGACCTCCGGGAAGCTCTCGCGCAGCCTCTGCTCTATGTCGCCGAGGGTCAGAGTTCCGTAGACCTCCGGCCGGCGCGTGCCCAGGGCACCCAGGTTCACGCCGTTGAGAACGAACACCCTAGCCAACAGACACCTCCGCGGAGTTGGATCTCTTTTCTCGAACCATCATACGCTCGTCGCGGAAGAGGGAAGCGGTCCGAGGACTGGCCCCGGACCGCTCTCTCCTCTTTTATCGGACTCGTGGCTCCGTCATGATCTGACGCTCCAGAGGGTCCACCTCGGCGATGTCCTTACGGAACGTCTCGGCGGCCATGAAGACGCAGCCGGCCGACACGAGGCAGGCGAACATGACGTAGACGGCGACATAAGTCCAGCCGCCCGCCGCAGCCAGCGCCGCCGCGATGAGCGGGGTGAACCCCGTGACGGCCGCGCCGAGCTGATGACCCAACGCCGCGCCGCTGTAGCGGACCCGCGTGCCGAACAACTCCGAGAAGAATGACGACTCGACGGCGTCGTTCAGGTCGTGGGAGATATTGATAATGAGGAAGAAGGCCAGGAAGATCAGGATCGCGGACTTCGACTCCACGGCGAAGAAGAACGGGAAGGCCATCAGGGCGCCGATGATCGAACCCGCCGCGTAGATTGGTCGGCGCCCGATCCTGTCCGATAGCGCGCCGTAGATCGGCTTGCTCACGAACCCGAGAGCCGCCGTAATGAGGATTCCCGTCAACATCGTGGACCTGGGGATGCCCAACTGCTCCGTCGCGTAGGAGAGGGCGAAGACAGTCGAGGCGTAGAAGGTGGTGTTTATCGCCAGGCGCATGCCCGCGATGAGGAAGATGTTCTTGGCGTTGGTGCGGAAGACGTCCAGAACCGGCAGCCGGGCCCCGGTGTGGGTCTCCTTGACCTGCTCGAAGACCGGCGACTCCGCGAGCCTGAGCCGGATCACGAGCCCGACGATCACGACGACCGCGCTCAGGAGGAACGGCATCCGCCAGCCCCAGGCCAGGAACTGATCCTCCGGCAGAGCCGAGAAGATGGCGAACACTCCCGCCGATAGCAGCGTCCCCGCCGACGGCCCAACCTGCGGCCAGCTACCGTAGAATCCCCTCCGTCCCGGCGGCGCATGCTCGACGACCATCAGCGATCCGCCGGCCCATTCGCCCCCGACCGAGAAGCCCTGTATAGCTCGCAATGCCACGAGCAATATAGGCGCCAGTATGCCTATCGAGTTGTAGGTCGGGAGGCACCCGATCAGGACGGTCGAAGTACCCATCACCAAGAGCGTGATGACCAGCATCGACTTGCGCCCCACCCGGTCTCCGAAATGGCCGAAGAACGCTCCGCCCAGCGGCCGGAACAGGAAACCTATCGCGAACGTGGCAAAGGCCGACAGGGTGCCGACCAGAGGAGTGGACTCCGGAAAGAACAACTGCCCGAAGACCAGCGCCGCCGCCGTCCCGTAGACGAAGAAGTCATACCACTCGACGGTAGACCCGATGAAGCTGGCGAGAGCCACCTTCCTGATCGATGTCGGCGGGTGAATGTCCTCCCCACCAAGCCTTGCCTCAATGTTCTCCACTTGTTTCTCTCCTTTCCCTTTAAGCTACGTCGACCATTATTGCCAACAGCATTCCATATGTCCAATACTAGTTTAGTGACGTTTAGATATGTTTTACGTATGGTCGTTTCGGTAGCTTCCTGCGCTACGCGCCCCTACCAGACCTACTCAGTAATTCCGGGTTCTTCCGAACTTTAGGTGAACGTATGGCTCGGAGGCTCGGCCCGCCGCAGCCTACCGCACCACCCGGACGGACGATCCTGCGCCTCTCAGCGATCGATCCTTCGCTCCAGCTCTTCGGGGTACCGGGCCCCTTGCACGGTGATCTTTGAGGCTGCGCTCTCGATCTCACGGAGGTCGCTCGAAGTAAGTTCGACTGTGACTGCTCCTATGTTCTCCTCCAAGCGCTCCAGCTTCCGCGTACCCGGTATTGGAACAATCCACAGCTTCTGGGCAAGCAGCCAGGCGAGCGCTATCTGGGCTGGTGTCGCGTTCTTCCGTTGCGCTATCTCGCCGAGCAGATCGACCAGGGCTTGGTTAGCCCTCCTGGCCTCCGCCGTAAAGCGAGGAACGATGTTGCGGAAGTCGGAACTGTCGAACGTGGTGTTCTCGTCTATCTTCCCCGTGAGGAAGCCCTTGCCCAGAGGACTGAATGGAACGAAGCCGATCCCGAGTTCTTCGAGCGTCGGCAGCACTTCTTCTTCAGGCTCTCTCCACCACAGCGAGTATTCGCTCTGGAGTGCCGTCACGGGCTGGACCGCGTGGGCGCGACGGACCGTTTGCACCCCCGCTTCGGAGAGGCCGAAGTGCTCGACCTTGCCCTCCTGGATCAGGTCCTTCACCGTGCCGGCGACGTCCTCGATCGGTACGTCCGGGTCGACGCGGTGCTGGTAGAAGAGGTCGATGCGGTCGGTCTTCAGGCGCCTGAGCGACTCCTCGGCGACCTGGCGGATTCGCTCGGGCCGGCTGTCGAGGCCCGCCTGCGGGTCGCCGTCCTTGAAGCCGAACTTAGTCGCGATCACGACCTCGTCCCGGAACGGAGCGAGCGCCTCGCCCACGACCTTCTCGTTCGTGAACGGGCCGTAGGCTTCCG
>DASSMB010000093.1:0-16323 GCA_035689095.1 Rubrobacteraceae bacterium | reverse complement strand
CGTGATCGGCTTGAACGCCGTCGGCGTCACGCCCTCGAAGACGATGTGAACGTCCGAGCCGCAGAGCCCGGCCGCCTTCATCTGGAGCAGGACCTCGTCCTCCTGTACCTCCGGCACGGGGACCTCCTCCAGCCGCAGCGGCTCGTTGACCTCGTAGAAACGGGCCGCCGTCATGCTAGCCATGCGCACTCCTTCCGGTAGCTACTTCGCCTCCGCCATCTTCTGCTGCTCCTTCTCCTGAAGCTCGCGCCACAGGATCTTGCCGGACCCGCTCTTGGGCAGCGCCTCCACGAACTCCACGTTCCGCGGGTACTTGTAGGCGGCCATCTGCCCCTTCGACCACTCGACGATCTCCTCGGCCGAGACGCTCTCCCCTTCCCGCAACACGACCACGGCCTTCGCCGTCTCTCCGCGCTGCTCGTCCGGGACGCCGATGATACACGCCTCCTGGATGGCCGGGTGTTTGTAGAGGATGGACTCGACCTCGGAAGGCCACACCTTGTAACCGGAGGCGTTGATCATGCGCTTGAGCCGGTCCACCATGAAGAAGTAGCCCTCGTCGTCGTAGACCGCGATGTCGCCCGTCCTGAAGAACCGCTTGCCGTCGCGCTCGAAGAACGCCTCCTCGTCGGCGTCGGGGCGTCTCCAGTAGCCGCGCATCACCTGCGGGCCGGAGACCACGATCTCTCCCTCCTCGTTCGGACCCAACTCCTCCAGCGTCGCGGGGTTTACGACGCGCGCATCAACGTCGAAGTGCGGGACACCTAAGCACTGGAGCTTGGGCCGGTCCGGCGGATTGACGTGGGTCTGGGAGATGGTTTCCGAGAGCCCGTAGCCCTCCTGGTAGCGCAGCCCCGTCAGGTCGTTCAGCTTCTCGCCGACCGCCGCCGGAAGTGGAGCGCCGCCGCCCCCGACGATGACGAGCGAGGAGAGGTCGTAGCCGCCTATTTTCGGGTTAGCCAGGAAGTCAACGACCATCGTGGAGATGTTCGTCCAGTGGGTGATGCCGTGGCGCTGTATGAGTTCGGCGGCGAGCTCCCGGTCCCAGCGGGTCAGGATGACGAAGGTGCCGCCGGAGTAGATCGGGGCGTTCATGCTGTGCTGCATCCCGGTCACGTGGAAGAGCGGCAACACGCACAGCATCACGGCGGCTGGCGTCGTCGTGTTCCATACCCCCACCCCGACGAGCGTCGCCTGGAGCGTCCGGTGCGTGTGGACGCACCCCTTGGGCCGGCCCGTCGTCCCCGACGTGTACGGCAGGAGCGCCATGTCTTCCGCGCCGACTACCACGGGTCCGGGTTCGTGGCCGCTCTTTAGCGCCTCGCCCCAGGAAGTCACACCTTCGTCAGTTACCTCCTCGCGCGGAGCCGTCACCACGTCCGGGACGGCGAGATCCGTCTCTTTCTCCAAATAGTCCGAGTAGGCGGCGACTATCACGCGCTCGCTGCCGCTCTCGGCGAGGAGCGGCGAGACCTTCGGGTACAGCTCCTGTCCGACGATGGCGACCCGCGCCTCCGAGTCCTCGACGTAGTGCGTCAGCTCGTTGGTGACGAGCATCGGGTTGACGGGCACGACTACGGCCCCGAGGCGCAGCACCGCGTAGAACGCCATGACGAACTGCGGGCTGTTCTGCATGTAGAGCAGCACCCGGTCGCCCTTCTCGACGCCGAGCTCTCGTTGCAGGTATCCGGCGAGGGCGTTCACCTCGTCGAGCAGCCTCTTGTAAGGGATCTCGGTTCCGTAGTAGATGATGGCCGTCTTCTCCGGGTACCTGCTCGCCGACACCTCCAGGTTGTGGTAGACGCTGGTCTGCGGCAGCGGCAGCGAGCGCGGCACCCGCGGCGGCCAGAACTCGAAGTAGCTCTCTGTCATCTCGGCGCCTCCTAACTGCCGGTGAACTTCGCCTCGCGCTTCTCGAAGAAGGCGGCGACGCCCTCCTTGTGGTCGTTCGTATAGCCGCAGAGCGTCTGCCCCTGGGCCTCGGCTTCGAGCGCCGTCTCCAGGTCGCTCTCGAAGCTCGCGTACAGGCTCTGCTTTATCCTCCCGAGCGCGCGGGTCGGCATCGCGGCCAGCTGCCGCGCGAGCGCGTTTGACTCGTCCGCGAGGGCGTCGTCGGGGACGACCCTGTTCACGAGACCGATGCGGTACGCTTCTTCCGCCTCGACCGGGTCTCCGAGCATACTCATCTCCATCGCGCGAGCGAGACCGACGACGCGCGGCAGGAAGAACGAGACTCCGGCGTCGGGCATCAGACCGATCTTGATGAACGCCACGGAGAACTTCGCGCTCTCGGCGGCGATCCGGAGGTCGCAGGCCAGCGCGATCCCGAGCCCCGCCCCGTAGACCGGCCCGTGCAGCGCCCCGATAATGGGTTTCTCCATCGAGACCATACGGGTGACGAGCCGGCTGTAGGTCTCTCTCAGATACTCTCCGAGGTCCGGGTCTCCGTCGCTGCCCTCGATGATCTGGGCCAGGTCCGCCCCGGCGGAGAAGCCCCGTCCCTCGCCCCGGAGGACCAGGCAGCGCACCTCGTCGTCCTCCGCGGCGGCGTCCAGCGCCTCGCGGATCTCCTCGTGCATCTTTCCGTCGAAGGCGTTGAGCACCTTCGGACGGTTCAGGGCGATGGTGGCGACGCCGCCGCTCTTCTCTAAGTTGATGGTCTCGTACAAAGTGAAACTCCTTCCGTCGGCGAGATGCCTCCCGCGTCCTGCTAGCGGGAGGCATCTCGTAAGGTTTCGTCCTCTAGGCCGTCGGGTCTTGCACTCCGGCGGTCCTGCGGTTCGTGGCGGCGCGGACCTCGTCCATCTCGTTCTGGTAGGTCTCCGTCAGCAGGAAGACGCAGACCAGGGTTACGAGGGACAGGAAGAGCTGGTAGACGGCTATCGCGACCCAGGACCCGAACTCCGCGAGCAGGGCGGTGGCGATTATCGGGGCGAGCGCGCCGCCGAAGATGGAGCCGATCTGGTATCCGAGCGAGGCTCCCGAGTAGCGTACGCGCGTCGTGAAGATCTCCGAGTAGAATGCCGCCTGCGGTCCGTACATCATGCTCAGGAACGCCTGTCCGACAACCAGCGCGAGCGAGATCAGGATGAACGACCCGGTATTGGCCAGCGGCCACAGGACGAACGCCCAGGCTCCCAGCAGAGCCGCGCCGAGCATGTAGATCCCGCGCCGCCCCACCCGGTCCGAGTAACCGGCGAACACCAGCAGGGCCGGTATCTGGAAGACCGAGGCGATAAGTACCGCCGCGAGCATCGTGGTCTGCGGCAGCCCGAGGATATCCGGGTTAGTGCCGTAGGCGATGATGAACGTAATGAAGATGTAGAAGTTCGCGTTGATCGAGACGAACGCGCCGGCGGCCAGGAGGATCTGCTTCCAGTAGTCCCGGAACGCCTCGATGATCGGCGACCGCTGGGCCTCGGCCGCAAGGCGGGCCTCCTCCCGCTCCTCCTCGGTCTGGTGCGACTCGCGGTACTCCTGCAGGTGCCGGAAAGCCGGAGTGTCCTCCAGCCGGAGCTGGATGTAGAGCCCGATGCCTATAAGGACTATGCTCATCAGGAACGGTATCCGCCAGCCCCACGCCTGGAACGCCTCGGGGGCCAAGGTGGAGCTGATGAGCAGGAACAGCAGGTTGGCGAGGATGACCCCGACGGGGACGCCTATCTGGGCGAAGCTTCCGTAGAAACCGCGCCGGTTCCTGGGCGCGCTCTCCGTCGCCAGCAAGACCGCTCCGCCCCACTGCCCGCCCACGGCGAGGCCCTGTATAAAGCGGAACAATACCAGGAGTATCGGCGCCAGCACGCCGATGGTCGCATAAGTAGGCATGAGGCCGATAAGCGTGGTAGCTATCCCCATCATCACCAGCGCGGTCACGAGCGCCTTCTTGCGCCCCACCCTGTCGCCGAAGTGCCCGAAGATCACACCGCCAACGGGCCGGGCGAAGAACCCGACCGCGAACGTCGAGAACGAGAGCAAGGTCCCGGCGAGCGCGCTCGATTCCGGGAAGAAGAGCGCCGGGAAGACCAGCGCCGCCGCCGTGCCGTAGATAAAGAAGTCGTACCACTCGATGCTCGACCCCGCGCAGGCCGTCAAGGCTACCCTGGTTATGTCTCTCTCCGGAGCCTGCTGCGCTCCGGCGCTCACGCTAGCCATACATCCCTCCCATCACCCCTATTTTCGAGTCGCGTTTCCCTTCAGAGTCTTCCCCGAACTCTCTTTAACTCATTGTAGATCGAGCTATGCAAGGCTCCTTCCCCAGCCTCCTGTCGCAAACCTAAACCGTTTTTGGCTTCCAGTCAAGCCTCGTTCTCCGGACCTCCATTCCTACATATTCCGCGCCAGCTCCGCGAAGCGGTCCAGGGCTTCGGGGTTGCTCAGGGAGTCCTTGCTGGCGGCGTCCTCGGGCGGGGTGCCGGAGAGGATCTTCTTGACCGGCACCTCCAGCTTCTTGCCGTTGAGGGTCTTCGGGATCTCGGGCACGGCGTAGATGTCGTTCGGGACGTGCCGGGGCGAGCAGTCCTCCCGGATGCGCCTGTTTATGCGCTTCTTGAGGTCTTCGTCAAGCTCCACGCCCTCCTTGAGCACCACGAAGAGCGGCATGAAGGCCTTGTCCGCGGTCTGCACGTCCACGACCAGGCTGTCCTGGACCTCATCCACCTTCTCGACGGCGGAGTATATTTCGGCGGTCCCCATCCTGACGCCGCCGCGGTTTATGGTCGAGTCGGAGCGGCCGTAGATGACGGCGGAACCGTTCTCTTTTATCTTGATCCAGTCCCCGTGCCGCCACACGCCGGGGTACATGTCGAAGTAGCTCTCCCGGTAGCGCTCCCCACCCTCGTCGTTCCAGAAGTAGATCGGCATCGAGGGCATCGGCTCCGTGATCACCAGCTCCCCGACTTCCTCTATCTGGGGCTCCCCGTTCGAGTCGTACGCCTCCACCTTCGCCCCGAGCGACCGCGCCTGAAGCTCGCCCGTGCGGACCGGCAGGAGCGGAACCCCGCCCACGAAAGCGGTGCACAGGTCCGTGCCGCCGCTGGTCGAGAAGAGCCAGAGGTCCTCCTTGACGTGCTCGTAGACCCAGTCGAAGCCTTCGGGCGGCAGCGGCGAGCCGGTCGAGCCTATCGCCTTGAGCGCGGAGAGGTCCACGTCCCGGCCCGGCTCCACGCCGGCTTTCATGCACGAGGTGAGGTAACTGGCGCTGGTCCCGAAGACGGTCATGCCGGACTCCTCGGCGAACTTCCAGAGAGCGCCCAAGTCCGGGTAGCCGGGGTTGCCGTCGTAGACGAGCGCGGTCGCTCCGGCGAGCAGGCTCGCGGCCACGATGTTCCACATCATCCAGCCCGTCGTGGTGAACCAGAAGAAGCGGTCGCCGGGCGCGAGGTCCATGTGCAGGATGAGCGCCTTGAGGTGCTCCAGCAGGATGCCGCCCTGGCTCTGGACTATCGCCTTCGGAAGCCCCGTCGTCCCCGAGGAGTAGAGCACCCAGAGCGGATGGTCGAATGGAACCGGCTCGAACGTCAACTCCGCCCCCTCGTTGGAGGCGAGCACCTCGTCCCAGAGGACCACGTCCTCCAGGCCGCTCGTGTCCGGGTCGTCGTTCAGGTACGGTAAGACGATGGTCTTCTGGAGGCTCGGTATCTCGCGCTGAAGCCTCGCCACCACGTCCGTCCGGTCGTAGTCCTTGCCACCGTAGCGGTAGCCGTCTACCGCGAGCAGCACCTTCGGCTCTATCTGCTTGAAGCGGTCCACGACGCTCCCGACACCGAAGTCCGGGGAGCAGCTAGACCAGACCGCGCCCAGAGAGGCGCAGGCGAGCAGGGCCACCAGCGCCTCCGGCACGTTCGGGATGTAGGCGACCACCCGGTCCCCGCGCTCGACGCCCATCTCCCTGAGCCCAGCGGCGAGCGCGGCGGTCTTCGCGCGCAGCTCGCCCCAGCTCATCTCGGACATCGGACGGATCTCGGACTGGGAGATGATCGCGGGCTCATCATCCCGCGCCTTGAGGAAGGCGTGCTCCGCGTAGTTCAACTCGGCCCCGGCGAACCACTCCGCGCCGGGCATCTTGCGGTCTTTCAGGACGGCGGAGTACGGCTTCGCGGCCTTTACGCCGCAATATTCCCACACGGATTCCCAGAAGCCTTCCAGGTCCGTGACGGACCATTCCCAGAGCGCGGCGTAGTCCGCGAAGTCATGGTCCTTCTCGTCGCGCAGCCATTCCATGTAGCGAGTGACGTTGGCGTTCTGCTTGAACTCTTCGGAGGGCTCCCAGAGTAGCCGGCCCTCGACCGTTTCGGTCATGCTAGTTCCTCCTCCGTGATCTTCCCGCGCTCCGGGCTACCACTGGGCCGTCGCCGCGCCGTCTATGGTCAGGGATGCGCCGCTGATGAACGAGGCTTCCGGCGTGCACAGGAACGCCACCAGCTCGGCCACTTCCTCCGGCTCGACGAGGCGTTTGATGGCCGGGCTCGTCAGCATCACCTTCTCTATGACCTCGCTCTCGGAGATACCGCGCGTGCGGGCCTGGTCGGCGATCTGTCCCTCCACCAGCGGCGTCCGCACGTAGGCCGGGCAGATGCAGTTGGACGTGACCCCGTGAGGCCCGCCCTCCAGCGCGATGACCTTCGAGAGACCTTCGAGCCCGTGCTTCGCGGAGATGTAGGCCGACTTGAACGGGGAGGCGCGCAGGCCATGCACCGAGGAGATGTTGACGACCCGGCCCCAGCCCTTCTCATACATCCCCGGCAGCGTCTTGTGGACGATCCTGAACGGCGCTTCGAGCATTATCCGCAGGATCATGGAGTACCGCTCCGGCGGGAAGTCCTCTATGGCCGCGACGTGCTGAAGCCCGGCGTTGTTGACCACGATGTCCGCCTCGATGTCCAGCGAATCCACCACCTCGTAGTCGGCAAGGTCGGCCTGCACCGACTGTCCGCCGATGCTGTCCGCGACCTCCCGGGCGGCGTCGCCGTTAAGGTCCAGCACGGTGACCTCCGCGCCCGCGTTCGCCAGCCGTTCGGCGCACGCCTTCCCGATGCCGCTCGCGGCCCCGGTCACCAGGGCGCTCTTCCCTGTCAGGTCCACGCTCACGGCCGACTGTCCCGGCCTGACGTATGCCTCGCTCATGCGTTCTTCCTCCTCGATAGGAGCCTTCCCAACCTGTATGGATCAGTATAGGGCATGCCGCGGTCTGGATGGGGTTGGAAGTTCACCTTCCTAATCGCCGGGCGCCACTCAGAGAATGGCGCCCGGCGGATAATGGTCTATTGAGTCCTGGGCTCTGCCCGGTCGGAGATCAAACGCCGCTCCTCGGCCTGGGTCTGATGGATGTCGCTCTGATAGGTCTCGGTGACGAGAATGACGGAGATTACGGTTATGAGGGCCATTAGGGCGGTATAGGCCGCGACCGCGCCGTACCCGAAGGTGGTGAGCAGGTAGAGGGCGATGAGCGGCGCGAGCCCTCCGGCGAAGACCGAGGCGAGCTGGTATCCGAGCGATGCGCCGGAGTAGCGCACCCGCGTCCCGAACAGCTCGGCGAAGAAGGACGCCTGCGGTCCGTACATGGCGTCGTGGCCGACGTTCACGCCGAGGATGATGGCGAGCCAGATCAGTGGCGCGCTCCCCGTGTTGAGCATCCAGAAGAACGGGAAGGCGAAGAGCAGCGAGAACCCCGACCCCAGCAAGTAGAGCGGACGCCGCCCCACGCGGTCGGAGAGATGTCCGAAGAACGGGACGGTAAATAGCCCGATAAAGGCGGCGATGAGGACCCCGATAAGTCCCGTCGTCTGCTCCAGCTTGAGTTCTTCCACGACATAGGTGAGCACGAAGACGGTCAGGACGTAGAAGGTTCCGTTCTCCGCGAAGCGCATCCCCATCGCGAGCAGGACGTTCTTCGGGTAGGTGCGGAGCACGTCCAGGATCGGCATGGGAGCCTCGGTGCCGGACTCCTTGACCCGAGTGAAGGCCGGGCTCTCCAGTATCCTGAGCCGGATAAAGAGGCCGACCCCGACGAGCACGAAGCTGAACAGGAACGGCACCCGCCAGCCCCACGCCTCCGGCAAGACCGCCGTCGCCGCGAGGAAGACGAGGTTCCCCGTGAGAAGCCCCGCCGGGACGCCCATCTGCGGCCAGCTACCGTAGAAGCCGCGCCGGCCTTGCGGCGCGTGCTCGACCGCCATCAGGACCGCTCCGCCCCACTCGCCGCCGACGCCGATCCCCTGGCAGAAGCGCAGCACGACGAGCAGTATCGGCGCCAGGACGCCGATGGACTCGAAGGTCGGCAACAGACCGATCAGGGCCGTCGCTACACCCATTATCATGAGCGACAATATAAGCATGGACTTGCGTCCGATCCTGTCCCCGAAGTGCCCGAAGACTATGCCTCCCAGGGGACGCGCCGCGAAACCGACCGCATACGTCGAGAACGCGGCCAGAGTCCCGGCGGTCGAGCTGAACTCCGGGAAGAACAACTTGCCGAAGATCAGCGCCGCCGCCGTCCCGTAGAGGAAGAAGTCGTACCATTCGATGGCCGTCCCGATAAAGCTGGCGAGCGCTACCTGACGGATGGACGACGTCTGTCCTATCTGCTCCCCACCTAATCTTTCCATGTCTCTCCTCCGATCCTTCCCCGCGCCTCACCCGGACGCGGAGATCGCATTCCCCAATGCCTGAAAGGTAACATGAATGGCTCTCTCAGTCTCCCTCTCTCACGGCGTCATCTCGCGACTGTCTCCCGGCTCTCTCCGAGTGCCGCCTCGACGAAGTGCAGCCGGTCGTTACCCCAGAACATCTCCTCGCCCACGAAGAACGCCGGCGCCCCGAAGACGCCGCGCTCCACGGCCGCGGTCGTCGCCTCCTTGAGGGCGCTCTTGGCCTCCTGCCCGGATGCGCCCTCCAGCACCTCCTCCGAGTCGGCGCCGATGCGGCGCGATATCTCCGAGACGGGACCGTCCTCGTCGGCTTCCGCGAGACTCTTCGGCGCTCCGCCTTCCTCCCAGTAGAGGGCGAACCCTTCGCGGGTGAAAGCCTCCAGCTCCCCGCGCGCCTCGCAGAACATCGCCGCCCGCATGGTCTTCAGGGTGCGGAAAGGGAACGGGTCGGGGAACCGCAGCGACAGACCGTAGTAGTCCGCCCAGCGGTGGATGTCCCGGTACTGGTAACGTCCCTTTGCCTCGACCTCTATCGGGGCCTGGTTTCCGGTCGCCTTGTGGACCGCGCCGAGAAGCATCGGACGCAGCTTCAACTCGGCTCCCTGCTCAGCACAGATCTCGCGCAGCCTCCCGTAAGCCAGGTACGAGTACGGGCTGACGAGGTCGTAGTAGAACTCCACCTGCTTCACTCCGGCTCCCTTCCTTCGGTCCCTGAACCCAAAGGTACACCAACCCCGGACCCGACGCCCCAAAATTAGTGCCCGCCAACACTTGACACCCTGCGCCCTTTGATCTAGGGTTCCACGTTGTTCATAAATTGAGTAGACAAAATAGCTTTAGAGGAGAATAATGGACGGGCATATGAGGTCGATACGGGTTACAAGGTTCCTCGGTATATTGGTGGCTCTGATAGCTCTGTTGGCCGTGGCGGGATGCGGAGGTGGGTCATCCAGCGCGCAGGGTGGTGGCGGCGGAGGCAACCTCACGATCGTGGCTTACTCGACCCCGCGTGAGGCGTATGACAAGCTCATACCCGCGTTCCAGAAGACCGACGCGGGCAAGGGCGTCAAGTTCGACACTTCCTACGGCAGTTCTGGTGAGCAGAGCCGCGCTGTGGAGGGTGGTCTGCCGGCGGACGTGGTGGAGTTCTCGCTCGCGCCGGACATGGACCGATTGGTCAAGGCGGGTCTCGTAGATTCCAACTGGAACAAGAACGAGTACGACGGCATGGTCACCGACTCGGTCGTCGTCATCGCCGTTCGCAAGGGCAACCCGAAAGGCATCAAGGACTGGGACGACCTGATCAAACCCGGCGTCGAGGTCATCACGCCTAACCCGTTCACCTCCGGCGGCGCGAAGTGGAACATCATGGCCGGTTACGGAGCCCAGATCAAGCAGGGCAAGTCAGATCAGGAGGGGATCGACTACCTGAGCAAGCTCTTCCACAACGTCCCGGTGCAGGATAAGAGCGCCCGCGAGGCCCTCGCCACCTTCACCGGCGGCAAGGGCGACGCCATGCTCGCCTACGAGAACGAAGCCATCCTGGCCCAGAAGGAAGGCGAGGATCTCGACTTCGTCGTGCCGGACCAGACGATACTAATAGAGAACCCCGTCGCGGTGACGAGCGACAGCCAGGCTCCGGATCAGGCCAAGGCGTTCGTCAAGTTCCTGTACACGGAGAAGGCCCAGCGCACCTTCGGCAACACGGGCTATCGTCCGGTGGACAAGAAGGTACTCGGCGAGTTCGATTATCCCGAGCCTTCCGGTCTGTTCACGATCAAGGACCTGGGCGGCTGGGATAAGGTCAACGACAAGTTCTTCGATCCGGACAAGGGCGTCATGGCGAAGATCAACCGCGAAGTAGGCGCGCCCACCGAATGAGCGTAACGAGCAACACGCAGACAGCGCCCGCTGCGGGCTCCCGAGCATCCAAGCGAGAGGGCAGCGCTCTTACCCGCGGGGCCGCGGTCGGGTACCTGAGCCTGCTGGTCCTCATACCTCTGGCGGCGGTCGTGTGGAGGTCCACGGAGGGCGGCATCGAGGGCTTCGTACGGGCGATAACCAACCCGCAGGCTCTCGCCGCTCTAAGACTCACTTTCTTCGCCTCGCTGGCCGTCGTCGCCATTAACGTCGTTATGGGAACCCTGATCGCCTGGGTGCTGGTGCGAGACTCCTTCCGGGGCAAGGGGCTGGTGAACTCGATCATAGACTTACCTTTCGCCCTGCCGACCATCGTAGCCGGCCTGACGCTCCTGGCGCTCTATGGACCGAGGAGTCCGCTGGGCCTGAACGTCGCCTACACCAAGGTATCGGTCGGGATGGCGCTACTCTTCGTCACACTGCCGTTCGTCGTCCGGGCCGTGCAGCCGGTGCTCATGGAGATAGACCGCGACATGGAGGAGGCGGCGGCCTCGCTCGGGGCGAGCGGGTTCGTGACCTTTCGCCGCATCATCCTGCCCAACCTGATGCCCGCTATCCTCTCCGGTGCGGCTCTGGGCTTCGCCCGCTCCGTGGGCGAGTTCGGCTCGGTGGTTCTTATAACGGGAAACCAGCCGTTCAAAACCCAGGTCGCCTCAGTGTATATCTTCGGTCAGGTGGAGAGCGGGAACACGGCGGGCGCCGCCGCTGTCTCCGTGGTGCTTCTTGTCGTCTCGCTGCTCGTCCTGTTCGGAATGAGCCTGGTCAATCGCCGGGGAACGCGCCATGACCGCTAGCAGGATCACGCTCCGCACTCTGGCTCTGGGATACCTGGCGCTCCTGCTCGTCCTGCCCGTGAGCATGGTCTTCGTGCGTACCTTCAGCAACGGTCTTGGAGCGGTCTGGGAGGCCGTCACCCGCCCCGAGGCCCTGCACGCCCTGTGGCTGACGTTGCTGGTAGCGGTGATCGCCGTAACCGCCAACACGGTCTTCGGCATCGTCTGCGCGCTGGTGCTCGTGCGGCACGAGTTCCGCGGCAAGGCGCTCCTGAACGCCGTACTCGACCTGCCGCTCGCCGTCTCGCCGGTCGTCGTCGGGCTCGCGCTCCTGATCATCTACGGCCGTACCAGCCTTGTGGGGGGATGGCTCGCGGAGGCGGGGATAAGGATCGTGTTCTCCACGCCGGGGATAATCCTCGCCACGATCTTCGTCTCGCTGCCTTTCGTTGTGCGCGAGGTGGTGCCCGTACTGCGCGAGATCGGCACCGAGCAGGAACAGGCCGCCTCCACGCTCGGGGCCTCCGCGTTCCAGACGTTCCGGCTGGTTACGCTGCCGGCGATCCGCTCGGGCGTGGCCTACGGCATCGTCCTGACGACGGCCCGGGCCATAGGAGAGTTCGGGGCGGTCAGCCTCGTCTCGGGCAAGCTCGCCGGCCGTACGGAGACGCTCACCATCTACGTCGAGGACCGCTTCCAGAGCTTCGACCTCGTCGGCTGTTACACCGCCGCGGTGGTCCTCGCCGTGATCGCCGTGGCGACGCTGCTCTTGACGAACCTGACCAGCCCCAAGGAGGAATACTAATGGGAATCACAGCGCGCAACGTCTCTAAAAGATATGGTGATTTCGTCGCGCTCGACGACGTATCGGTGGAGGCGCCCACCGGCTCTCTAACCGCCCTTTTAGGCCCGAGCGGCAGCGGTAAATCCACCCTTCTTCGAGCCATCGCCGGTCTGGAGAGGCCGGATAGCGGCCAGATCTTTATCTCCGACGAGGAGAAGACGAATATGCCGCCGCAGAAGCGTGAGGTTGGCTTCGTCTTCCAGCACTACGCGGCCTTCAAGCACATGACCGTCTTCGACAACGTCGCCTTCGGCCTGAAGATCCGCAAGCATCCGAGGGGAGCTATAGACAAGAAGGTACACGAGTTGCTCGAACTGGTGCAGCTCGACGGTTTCTCTCACCGTTACCCGACGCAGCTTTCGGGCGGACAGCGACAGCGGATGGCCCTGGCGCGCGCCCTCGCCGTGGAACCGGAGGTCCTACTGTTGGACGAGCCTTTCGGCGCGCTCGATGCCCGGGTGCGCCAGGAGCTTAGGGCCTGGCTCCGCCGGCTGCACGACGACATCCACGTGACGACTATTCTGGTCACCCACGATCAAGAAGAAGCGATGGAAGTGGCCGACCGTATCGTCCTGATGAACCACGGCAAGATAGAGCAGGTCGGCGGCCCGCAAGACCTGTACGAGCACCCCGCCAACGAGTTCGTCATGAGCTTCATCGGGCCGGTCAACCGTCTGGGCAACACCTACGTCCGCCCTCACGACATCGAGATCAAACTGAGCCCCAACGGCACGACCTCCGAGGCGACGGTCGACCACCTCGTCTACCTGGGTTTCGAGGTCCGCGTCGAGCTAACCCTCAAGGACGGACAGAGCCTCTGGGCGCAGGTGACGCGCGAAGACGCCCGGCACCTGGAACTGGAGCGCGGCAAACATATACACGTCAAGATAGACCGCACCAAGGTGTTCGGCGAGATAGTGGAGAGCCCCGTATAAGACTCGAAGACCCCGCCCCGCCGGCAAAGGCGTAGCTACTACGGCATCGCCGATCCAACACGCCACCGAACCTCGAAACAAACCGCTTCCTGCAGCTTGACAACCACAGGGACACCGTGTAGAGTCCCGCCTGTTGTAAAGTAAGTACACTAAATTAGTAGACTATATAGGCACTAGAAGGATTAGCACGAATGACTAGACTGCTCTTGGTAGGTATAGCTGGTTTGATCGCTCAGTTGGTAGACGGGGCTCTGGGTATGTCTTACGGCGTAACCTCGACCACCCTGCTGCTGGCGGCGGGAATAGCGCCGGCCCTCGCCTCGGCGAGCGTCCACATAGCCGAGGTGGGCACGACGGCCGCGTCAGGGCTCTCGCACTGGCGATTCGGCAACGTGGACTGGAGCAAGGTATTCTGGCTCGCCATACCGGGCGCGGTGGGCGCGTTCCTGGGAGCGGTGGTGCTGAGTTCGGTAATCTCCGCCGAGGCCGCGGAGCCGATCATCGCCGTGTTCCTCTTCCTCCTGGGTATCTACATCCTGGCGCGCTTCACGTTCGAGCGGGCGGGCAACCTGATCAACGACCGGCCCATAGCGCGAGCGTTTCTCGCTCCCCTCGGCTTCGTGGCGGGCTTCCTGGACGCGGTCGGCGGCGGCGGTTGGGGTCCGATCTCCACACCCACCCTCCTCTCCTCGCGGCGGATGGAGCCGCGCAAGGTAGTCGGCACCGTCGATACCAGCGAGTTCATCGTGGCTCTGGCGGCCAGCGCCGGGTTCTTGCTCACCCTCAACTTCAACCAGATACCGTTCCAGCTCGTCGGGGCGATCCTCGTCGGCGGCATCATCGCCGCGCCGATAGCGGCCTGGGTGGTCCGCCACCTGAACGCGAGGGTGATGGGCACCGCGGTCGGTGGGTTCATCCTCCTGACCAACGCCAACACCTTCCTGGGCGCCATCGGGTTCGATCCCAGCGTCAACATCCCCGTCTACATAGCCATCGTTGCGGTATGGGTTTCGGCTCTCTACCTGGCGATCTCCACCACGCGCCGCGAGCGCAAGCCGGTCCTCGAAACCTCGTAGAGCAAACAGTCTAGAAAACCAGTCCTGCCGGAGGATCACTCTTTCGGCAGGACTTTTTATTTCGGAGCGCTCAGCTACCGTCGCTGTTCTTGATATTGTCGTAGACGAGGTCCTTCCAGGAGCCGGGGACTTTCTTTATGAGATCGGCGGTCTTCATGAACTTCGCGAACGATATGAAGCCCCGCGGCGTGGTGGTAAATGAGACACCCTGTTCCGTGAGGTAGCGGGTCTCTTCGGCGGGGTCTATCTTGGAGACTTTGGCAAGGATCTCCCCGGCTCTATTCGGGTCGTCCTGGATCAGCTTCGTGGCTTTCTGGACGTTCTTGTAGACGGCGGACATGATCTTGGGGTTCGCCTCGTGGAAGTCGCGCAGGACCCAGAGGCTTATGAGATTGTGCTCCCCGAAGAGGTCGAAGCTCTTGAGGATGGGACGCGCGCCCTTGTCCTGCTCTTGAAACTGGAACGGCGGCGCGGTGAAGTGCGCGGCGACCTGGCCGTTCAGGAGCGCGGTAACCGAGTCGGGACTTGGGAGAGAGATCATGTTCCCGTCCAGCGCGTGCGGGTCGCCGAGTTGCTCCTGGGCGCCCTTCCGCAGTATGACGGCCTGGATGGAATCGGGGGCGACGACGGCGATCTTGTCGCCCTCCTTGAAGTCCTTGAGGCTCTTGAACTTCTCGTCCTTGACCATCAGCCACATGCTCACGTTGTCCAGGGCGCTGAGTATCCGCCAGTCGATGCCGGAGTCATAGCCTACGAGGAAAGGCCCGATCCCGCCCGCCCCTATGTCCGTCTTGCCGGAGGCGATGGCGTCGCGCACGGCAGCCCCGGCGTCCACCTGGTTCCAGGAGATGTCCACGTCCTGCAGGTCGTCGGCCAGCCAACCCTCCTGCTCCATGATGACTAGCTGCGCGTAGGTGGTCGTGCCGGGCTGGTAGGTGATCCTGAGCTTATCCGCCTCCGAGCCACCGCCGCCACCCGCTGCGTCGCTGGCGCTGCAACCGGCGAACATGAGCCCCGCGCCCGCCGCCGCGATCCCCAGACTAAGGAACTCCTGACGGCTGTACTCTCTCGCTATTCTCCCCGTTCTCGTGTCCATTCTTGGTGTCCTCCCTTCGATGGTGTGTGCTCTACGCCGCGGACTTCATGCCCCAGCGAACGACGGTGCGGCGCTCTACCCGGTTGAAGACGGCCTCGACCAGGATGCCGATGAGGGCGATGGTCAGGATGCCCGCGAAGACCTCCAGTATCCGCAGGAAGTAGCGGGCGTCGTTGATAAAGAACCCCAGTCCCCCGCCCTTGCCGGCGACGCCGAAGACCAGCTCGGCGGCCACTATGGTGCGCCAGCCGAAGGCCCAGCCGGTACGCAGGCCGGTGATGGTATGCGGCAGCGCGGCGGGCAGCAGCACGTCCCGGACCATGCTCCAGCCCCGCAGCCCGAGGTTGCGGCCGACCATCATGATCGTGGGGTTCACGGTCTTGAAACCGGCGCTCAGGTTGATGGCGATAGGCCAGACGATGGAGTAGACGATCACGACCGCGAGAGCCGTCGAGTTGATGCCGAACCACAGGATCAGGATCGGCAGCATCGCTATCGCCGGGACCGGGTTGAACATCGCCGTCAGCAGCGAAAGGATGTCCGCGCCGACGGTCGTCCACGTCGCGAAGACGGTAAATACGGAGGCCAGAATGACCCCGACGAGCATCCCGAGCTCGAGCACCCGCAGCGTCGTCAGGGTGGCGTCAGCGAGCCGTCCGCTGGCCCAGCCATCCCAGAAGGCCCGCGCCACGTCCAGCGGTCCCGGCAGCGCCAGCGGGCTTACGTGCGCGAGCGTGACATACAGTTGCCAGGCCCCGACGAACACCGCTAGCAGCAGCACGTACCTGACGGTAACCGGCAGCCGCGCCCAGCCTTTACGGCGACTCCTGGACTTGCCCGGCAGGCTCTCGGCGGCCGTTGGGACCTTGCGGGATGGCGCCTCACTCGAAGACTGCACTCTCGACCTCCCCTTCCTCACCGGCCAGCAACTCCCGCAGGCGCCGCCGGACGTGGACCATCTCCTCCGAATCCGGGTCGGTAATGTGGCCGACCTCCAGGACCTCCTCGACCTCCGAGGGCGGCTGGCCGAGCAC
>DASSMB010000092.1:0-17142 GCA_035689095.1 Rubrobacteraceae bacterium | reverse complement strand
TGATCGAAGCTTGATCCGAACTCGACGGTAGCTTGAGACCGGCCTTCTACACTGCTGTTGTAAGGCAAGAGTGGAAAGGAGACGGTAGAGATGATGGGCGGATTTGGAGGTTTCGGTATGGGCTTCGGGATCATCCTCTGGTTGGCTATCATCGCCCTAATCGTGTGGGCGGTGGTGCGTATCTTCCCGAACCAGGGTCAGGGCGGCAACCGTGAAAGCTCCGCCGGGGAGACACCCGAGGAGACTCTGCGCCGGCGCTTCGCCGGAGGAGAGATCGACGCCGAGGAGTACGAACGGTCGCTGAAAGTGCTGAAAGGCGAACGGACGAAAGGTGGTGTGTAGCGATGCGTGTCAAGCGTTTGGCGGTCGTCCTGGCTACGGTCGTGCTACTCACGGTGGGCACGGGCGTGGCCTACACCGGAGGTCCGCAGGACAACTCTCCCACGTGGATGGATCAGGGCTACGGTCAGATGATGGGTTATGGGAACACGACGGGCTATGGCTCCATGATGGACCGGGAAGATCGGCAGGACATGCTCCGGGCCATGCAGCATGGAGATCAGCGCGAGTTGCAGCGGGTCTGCCTGAAAGAGCAACGGGAATTCCGTGGCGACTCCAGCTAGCCAGACCCGAACTATAAGGAGGCGAGAACCAACCATATTTTCAGCAAGGTCTTTCGGTAGGAGCGAAATCGAGATGGAAGCGAGGACATGATGAGGAAGATGATCGCACTGGTCGCCATGCTGGCGATGTTGCTGGTGACCGCCGCTCCCGCGATGGCGAGTACGGATGTGGTGATGGTCAGCGCCGGGTCGGCGATGGCGCATGCAGGTATGGGCGTAGCCATGGCTCACGCGGGATCGGCGCACGCGCACGCGGCTCCGGGTATGGTCATGGCGCACTTCGGTCCGCACCAACACTAACGTCTGAAGAGGCTTGTGCAACTCCGCCGTAGCACGGACCGCGGTACGCTCCGCGAAAGAGAGGTAGCGAACGTAGAGATTCCAGAAGTGTAGGTTGGCGGTAACGGCGGGGTAGGGGAAAGGCCCCGCGAAGGGAGCAAACCGTGACGACGAACAATGATCGCACGGCAAATATAGATCAGGCAGATCAGACGAGCGGAGCCGTCCCCGGAACGGCCGGGCGAGGTAGGCTTCGGAAAACGTGGGACTGGCTGGATGACCGAATGGGCCTCTCGGCGCTCAGGTACGCGGTTCCCGAGCATGCAAACACCTTCTGGTACACGCTCGGCGGGATAACCTTCATGGGGATCATCATCCTGGTCGTCACCGGGATATGGCTCGCCCAGTACTACAATCCCGATCCATCGGGCGCTCGGGAGAGCGTGCTGTTCATCCAGAATACCGCCCCTCTGGGCGATGTTCTACGGGGCATCCACATCTGGACAGCTTACCTGGTGGTGATCACTGCCCTGCTGCACCTGGGCAGGATCTTCGTCACCGCCTCTTACAAGGCTCCGCGCGAGGTCAACTGGCTGGTCGGACTGGCGCTGCTGGCCGCTCTGGTGTTCGGCGGCATCTTCACCGGCACAGTCCTGCGCTGGGACCAGGAAGCCTATGAGGCCCTGGCCCACAACATGGAGCTTGCGACCCTGCTAGGCGCCTTCGGGGGGTTCTTCTCCGAAGCCTTTACGACGAGCGTAGCTGCTCTACCGCGCCTGTACATCGCCCACGTGAGCATGGTCCCCTTGATCCTGGTGTTCCTGCTGATCGCGCACATCTTCCTCATCAAGCACCACGGCCTCTCTCCCACACCGGCCCAGGAGGACGCGGGCGAGGCTCCCGGCGGACGGCTGCCCGAAGAGAAGGAGACCGGCCATTACCCGACCCACCTGCGGCTCATGATCGGCTACGGGCTGGTCCTCTTCGCGCTGGCCGGTACGCTGGGCGTGATCTTCCCGCAGCCCATCGGCCCGGCGCCCAATCCGGGCATCGAGGTCACCAAGCCTTCGTGGGTGTTCTACTGGCTCTATGCATTCGAAGACTGGCTCGGTCTGAACGGCATTCTATACGGAGCGATCCTGCTCTTCGGAATCCTCGCCCTCGTGCCCTTCATAGATCGGACGCCGCTGCGCAGCCTGAGAAGCAGGCCCGTGATGCTGGTCATCGGGATCGTGCTGGTAGTGGCGCTGGTGGTCCTGTCGCTCATCACCGCCTTCAGCCCCGTGGTGTCGCACATGGGATAGGGGTGCTCGGAAAAGAAGCTCGAAGGGAGATCTAAATGAAACTCAAACTGATCGCAGCAGGCACCCTAACCCTGGCGCTCCTGGCACTCGCGCCGGGTCTCGCGCTGGCCCACGGAGACGAGACCGGAGTAACGGTCCAGCCGCTAACGTCGAAACCCGACGGAGTCATAACCGTGAAAGGCGAGTTGCTCGGTCCGAAAAGCAGCGTCGAGGTCATGGTCACCGGGAACGGCGAAGACGTGGACCTGGGCGAAGTCAAGGCCAATGCGGAAGGGGACTTCACGCATGAGTTCAGGCTGCCCGCCGACCTCAAGCCCGGAACCTACCAGCTCAAGGCAACCGGCAAGAAGAGCGCGACTACCCAGATCACGGTCTCGGAAGCCCTTGCGGGCGGCGCGAGCTCCGAGAAGGCCGGTTCCGGCGCGATGGAGCAGGCCCCGGTTATCCGGCAGCGTCCGCTGCGCCAGAGCATCGGTCTGATAGCTCTCTTCGGCGTGCTGGCCGCCGCGGGGATGTTCTTCGCCACGATGAGACGCCAGAAAGCCTAGACGAGATGGAACGGTGGTGTTCGATAAATATAGGCCGGGGTACCCCAAGACTCTAGAAAGGCGACCTATGGACGACGCTCTCCGCGAGAAAGCTTTCAGGAGTCTGGAAGAAACGTTCGCCAACCGATTCAGGAGGTACGCGCCCGGTGAGAGCGAGTTGGACGCCGATGTCCCTATCGCTTCCGTTCTCCCGCAAAGCGCCGAGGAGGTGGAGTTGCTGACCGAACTGGCCGCTCGCCACTCCCTGCCACTGGCGGCCCGGGGCGCCAGCACGGCGCTCTACTCCGGCGCTGCGAGAGGGGTCGTCGACGTCCGGTTCGATTTGATGCGCGGGATGCGGCTTCCCGAGTCGGGGGAGGATTGGGTCGAGGTCGAGCCGGGGATCACCTGGATGGTCCTAGAGGACACCCTTCGCGCCACCGGGAAAAGTCCCACGGTCTACCCGACGAGCGCGCCCAGGGCTACCGTCGGCGGATGGCTGGCCGAGAACGGACTCGGAGTCGGCTCGTTCGAGTACGGCTGGCTCCTGGAAAACGTTCTCTCGGTCGAGGTCGTGCTGGCCGGAGGCGCGCGGACCACGGTGAGGAGCGTCGACTTGAGGCGCCTCGTGGGATCCCGGGGAAACGTCGGGTTTATCGTAGGAGCGAGGCTCGCCACCCGCGCGGCGGACAAAGACGTTCCGGTTGCGGCTGCCTTCCGCACCGCCGAGGACCTTGCCGGCGCTGTCCTGGATCTCTACTGGGCCAGGGCGCCGCTCTGGCATGCGGCTCTCCTGAACCCCCGGATGGCCCGCGCCAGGAACCTCGAAGAAGATTACGTCCTCTTCGGAGCTTACCCCGGAGAGAGGGCAACAAGAGTAGGGCCAGATCTCCGAAAAGCACTAGAGTCGCATGGAGGACGTTTTATGTCCCAAAGAGACGCCGGCCGCATCTGGGAAGAGAGGTTCTTCCCGGTCAGCCCACTGGGACCAACCCCGGCACCGGGACGCGCGCTGGTCTCGGCTCCGGGTCTTGCCCCGACGTTAAGAAGGCTGGAGAAGAACCTGCCGGGAGTTGCGCTACAGGGAACAATCGCCCGTGACGGCGAGATCTGGCTCCTGGCCTTCGAGACGGTCCGCCAGGGAGAAGGTTTGCTGGACCTGAACGCCGCTGCGGACGATGAGTTGCTCCGGGTGGCTAGCGAATCTTGGAGATATAGGTGGCGGTAGAGGTTGGTCGAGAACCGCCTTCCCGCAACATCATCCAAAAGTCATTACCGAGCCGCCCTTCCGGTTTCTCTCTTGCCGGAAGTTTCGGAATTCTGGTCGAAGAATCTTGATCGAAACTTGATCCAGGCATAACGGGGGCTTGAAACAGGGCGCTTAGACTGGGGCCGTAAAGAGATATAAGAAAGGAGATGAAAGATCATGATGAGCGGATTCGACGGTGGAATGATGGGTGGATGGGGAGCCTTCGGCTGGCTGTGGATGCTGGTGCCGCTTCTGTTCTGGGGTGGGCTTCTGGCGGTGATCGTCTGGGCCGTTGTGAGGATTTTCCCCAACCGGCGCATGGGCGACGAACCACGGGAGACGCGGACAGACTCGGCGGAGGATCTCTTGCGTTCCCGCTTCGCCAGCGGCGAGATCGACGCCGGGGAGTACGAGCGCGATCTGGCAGTCCTGCGCGGAGACACTCCCCGTAAAGAACCAAACTTTCGCTAGCTGAAAGCTGACACCAACAGTCGAGCGCCGGTATCCATGGAGCGGACGCCGGCGCTCCTCACGTGACGGGAAACGGTAGATGAGGAACACCATGAGACTTTCGAACATGAACCGCCGAGAGTTCCTCGGCCTGGCCGGGATGAGCGCGGGAGCGCTCGCTCTCGGCGGCTGCGGCCTACTGTCCCCCGGAGGCACTCTACCCCTGACGCCGCGAGCCGCGAAGACGAGCCGCGTCAGGGAGTCCACTCTCGAAGCCTCTCCGAGGAAGTGCGGATCGGCGGGCGCAAGCTCCATACCTGGGGCTACAATGAGACCTTACCCGGACCGGAGATAAGGCTCACCGAGGGAAACACCCTCCGCGTGAACGCGCGTAACCGTCTCCCGGCGGATACGACCATACACTGGCACGGAGTCCCGTTGAAGAACTCGATGGACGGCGTGCCGCGCGTAACCCAGCCTCCCGTAAAGCCGGGTGAGGACTTCGTCTACGAGTTCGTCGTTCAGGCCGCCGGGACATACATGTACCACTCCCATGTCGGGCTTCAGATCGACCGGGGACTCTACGGGCCCCTGATCGTCGAACCAAAGCGCGAAGAGTTGGACTACGACCGGGAATACACGCTCCTGCTCGATGACTGGCTGGACGGCTCTCCCGGCACCCCGGAAGACACCTTGAAAGCGCTCCGAAACAGCGGCGGCTCGATGGGCGGAGGGATGATGGGCGGTGAATCGGGAGACGTGGATTATCCGGTGTACCTGATCAACGGCCGCGCGCCGGAGGACCCAGAGACCCTGAAGGTCCGGCGCGGGGAGCGTATACGCCTGCGTCTTCTGAACTCTTCGGCCGACACGATCTTCCGGTTCGCCGTGGCCGGACATCAACTGACCGTCACCCACGCCGACGGCCAGCCGGTCGAGCCGGTCGCGGTAGACACTCTCAGGATCGGGATGGGCGAGCGCTACGATGTTATGCTCTCCGCCGATAACGTCGGCGTCTGGCAGATCGCCGCCGCGCCCGAGAACAAGCCTCGTCTCGCCCGCGCCCTGCTCCGCTGCGAGGAGAGCGCCGGGGGATCAAAATCTCCGGAGGACTCCCGGCCGCGGGAGTTAAAAGGCAAGCTTCTTACCTACGCCGACCTGCGCGACGCGCGAGGGGTTTCTTTCCCATCTGATGGCCTGCTCGGAGGCCCGGACCGCGTGCACGAGCTAACGCTCTCCGGCGGCATGGGAGAGTACATCTGGGCCATTGATGGTCAGGTCTACCCGGACGCCGACCCCCTGGAGGTGCGCAAGGGCGAGTGGGTGCGGTTCGCGCTACGGAACCAGAGCATGATGCCTCACCCCATGCACCTGCACGGCCACTTCTTCCAGATCAGGAACGGCTCGACCCACGGCCCGTTCAAGGACACGGCCATCGTCGAGCCGAACATGGGCTCTCTGGTCTTCGACTTCGTCGCGGACAACCCCGGAGACTGGTTCTTCCACTGCCACAACGCCTACCACATGGAGGCTGGAATGGCCCGCCTGGTCTCCTACAGGGGTTGAGCGTCTACCGTCTGCGGCGGAGCGCCCAGATCACGACCACCAGCACCCCGAGCCCCGCGAGCACCGGCCCGACCCGCTTCAGGATCGCCCCCTGGCTCGCGGCGCCGAGGTCGAACGCCTCCGGCTCGGGCCGCGGCTCGCGGCGCGGCGCCGCCTGAGCGCCCGACGACGGTCCGCTCCCGGCGGTCGGAGCGCTCGCCGCAGCTCCCGCCGATCCTCCTGATACGACCGCTCCCGCGGAAGTCCCACCGGCCGCTGCGGTACCGGGCGCCGCGCTGACCACGCTCCCGAGCGTCCCGGCGCCGCCCGCGGGAGCGGCGGGAGGCGCTTCCTGAGATCCCGCGCCATCGCTCGCCGGCGCAGCCGCGCCGGCGGAGGCGCCGTTCCCCGCAGACTCGGTCGCCGAAGACTCGCCACCCGCCAGCCCGCCGCCGGCCAGCTCCTCCTCCAGGCAGTTAGCGAACTGGCCGAGCATCTTCGAGGCCACGTCCTGGGCTATACCGCGCCCGAACTGGGCGGCGCGCCCGGTCAGGTGCATGTCGGTCTCCACCTGGACTTTGGTCTGGTCGCCCTCGCCCTGCATGGTGGTGACGATGGTCGCCGAGGCCGTTCCCTGACCGCGAGCGTCGCGGCCGGTGGCGTTGATGACCGCCCGGTGGTTGGCCTCGTCGGCCTCCTCGATCTTTACCGTGCCCTTGTAGCTGGCGGTGATCGGGCCGATCTTCACCTTCATCGTGCCCTTGTACTCGCGGTCGCCCGTTGACTCCTGGATCGCCGCTCCCGGCAAGCAGGGCGCGACCTTCTCCAGGTCCAGCATGGTGTCCCAGGCCGTCTCGACCGGAGCGCTGACGGTAAATTCGTTGTTTATCTTCATAAAACGGCTTCCTCCTTAACGTTGTCCCATATTGTGATCGGATACCCTTCCGCGCATCTTTTTCAAACGCCCCAGATCTTCCTCCGTATCCACATCCGCGGGGTCAGCCACCCCGTCACATGGCACCTCGGTCACCCAGTCCGGATGATTCCTCAGCACCGCCCGCGCCCCCTCATCCCCCGAAAGTTCCTCTAGGAGCAGCGGCCACACCTCGCGCGAGAATAGCACCGGGTTGCGCCGTTTGCCACCATAGGTCGCCACCGCTACCCGAGCTCCGGCCTCGAACGCCGTTATCAGGCGCTCCACCGCTCCCGCGCCCACGAGGGGCTGATCCCCCAGAAGCACCACCGCCGCCCGAGCGCCACCATCCATCGCCCGGAGTCCGGCCAGCACCGAGGTGGACTGCCCAAGCTCCCATTCCAGGTTCTCCACCACGCGCGCCCCGAACGGCTCGCAGACCTCGCGCAACTTCTCCGCGTCCGGGCCAACCACGACGACCGTCTCGTCCACGGGTGAATCCCGCAACGTGGCGAGGGCGTGCTCGATCAGGGGCCTTCCGTACAACTCCGCGAGGAGCTTGCCGCCCCCGAACCTGCTCCCGGCTCCGGCCGCCAGCAGGATAGCGGAGATGCCTGGCATCGCCTATGCCCCCCGGTGGCGCGGCCGGTGAGCGAGGGCAAGTTCGTAGTCCTCGGGCGTGTCCACGTCCGGGGGCAGGTCGGCATCCACGTCCACCTTATGCACCCGCTCCGGATAGATCTCGATGAGCTTCCACACCGCCTTGTCCCCGTGCAGACCCCGCAGCTCTCCGAACGCCTCACGCGAGAAGATGAAGGGGTGCCCGAGGTCTCCCCGGTACGACGTGACCGACGCCCACGGCCGCTCCCTCCGCCACTCCGCGAGGGCCGCGTTCACGTGCTCCGGCTCGACGCCCGGCTGGTCTCCGAGGAGCAGCGCGACGGCGTCGCACCCTCCGGCGGCATCCAGGCCCGCGAGCAGCGACGAGGCGCATCCGGTCCCGTAGGCGGTGTTCTCCACCACCTCGGCCCGGCCGAAGTCCACCGACCGCCGCAACTCTTCCGAGGCCCGGCCCAGGACCACCACGACCCGGTCCAGGTCCGAGGCGTTGGCGTTCTCGACGCACCGGCCGAGCAGGGTCGTCCCCTCGAAGGGCAGGAGTTGCTTTGGAGAGCCGAACCGGCTGGACTTCCCGGCGCCCAGGACTATCCCCACTACCTCTCCCGTCATATCAGGCGGAGGCGCGGCCCGCGTACTTGCCGGGCGCGGACCGGAACTCATCGAGACAGCCCGCGCAGCAGAAATAGTAGGTCTGTCCCTCTTGATCTGTCGTATACCGGGCACTGGTCACTTCTACAGTCATGCCGCAGATGGGGTCCACGGCCGTCCCGGAAGGGGTGGACTTTCCGGCTTGGTCTCTGGAGAGGCCGGGACGGCGCGCTGCCCGCAGGGATACGACCTCGGCCAGGATCGAGATAGCAACCCCCGCGTGACCGCTCGCTCCCAGAGGGATGCCCGCCGGGGAGCGCACGGTTTCGAGGTCCGCCTCCGCGAACCCGCGGGCGCGCAGACCCGAGAGCACGCTCCCCGCCCGGCGCCCGCTGGCGACGAGACCGACGTAGGGGAGCCCGAGCCGGAGCCCCGCCTCGGCCGCTTCCTCGTCATAGTCTCCGAAGGTCGCGACGACCATCCACGTATCCGCGGGGTTCGGGACCTCCGGCGTCTCTCCGGAACCCAGGGCCTGAAAACGGAAGCCCAGAGGCGCGGCGACCCCTGCCAGAATCCCGGCGACCGGGGAGTCCCCGGCGACGAGCAGGGCCGGGCGCGGGAGGAACGGCTCGACGTAGAGATCGGCGGATCCCTCGCTGGTACAGGTCATGCGGACGACGCGGATGCCGGGCGATGCCGGAGCATCGTCCAGTGAGATCCTGACGAACCGGGGCTCGCCGCTCTCCAGGGCTTGCAGGGCTTCCTGGCGGGCCGTGGGGGTTATGCAGCCGCCGCCGAGCCAGCCCTCGACGCTCCCGTCGGGCATGACTATCGCCCGGTTGCCGGGGCGCGCGGAGGTCGGCGGCTCGGTGCGGACCACCGTCACGACCGCGAACGGCCGCTCCTCTCGCGCGAGCTCCGCCGTCCGGTCGAATAGAGCGTCGCCGGAGCCGGGCCGGGTCACGCTCCCACCCCGTGCTCCCGCAGGATGCTCCAGACCTTGTTCGGCGTCATCGGCATGTCGAGGTGGCGCACCCCCAGGGGCGATAGCGCGTCCACCACGGCGTTCACGACGGCGGCGGGAGAGCCGACCGTCGGGGACTCGGCGACGCCCCGGGCGCCCAGGGGATGATGCGTGGAGGGGGTCACGAACTCACCCAGCTCGAAGTTAGGGGTCTCCATCGAAGTGAGCATCAGGTAGTCCATGAAGCTGCTGTTGAGGTGGTTGCCCTCCTCGTCGAACTCGATGACCTCCATGAGGGCGGTCCCGATGCCCTGCGCGAGGCCGCCGTGCATCTGGCCCTCCACGATCATCGGGTTGATCCTCACCCCGCAGTCGTCCACCGCGATGAAGCGCCTGACCACCGTCTGCCCCGTACCCTTATCTATCTCGACGACGCAGATGTACGCGCCGAACGGGTAGGTCATCTCCGGCGGGTCGTAGTAGGTCACGCCTTCGAGGCCGGCCTCCTCGCCATCCGGGACGTTGGTGTAGGCGGCGAAGGCGATCTCATCCATCGTCTTCGCCTGATCGGGAGAGCCCTTGATCTGGAACCGTCCATCGGCCCACTCCAGGTCGTCCACAGCGGCTTCGAGCATGTGAGCGGCGATCTTCTTCGCCTTGTCGCGCACCTTGCGGGCGACGACCGCCGTCGCGGCACCGCAGACCGGCGTGGAGCGGCTGCCGTAAGTGCCCAGGCCGAACGGCGTGTTGTCGGTGTCCCCCTCGCGGACGTCGATGTTCTCGGCGGGGATGCCGAGCTCTCCAGCCACGATCTGGGCGAAGGTCGTCTCGTGGCCCTGGCCCTGTGACTTCACTCCGAGCTTGAGGATCGCCTTGCCCGTGGGGTGGATGCGAAGCTCGGCGGCGTCGAACATCTCAATACCCGCGATGTGGCACTTCTTGCCCGGCCCCGCGCCCACGATCTCCGTGAACGTCGAGACCCCGATGCCCATGAGACGGCCCTCTTCGCGCGCTTTTTTCTGCTCCTCAAGAAGCTCCTCATAACCCGCGATCTTCAACGCCTCGTCCAGCGCGCCGTCGTAGTCGCCGCCGTCGTACTCCCAGCCCATAACCGAGACGTAGGGCATCTGCTCCTTCTTCACGAAGTTCTTGCGCCGGAGCTCTACCGGGTCCATCCCAAGCTCGTCGGCTAGCACGTCCATCGTGCGCTCCATCAGGTAGATCGCCTCCGTCACTCGGAAAGAGCAGCGGTAGGCGATGCCGCCGGGAGCCTTGTTGGAGTAGACGCCGGTCGCCTCGGCGTAGGCGGCGGGCACGTCGTAACAGCTCGTAAAGATTGGGAAGAACCCGGTGGGGAACTGTTCTCCCGGCTGGGCATGAGCGTTGAACGCGCCGTGATCGGCCAGGATGGTGGAGCGGACACCGAGCATCTTGCCGTCTTTCGTGGCGGCGATCTCACCGGTCATGTGGTAGTCGCGGGCGAAGGAGGTGCTCATCAGGTTCTCCGAGCGGGACTCCATCCATTTCACGGGCCGGTTAAGGACGAGGGACGCCACGGCGGCGCAGACGTAGCCGGGGTAGATCGGGACCTTGTTCCCGAAACCTCCGCCGATGTCCGGGGAGATTATCCGGATCTGATGCTCCGGCAACCCCGAGACTATGGCGAACAGTGTCCGGTGGGCGTGCGGCGCCTGCGACGTCATGTAGATGGTCATCTCGCCGGTCGAGACGTCGTAGTCCGCGACCGCTCCGCAGGTCTCCATCGGGGCCGGGTGGATGCGCGGATAGAACATCTCCTGCCGCACCGTTACCTCGGCCTCCCGGAAGGCTTCCTCGGTCGCCTCCTTGTCCCCGGCGTCCCAGAAGAAGAGGAAGTTGCTGTCCTGGCCTTCCTTGTCGTCCCGGATGATGGGCGCGTCCTCGTCGAGGGCCCTGCGGGAATCCACCACGGCGTCCAGGGGCTCGTAGTCCACGTCTATAAGCTCCAGGGCGTCCTGGGCGACGTAGCGATCGTCGGCGACGACGAAGGCGACCTCCTGGCCCTGAAAGCGGACCTTGTCGGTGGCGAGCACGGCCTGGGTGTCCCCGGCGAGGGTCGGCATCCAGGCGAGTCCCTGCTCGGCGAGGTCCGCCCCGATGATGACGGCGTGTACGCCCGGCAGCGCGAGCGCGGCGGAGACGTCCACGGAGTTTATCTTCGCGTGGGCGAACGGGCTGCGCAGGATGGCCGAATGGAGCATCCCCTTCAGTTGCACGTCGTCCACATAGTTGCCCTTGCCCCGGATAAAGCGGCCGTCCTCCTTGCGCGGCATACGGTCGCCCATGGTGTGTCCCTGCCCCGGCGCCATGACCATTACGCGCTCACCTCTTCCCTGCTCTTCTCCGCCGCGTACCGGACGGCCTTCACGATGTTCTCATAGCCGGTGCACCGGCACAGGTTCCCCGAGATGGCCGTCCGGATCTCCGCCTCCGAAGGGTTCGGGGTGTTCTTGAGGAAAGCGGTGCCCGTCATGATCATACCGGGCGTGCAGAAGCCGCACTGCAACCCGTGCTCCGCGCGGAAACCCTCCTGAAGCGGGCTGAGGTCCGCTCCGGCCGAGATCCCCTCGATGGTCGTTACCTCGTGCCCGTTCGCCCGGACGGCCAGGACGGTGCAGGACTTGACCGGCTCGCCGTCGAGATGCACGGTGCACGCCCCGCAGTTGGAGGTGTCGCATCCCCAGTGGGTCCCGGTGAGCCCCAGGACATCCCGGATGAAGTGGACGAGCAGCAACCGCGGCTCCACCTCCGCCACCAGCGGCTGTTGGTTGACGCTTATCTCTATGCGCATCGCAGTCCCTTCCTAAGCCGTCCGCTCCACAGCCTTCTCCATCGCGCGCCCCATCAGGACCCTGACCAGGTCCCGCTTGTAGGGCGGTGTACCGCGGGCGTCCTCGATGGGATCGCACTCGCCTGCCGCCGCCTCGCCAGCCCTCCGGTACAACTCCTCGCCGGGACGCTCTCCCTTCAACACTTCTTCGGCCCGCCGGGCGCGGAGCGTCGTGCTGCCCACGCCGCCCATCCCGATACGCACATCCTCTATAGTTCCGCCGCTCATGTGGAGCGCGACCCCCAGAGCGGCAGAGGCGTAGTCTCCGGCCTTCCGCTCTACCTTGGAGTAGGCGCTCGCCTGGGGCGCCCGCGGCACGCGGACCTCCGTCATGATCTCCCCCGGCTCGATGGTCGTCTCGTATGGTCCGACGTACAGGTCATCAATCGCGATGGTCCGCTCCCCGTCCGGCCCACGCACGACGACCTCGCAGCCGAGAGCGACGAACGCCGCCGGCAGATCCTCCGCCGGGTCCGCGTGCGACAGGGCGCCGCCGATGGTGCCCATGTTGCGGACCAGAGGGTCGGCGATAGTGGGCTCCGCGTCCGTGAGAATCGTGTAACGCTCCCGGATGAGCGGAGATTCGAGAATATCCCGGTGCCGCGCGAGCGCCCCGATCCTGAGCGTCCCGCCGTCGTCCTGGATGTAACGCAGCTCGTCATCCAACTCGTGGATGTCTATAACGACCTCCGGCGAGGCCAGCCGGAGCTTCATCATCGGGATCAGGCTGTGCCCACCCGCCAGCAGACGGGCCTCCGGCCCGTGCCGCCGCAGCAGCTCTATCGCCTCCTCCACGGTACTCGCCACCTCGTAGTCGAACCGCGCGGGCACCTGCATACAGCCCCACCTTTCCCTAGCCCCGAAACATCGACCCCCGTGAAGCCTCAAATGTAACTCACCGCACGATGCTTGTCAAAAGAAGCACGAGCAGTTCTCCGCCACGCGGAGTTGAGTAGTGGCGCTCCTTTACAGGTTTCGGGTGGCTGGCTCCGAGGCGTCCTTCGCGTCCGGCGAAGCGGGCATGTCGGCGTCGGGGACGTGGATCGGGCCGGATCTCTCGGCGAGACGCCCTCCCGAATGTCCGGTGTGCAGCGCGATGACCTCCGCGGCTATGGCGACCGCCGTCTGCTCCGGTGTGCGCGCCCCGATGTCCAGGCCGATGGGGCTGGAGATACGCGCGAGTTGCTCTTCGGTTACACCCTCCTCCTTGAGCCGAGCCGTGCGGTTGTCGTGCGTCCGCCTACTGCCCATCGCTCCTATGTAGCCCGCATCTGTTTCGAGAGCCGCCTTGAGGACCGGCACGTCGAACTTCGGGTCGTGGGTCAGGACGCAGATGACGCTGCGCTTGTCCACCTCGGCGGTCTTCAGGAACTCGTCCGGCCAGGCGACGACGACTTCATCGGCGCTCGGGAAGCGCTCGCGGGTGGCGAAGACGGGACGCGCATCGCAGACGATCACGCGGTAGCCCATGAACTTGCCTACCCTGGCGACCGCCGAGGCGAAGTCTATGGCCCCGAAGACGTACATCTTCGGCGGCGGGGCGAAGGACTGGATGAAGACGGCTACGTCCTCCATGCGGCGCTGGCCGCGCGGTCCGAAGTGCGTGGTGCCGGTCTTGCCGCCTTCCAGCATCCCGCGCGCCGTCTCCACTACGGCTTTCTCCAGGTCCGCATTGCCCATCGTCCCGACGTGGTCTTCGGGTGAGACCAGGACCTTGGCGCCCAGACCGGGGCCCTCGATGATCGTCGCTATCGCCACGGGCGACTGCTCGGCGAGCGCGGCGTGCCAGCGGGAGAGCAGGTCGCCCATCAGTAATCCACCCGCTCGACGAAGATGTGGATGATCCCGCCGCACGTCAGCCCCACCCCGAACGCCTCGTCATCCGAGATGCCGTAGGTCAAAAGCTTCGGCTGACCGCTCTCTATCGCCATCATCGCCTCTTCATAGACCGCCGGCTCCACGCACCCGCCGCTCACCGAGCCCACGACCTGCCCGTCCTCGGAGACGGCCATCGAAGTCCCAGGTCCCAGAGGCCCCGAGCGCTCGACCTTCACGACCGTGGCGAGCGCCGAACGCTTGCCTTCCTCGCTCCATTTTGCGACTTTGTCTACGACCGGGTTCACGTGTACCTCCTGCTTCTTTTCCTCTATTCTATCGGTCTCGCCCGGCGGCGTCGGCTATTGCGTGGGCCAGCTCTTCGAGAGAGTCGAAGTTGTGGCCGGAGAGGAAGACGTCCACGTGCGGCAGAGCGGCTGCCATCCCACCGGCGAGCGGCTTGTAGCCGGGCGCGGCCTTTAGCGGGTTGACCCAGATGACCTTGTAAGCGAGGCGGTGGATGCGCTGCATCTGCTCGGCGAGGACCCCCAGGTCGCCCCGGTCCCAGCCGTCGGAGAGGATCACGACGACCGCGCCGCGCGCCATGCCGCGCTGGCCCCAGCGGTCCACGAACTCTTTCATAACGTCCCCGAGCCGCGTACCGCCGGAGATGTCCTTGACCGCCCCGGCCGCCTGGCGCAACGCCTGGTCCGGGTCCCGGCTAGCTAACTCTTTAGTGATCCGCGTGAGCCGCGTGCCCATCGAGAAAGCCTCCAGCCGGGCGCCGGAGATGACGCTCGCGTGCAGGAAGCGGAGCAGCGCCCGGCTATACGAGCCCATCGAGCCGGAGATGTCGCACAAAAGCACCACCCGCCTCGGCTGCACCCGCGCCTTGCGGAAGCGATGCTTCACGGCCTCGCCGCCGGTCCGCATCGCGCCTCGCAAGGTGCGGCGCGGGTCGTGACGTCCGCGAGGCGCGGGCTCCAGGCGGCGGCTGCGCCGGAGCGCCCCGGAGAGCCGCAGGTCGGCGAGCAGTCGCTGCAGCTCGGCGAACTCCTCCGGCGAGTAGAGGGCGAAGTCCTTGGAGCGCAGGACCTCGACCGGGCTGTAGCGGAGCGTCACCGCTTCCTCTCCCCTCTCGCTCTGCTCGACAGTCTTCTTCGGCGGCGCCACGGAGTCTTCCGGCATAGGCGAGGAGGTGCTCCGCTTGAGGGGCGTGAGTTTCCTCACGTTGCCGCCCCTGTCCCAGAACACCTCGAACGCCCGGTCGTAGACTTCTATATCCTCGGGGCGGGAGAGAAGCGTTACGCGCCCGGACCAGTACACGTCGTCGCGGCGGCCGACATCCAGTTCCTCCAGGGCTCGGGAGAACTCCACGATCCTGTCGGTCCCCACCCGCAGGCCCGCCCCCCGCAACACGCGCCCGAAGGCGACCGCCGCATCCAGCATCGGCGGCGCAGCGGCGGGTACGTCGTCCTCAGCCACCGTCTCTTCCACCAGATATATCGAAGCCGCTCAGGAGGTTCACCAGCCCAGTCGCGCTCGCCCGCTGCTGGTCCTCGCGGTACTTGAGGACGGAGCCCAGGGTGGCCGCGACGAGCTTCTCGTCAAGCTCCTTCGCGCCGAGGGCGACGAGAGCCTCGGTCCAGTCCAGGGTCTCGGCGACGCCGGGAGGCTTGTAGAGGTTCATCTCGCGCATCTTGCCGGTCGCGGCGGCGACCTGACGGGCGAGGGTCTCCCCCGCTTCGGGGACTCTGAGGCGCAGGATCTCGACCTCCCGGTCAAAGCTCGGGTGTTCGATGTAGTGGTAGAGACAGCGCCGCTTGAGAGCGTCGTGCACCTCGCGGGTGCGGTTCGAGGTCAGGATGGCGACCGGCGGACGCTCGGCCGTCACCGTACCGAGCTCCGGGATGGTCACGGCGAAGTCCGAGAGGATCTCCAGCAGGAAAGCCTCGAACTCGTCATCCGAGCGGTCCACCTCGTCTATGAGCAGGACCGGCGGCGTCGGTCCCCGGTGCTCCAGCGCCTGAAGCAGCGGCCGGCTCACCAGGAACTCGCGGTTGTACAGGTCGCGCTCCAGGTGCTCCCGGTCTTCATCGGCTCCCAGCGCCTCGGTGGCACGGATGTGGAGTAGCTGGCGGGCGTAGTCCCATTCGTAGACCGCCTGGTAGACGTCTATGCCCTCGTAGCATTGAAGCCGGATGAGAGGAGTCTCCAGGATGCGGGAGAGGACCTTCGCGACCTCCGTCTTGCCGACGCCCGCCTCGCCTTCGAGGAAGAGCGGACGCCCGAGCTTGAGGGCCAGGAAGATCGCGGTGGACAGACCCTCGTCCGCCAGGTAGTCGAACTCCTTGAGGCGGCCCCGCAGGTCTTCGGAATGAGAAACGCCGGGGGGCAGGGCCCCCCGGCGTCCGTTAACCGCTTCGCTCAACGGGAGAGCGCCTCCTCGACAGCGCGCCTGGTGAGCACCCGCGCCAGGTGACGACGGTACTCTTCGGAGGCGGCGATGTCCGAAGATGGGTTGGCGCCCTCGTCGGCGGAGCTGGTCGCCTCGGCTATCGAGCCGGAGTCCGCGCCGGAGAGCGCCCTCTCGGCGGCGGAAGCCCTCAACGGTGTAGAGCCCATGCTGGTCAGCCCAATGCGGGCCGTTCCGACGCCGCCGTTGGACTTCTCGACCACGGCGGCGACACCGACCACGGCCCAGTCCATAGCGCGGCGGGTGAACTTCTGGTACGACCACCCGGTTCCCGCGGAGAGCTTGGGGACCCGGATCTCCGTGAGGATCTCATCGGGCGCGAGGTCCGTCTGGAGATAGTCCTGGAAGAAGTCCCCGGCGGCCACCGTCCGCTCGCCACCCGACCCCTTCACTACGAAGCTCGCTTCGAGGGCGAGCAGGGCCGAGGGGAGGTCCGATGCGGCGTCGCCGTGGGAGATGGAGCCGCCGATGGTGCCGCGGTGGCGCACCTGCGGGTCCCCAACGAACGAGGCCGTGTAAGCGAGCAGGCCGCAGTGCTCCTGCAGGATGGGGTTGCGTTCCACGTCCGTGTGGCGGGTCATCGCGCCGATGGCGAGATGGTCGCCCTCGTCGCGGACGTAGTTCAGGTCGGTTATGCGTCCGAGGTCGACCAAGAGCGCCGGGGCCGCGAACCTGAGCTTCATGATCGGCAGCAAGGAGTGGCCGCCGGCGAGGAGCTTGGCTTCGTCGCCGTGCTCCCCCAGAAGCTGCAGGGCGTGGTCCACCGATTCGGCGACCTCGTAGTCAAAGGCTACGGGGATCACAGGGATTCACCTCCCGGAGTAGTGTTGTCGGTTGCCTGCGCGACGGAGGAATCGCCCGTGCGCGTGCCGGCGGAGCGACCCCGGGCCTCCTGGATCGTGCTCCACACATTGAACGG
>DASSMB010000091.1:0-14978 GCA_035689095.1 Rubrobacteraceae bacterium | reverse complement strand
GGCGCCCGCCTCCGAGCCCGGCCCGGCGGCCACCCGGAGCATGAAGAGGTCTCCGGTATGAGCGGTCTCTACCTCGAACCCGGCCTGCCGTCCCAGCACCGCCGCGTACTCGAGCCCGGCGAAGAGGCGCCCGGAGAACTTCCTTGCGGTCTGCTCGGTCTCGCGCAAGAGTGACAGGGAACGGTCGGCCTCCTCGCGGTAGCGCCGGAGCCGCGCCGTTACGCTTTCCTCGAAGCCCAAGCTAGTCCCTGGACCAGAAGCCGAGTACCCGGTCGGTAAGGCCGGGGAGAAGTGTCACGGCGGCGACAAACAGCCGGTCCTTGAGGGTGATATACACGTCGCGCGGGCCCTTCTCGGCGGCGCGGGCGATCTTCCCCGCCACCACGTCCGGCGTTACGCCCTTCGGACGCCACCCGCGTTTCTCGTCCTTAGTGCGGCGGGAGTTGTCCCGGAACGGGGTTCGCGTCGTGCCGGGATAGACGCTGGTTACGGAGATGCCCCGGCGCGCAATCTCCACCCGCAGAGCATCGGAGAGGGCGTTCAGGGCGAACTTGCTCGCGCTGTATGCCCCGACTTTCGGGATGGACCTCTTCCCCACCACCGAGGATACGTTGATGATACGTCCTCCCTCTCGCATATGGGGCAGCGCCGACTGGATGCAGTTGAGCGGCCCAACCACGTTCACCTCGAAGACGTAGCGCAGGTCTTCCGCGCGCAACTCCGCCACACGCCCCGAGAGCCCGAGGCCCGCGTTGTTTACGAGGATATCTATGGCTCCGAACTCGCCAACGGTACGTTCGATCATCGCTTCGACCGAGCTGGGATCGGAGACGTCCGTCCTTATGGATAGAGCCCGGCCGCCGCGCGCCGAGATCCCGCGCTCCATCTCCTCCAGTTTCTCCGAAGCTCTCGCCGCCAGGACGACTGAGGCTCCGCGTTCCGCGAGCGCGAGCGCCGTCGCCTCGCCGATACCGCTCGAAGCGCCGGTAACCACGGCTACCTTGCCTGTAAGAGTCCGTTCCATGAGAAGTATCTTAGCGGGAAGTGCCGTCAGCGTACGCGATAGGATTCAGTTCAAAGTGAGAAGGCTCACCAGTGGGTTCTCCAGGGCGGAAAGACCGGCGGGTCCAGCCTGCGCGAGGAAATCCGGTGAAGCCGCTGGTAGATCGCAAGGATCTCGTCCTTGCGCCGCTCCTCGCGGGCCGTGATCTTCTGCGACTCCTTCAGGCTCTCCAGCCAGCGAAGGTTGTGCGTCTTGCTGACCACTACGGTTTTTCCTTTTCGTCGCTGTGGACTCTGTTCAAGGAGCTTCCCGCGCCTCTTCGATAAAGAATTTCTCTACTTCCCCGCCTCTCCGCGGGGCCGTAATATTACCATCTCGGGACACGAATCCCACACAAAACCGCGCAATTCGTGCCAGGATACGCCGCGAATCGCGAAAAATGTCCGGGAGACGCTGATGGGCGGCGCGAAAAGAGTCTCTGAGACTACGGCGTGTGCCTTCAAGCCTTCTCGAGCTTCCCTTGTACCATGCTGAAGGAATTCCGGAACTTCCGGCCATGCCGTTCGTAGCCGTCCGGGAGAGGCCGGAGTTCCTCTACCGATTTCCATCTATCGTCCCAAGGACACCTCTTGCTCCATCATCTCCTCGCACTGATCCAGGAATGAGAGTAGATCGGCGAGGTTTAAGTTCGTAGCAGTAAACAAAGCCGGCACGTTACTCATAGCGACCAGAACCTCATCCTCCACCCTGACCTCCATCAAGTAACGCACCCGCGCTTCGAGCGCAGGCGTGATGTGCTCGCAGACGACCAGATCCGGGCGGAGCCGGATCGTCTCCTGCTCCAAGTCTTCGGGCTCTACGGCTATGGACTCGATGTGCGGTCGCAAGGCCTGAAAAGCAGCCGTGAATGCCTCACGGTATGAACGCGGCTCGTTCGCAACCAGGACGCGCATCTCATATCCTCATTTCTAATTTCCGCCCGTCGCCGGAGAACCCGACAGCGACGGTAGTGAATAGCCACTCCTTACCCTGACGCTCCGGCACGCGAATGTACCGGTCGCCGTTGCAACCGCCGAGATTCAGCCCCTGTTCGAGCCCCTCCGTGCAGCGTGAAACCGGGTCAACTAGCGACCGCGTATGTTGCTTCGACCATAAGTGCAACTCTCCTCCTTACATAAAGCTCTTGTTCGACGCGCACCGAACCCGCTACGAATCAAGCGCGATTACTCAAGGGCCAGGGGACATTCGACGTCCCCTGAGCAAGAAGGATCAGCCAGGCCGCTCGGATACCAGTTGAGGGACCAATTCCGGCTTGATGGACTCGAAGAGGCTCCATATCCCTCTTCGACAAGTGGCTGTGAGCAACGCGAGCGCTAGCATGGCGAGCAGCCATCCAGAACCCGAATCAGAGAAATGTCCTCCAGAGAGAACATTGCCTCCCATTGGTTGTTGGGGCGGCAGAGGCGGAATCACCCCTCCGGGAGGTCCGAGATCGGCGACCCGGCTCGCCGCCCGGAGACCGGACACGAAGCCGGAGATCCTCTCCACCACGAGGCTTATAGTTACTCGCGATTGTTCAACGATAGTGCTGGCAAGTTCAGCCAACGACCTGAAGGTTGGGACCGTCCCAATCTCCCGGCTGCCAGCCTCGCTCCCCAGCAGGGAAATTACCCCTGTGAGAAGCGCCAAAGAGGGCGCTTTCCTGGAATCGCCGATGGATCTAGCCGCGGGAGCCCCCGCCACCCCGACGTGTTTCGGCCGCTCGGGGAGCCCGCTCCCGCGCGATTTGGACCTGACGCCGGACGGACCGCTCTGGTGATCGTCGGGTGCGTATCGAGGCTCTGTCCTGGTCGGGGTTCCGGGCCGGGAACCAGATTCATTCGGCCGCGTCTCATGTCCGGGTGCGTGCTTCACCGGAGATTCCGGCGCCGACTTCGACGTGCCGTTTTCGTGTTTCGCGGCCGGTCCGGCGGCTTCATGTTCGGGTTGAGCCGACTGGTCCGGTTCGTGGTGCCTTCTCTCATCTCCAGGTATAGCAGTTCTGACTGTGGGCTGGGTTTGGGCTGTTTCGTGTGGCTTTTGCTCCGTACGATTCGCAGGTACATTCCGATGCTGTTCGACTTTCGGGACGGGACCGGCGTCTCCCCGTACGACGGGCTCCGGCGGAGTGCTTGGTGTCGAATTGTACGGTACGGCATACTGCGGCTGCGGTTGCGAGACGGCGTTCTGAGAAGCGGGCTGCGGCTGGACCGCCTGCCGCGGTTGCGCCGCTACCCGGCGGTCGGGAGGCTGTTGAACGATCTCTTGATCCGCCGGTGCTTGAGTAGCCGGTGCTGGGGCGGTCGGGCTGGCGGGTGGAATTGTGTTTGTCTGTGTTGCAGGCGTTGTGACGCCGGTTTGCTGATCGGGCTGTTGGCCGGCGACAGGCTCTTCCGCCTGCTGCGCCGACGGCTGTGCCGGGGGCTGAGAGGCAGTGCTAGCCGCCGGGGGACTCGCTATGGGCGCGACCGGGCCCTGGGAAGCGGCGCGGCCACCGATCAGTCCCTGGCCTCCATCCAATCCCTGCGCCCGGGCCTGCTCGCTAGAGAAGATCAGCATCCCGATGGTCAGGGTGAGTAAACACATGAAGACGCGAGACGATGAAAGCCTCAGAGAGCGCCCTCGTAGAGTTTCGTAGAAAGTGCCAGCCAACAGGACCCGATCTTTTCGATGCGCTTGAGTTGGGCATACTCTCCCCGCGCCGCAAGATAGTCGGCGCGATACCCTAGCGATACGTTGACTCTATAACAGGGACGGTAACAACCCGCCAGCTCGTTGTCAATGAGAACTTATAGTAGTCTGTCGTCTTGAGCCTGGTTCATCCTTACCATGTCCGAGCCGCGGCTTTCTCCGCGCTTTGTATACTACTCGCATGGAACCGCGGAACGTTCTCATTGGTGTAACGGGTGGTATAGCGGCATACAAGGCGCCCGGCGTGATCCGGCGCATAAGAGAAGCCGGTCACGAGGTCCGGGCCGTCGCCACCGAGGCGGCATTCCGCTTCATCCCGGAGGAGACGCTTTCCATCGCCGCCGGAAGTCCGGTCCACACCGACACGACCTGGTGGGAGCGCTCCGGCAGAGTCGAACACGTATCACTGGCCCGCTGGGCCGACCTCGTCCTCGTTGCCCCGGCGACCGCTGACGCTATGGCGCGAGCGGCAATCGGTCTCGGCGATGACCTGCTCTCCGCGACCATCCTTGCCGGCGCGAAGAAGGTCCTATGGGCGCCAGCCATGAACCCAGAGATGTGGCACGCTCCGGCAACGGTGCGCAACGTCGGGATCCTGAAGAGTTGGGGACATGGCTTCGTGGGACCCGATGAAGGCCTCATGGCCTCTACCGAGGAGCAGCCGGGAGTCGGGCGCCTCGCAGATGAAGCTGAGATCCTGGCGGCTGTGCAAGAGGCGCTCGTCAACGCTTAGCGAACCCTTCCGGCTCCGAATCTCCCAGCAGGTTCAGTCCGCCGAGGCGCAGATAGTCCTTGAGGGCGTGCTCGGTGCTGGGAAAGGCCATCTCCTGCCACGGCAAGGCGTATCGGGGAAAGCCTCGCACGTCCATCGTCTCGTCGAGGGGCGCTGGTTCGCCGCCGGTCGCGTCCGCCGTAAAGACGGCTATCGCCGGGATCTGGCCCTCGTAAGTGTAGAGGCCGAGGATGCCGGTCACAGAGATCTCCACCCCGCACTCCTCAAGAACCTCGCGCTCGGCGGCGGTCTCGGCCCGCTCGCCGCGCTCCACGAAGCCGCCGGGGAACGTCCATTTCCCGTAGCCGGGCTCGATGGCGCGTTGGATCAGGACCACGTTCCCATCCATCTCGAAGACCGCCCCGGCGACCAGCTTCGGACCAAGGTAGAACACGAAGCCGCACTCACCGCAGACCAGCCGCTCCGGCTCGCCGTCTTTGAGGACCCGGCTCTCGAATCGCCCACCGCACTGTGGGCAAAACCTGTACTCTGGCGGGTTCACGCGAAAGAAAGAGCTACATCCGGCGTGCTAGAATATTGCCTTACGCGGACGTAGCTCAGTTGGTAGAGCGCCAGCTTCCCAAGCTGGAGGTCGCGGGTTCGAAGCCCGTCGTCCGCTCTCTCTTTTGCCCTCTTATCGGCCGTTCCGGCTTCCGTTCCTTGAACCTCTGTTGCCCCGGATCTTCCGCATCAGCCACTTGGCCGGGTCGTAGTACTCGCTGGCTACGCGCTCCTTGAGCGGGATGATGGAGTTGTCGGTGATGTGGATGTCCACCGGACAGACCTCTGTGCAGCATTTGGTGATGTTGCAGTAGCCGATGCCGTTGTCTTCCTTCAGGTCGTGCAGCCGATCCTGGTTGTCCATCGGATGCATCTCCAGCCACTGGTTCCTGACAAAGAACCTGGGACCGGCGAACTCCGCATGCTTGTGGTGGGTCCTGAGGACGTGGCAGACGTCCTGGCACATAAAGCACTCGATGCACTTCTTCGGCTCGTAGAGCCGCTCCACGTCCTCCTCGTACATCGTGAACGGCGCCTGCTCGTCCGAGGTGAACGGCTTGATGCCCTTCGACACCTGGTAGTTCCACGAGACATCCGAGACGAGGTCCTTGATGACCGGGAACGCCTGGAGTGGATAGACCTGTATCTCGCCGCCGTCGAACTCCTCGATGCGAGTCTTGCACAGCAGGCGCGGCTTGCCGTTGATCTCCGCGCTGCACGATCCGCAGTGGGCGGCCTTGCAGTTCCAGCGCACCGCCAGGTCGTTGGCCTGGTGGGCTTGCACGTAGAGGACCGCGTCCAGCACGACCATCCCCTCGACCAGCGGCAACTCGTAATCGACAAGCTCTCCGCCGCCGGAGTCGCCGCGGAAGATCCTGAGCTTCGCCGTCTTCCCGTTCTCGACAGCCTTCTCATCAGCGTGCACGTCGGCGTGCGCCTTGGAGGCCATGTCCTTCTGCTCCGCGGAATTGCTATCCAATATATGCTCCTTAGCTACTGGTCCTGACGGCTAGAACTGGCTCTCCGCGCCACGCTTCTCGCCGCCCGCCATGTCAACGACCTTGTCCTCGAACAGGCTCAACAGGTGCTGTGGCATTGGCGGAATCTCGCGCCGCTCTATGCCGACCTCGCCCTGAGCGTCCTTCTTGACGATGAAGTTAATCTTGCCGAGCTCGTCGTCCGGGCCGTCGAAGTCGAGGCGCCACTGCGCCCCGCGCCGCTCCGTGCGCAGCAGGGCCGTCCTGATGATGATCTCCGAGATCTGGATCAGGTACCGTATGTCCTGCGCCGTGTGCCATCCTGGATTGAAGAGCCTCGACCCCGGAACACTCAAGTTTGGCAGCCGGTCCTTGAGCGCCAGCACCTTGCCGAGCCCTTCCTTTAGGGAGTCCTCGTCGCGCATGAGATTGGCGTGCTCCATCATCGCTTCCTGAAGCTCCTGCTGCATGAGGTACGGGCTCTCCTTGCCCTTCTCGTTGTTCAGCGGAAGGATTACTCGGTCTATCTCCTTCAGGATCTCAGCCTCCGCGATGTCCGCCGAATGCACGCTCTCCTGGACATAGGCCGACGCGCCCTCACCAGCCCTGCGTCCGAAGACGAGTAGGTCGGAGAGCGAGTTACCGCCGAGCCTGTTTGCGCCGTGCAGCCCGCCGCCACACTCGCCCGCGGCGAAGAGCCCCGGCACATTGCTCGCGCAGGTTTCCGGGTCTATCTTGATACCGCCCATCGTGTAGTGAACGGTCGGGAAGACTTCCATCGGCTCCTTGGAGATGTCTATGTCGGCGAGCTTGAGGAACTGCTCGTGCATCGTCGGCAGCTTCTTCATGATGCCGTCGTAGCCCAGGTGCGTGATATCCAGGTATACGCCGCCGTGCTCGGACCCCCGGCCCTCCTGGACCTCGGTGTAGTTAGCCCGCGCGACCACGTCGCGGGTGGAGAGCTCCATCTTCTCGGGATCGTACTTCTCCATATAACGCTCGCCCTTGGAGTTGCGGAGCAGACCGCCCTCGCCGCGCACGCCCTCGGTGACGAGCAGACCGCGCACGCCCGGAGGCCAGACCATCCCGGTCGGGTGGAACTGCATCATCTCCATGTCCACCAATTCGGCTCCGGCGTCGTAAGCCAGAATGACGCCGTCGCCCGTCCCCTCCCAGGAGTTGGAGGTGACCTTGAAGATACGGCCCCATCCGCCCGTCGCCATGACGACGGCCTTGGCCTTATAGTGGACGAACTTGCCCGACTCGCGGGTGTAGGCCAGAGCGCCCACGACCCTGCCGTTGCTCTTGAGAAGCTTCGTCACCGTGGTCTCCATGTAGACCTTCGCGTCGGTGGCGAGTACCTTCTCCTGCATGGTCCGGATCAGCTCCAGGCCGGTGCGGTCGCCTACGTGGGCCAGGCGCCGGTAAGAGTGACCGCCGAAGGGACGCTGCGAGATCTTGCCTTCCGGCGTCCGGTTGAAGAGCGCCCCCCACTGCTCCAGCTCGTAGACCCTGTCGGGGGACTCCTTGGCGTGGATCTCCGCCATGCGCCAGTTGTTGATGAACTTGCCGCTCCTCATGGTGTCCATGAAGTGCGTCTTCCAGGTATCATCGGGGTCCACGTTCCCGAGCGCCGCCGCCATGCCGCCCTCGGCCATGACGGTATGAGCCTTGCCGAGCAACGACTTCGTGACGATACCGACCGAGAGGCCGTGCTGGGTTGCCGCGACCGCGGCCCGGAGTCCCGCGCCGCCGGCGCCGATGATCAGAACGTCGTGCTCGCGGACCTCGTAGTTCTCGCGGTGTCCGTTCGGACTACCGTTGTTATGTTCGTCTCTCTGCATCTCTACCACCTATCCCTGCTACCCGATGATCGTGACGTCGGGTATTACGCCAGCCATGATGAGCCTGAAGTACACGTCGGTTATGAGCAGCGAGAAGAGGCTGAGCCACGCCCACTGCGGATGCCTCAGGTTGAGCCTGGAGACGCCGTTGTACAGCTTGCGCCGGGCGTTGCCACCCCGGATGCATGTGTAGCAGTCCTTGTTGCCCCCCACGAGGTGCCGCATAGAGTGGCACGAGAAGGTGTACGCGGAGATCAAGACCACGTTGACCAGCCAGATCAGCGACCCCAACCGAACCCCGAACGACCCATCGGGGAAGAAGGTGAGGATCGTGTCGTACCACAGGAAGGCCACGACCACGAGCGAGGCGTAGAGGAAGTACCTGTGGACGTTGTTTAGCACGAACAGCGCCCGTTCGCCCCGGTAGCCCTGCGGGTCGTTGGACCAGGGACGGTCTCTCTGCTGCGCCTTCGCCTGGCAGGCCGGCGGGTCCCAGAAGAACGCCCGATAGTAAGCCTTGCGGTAGTAATAGCACGTCGCCCGGAAGCCCAGCGGGATCCAGAGTATAAACATCGGCGCCGTTATGAACCACGGTAACCAGTCCGGCCGGCCCACGGGCGGCGAATAGAACGGAGAGATGTACTCATGGTACACCCCAGGGAACAAGATCACGATAGTCAAAGAATAGATACCGAAGGCCGTAAGCACGGTTACTACGGTCATCGGCTCCACCCACCAGGGTAGCCTCTTCCAGGCGGCTGCTATGGCTGACAAGCTTGTGCTCCTTTTCTAGATGCTTGTGCCTTCTTGTAACTGAAGTCGTTTGCTGTTTGGGCAGTATAGAGGATCAGGAGAAAGCTTGTATGTGAATCCATTCCAGATTCATATAAGGGTGTTTGAACTTGGATAGAGGGCTGGGCCGTCCCGTAAGCCGGATTCTGCTCTATCCCGCCATCCATCTCCGAAGGTCGATACCTCCGGGCCTCTACTGGAGAGGCTGCGCCTACCAGCCCGCGGCGCCTTGCGGCGTCCGGGCAATTTGGCTTGCTCGCACCGGTGGTTTGCCTGGCCGGTCCCTCCGGCTTTCGCCTTGGGATACCGCCGGTGGGCTCTTACCCCACCCTTTCACCCATCACCTGTGATCGGCAGCGAAGCTGCGATCCATCGGCTGGTCTGCTCTCTGTTGCACTTGACGTAACGATGGGCTTGCGCCGGCATCGTCCCTCGGGTTATTGGCCCGAGCGGCCTTTTGCGAGTCCGGACTTTGCTCTACGGCGGCGGGTCTCCCCGATACCGCAGCGACGGGTCGGACGGCCCGAACCCTCCTGAATTATAGCTTACAGGGTACCTACAGACTATCCTACAAGTTCCCGCCGGGAGAGCCGGGCTGCGCGAGTGAGCGGGCTCCGCGCGCCGCGCCGCGGCGGAGAAGGACGATCTTGGTTGGTGTGACGCGCAGTTCCACGCGGTCCACTCCGCTCCAACGTCTGGCCCAACGCTCGTCTTCACCAACCGAAGGATCGAACCATACTCCGGGACCGTTTGGTTCGATCACGCCCTCGTAAGCCGTGAAATCGCGCGGCTCGTGCAGCGTCGACACCATTCCGCGGCGGTGGATCCCGTTCCGCGACCGGAATGACTGTACCGACGACGGGCTCGTCCCGAGGGCGCTCGCGATCCACTCGTCACTCCTGCCCTCCTCCACCCAACGCCGGATGTCCTCCACGAACTTACGAAGCGAAACCCTCTGATTGATACCCATTTTACGCCCACCGCCTCTGTAGAATGGTGTAAGTTTACTAGGGTACATAACGTCTGTTCAATTTTCCATCAGACCTAAAGCTATGATGTAGTCTACAACTCTATATGTATGGGAGTCATGAGTATGGAGACAGCACTAAACATCGGTCTCGCGGTGGTGGGGTTGGTGCCCCTGATCCTGGTTTTCTACGTCCCGGCGTTACTGGGCGTTGCCGTGTTGAAGGAGCGTGGCGAGGCGTACAGGGTGAAGGCGGCGATACTCTTCGCCGTGGGGTTCGGAGCCATAATCCTGGCGCATCTGATGCTGCGGAGCGTCTCCGCCCTTCAGGTCGTCGAGACCGTGGGCGTGTCGCTCGTCCAGATCTCCATAGCGCTGGCTCTGGCCGTCTTCACCGTCTACAGGCTCGCTGATTAGCCACCATTCAGAGCGTTCTTGACTTCCTGTTTGTCGGAGTTCAGGGCGTAGAAGGTCATATCGGCCTTGGAGCCTTCGTAGGGACGCTGGCGGACGACGTCGAGGAACTCGGAGTCGAGCATGGCGGTTATGACCTCCCCGATCTCCTCGCGGGATAGCTCCAGCTCGCCCCGCTCGTCCAGCTCGCGGATGCTGCTGAATATCTCCACGAACGATGCTGGCTGCCGGAGGTTCGAGACAGTCTTGCAGACTGTCTTCAGTTCGTAGGGCGTCAGGTCCTCCAGGAGGTCGAAGCCAGCCTTCGGCGCGGCAGGCTCGGGCTCCTGCTCACTTTCTTCCCGTACCGGCTTACCGTTGGACTTAGCCTCGGGCTTACCGTTCCCTCTGTCCCGTCCCGCAGACTGAGCGGCGGCTCCGTCCCCCTTCGGTTCCTCGGCGGCGAGGTCGGCCTCCTGCAAGTCGGGGACTTTCTCGTCCGGCAGGTAGACCTGTAACTCCAGGTCCTGATCCACAGTGTTGACGAGGCCCCTACGCTCGGCTTCCACCACAAAGTCCTTGAACTTCTTGAAGCCGGCGTTCCGCTCGTCGAAAGAGCCGAGCTGTACGATCATCTGCTGCTTCACCTGACCGAGGACGCGGGTCTTGCCGCCCTTCTTCAGCGTCTCGACGGCCCGTACCAGCTCCACGTACGGGTCGGAATCTTTCTTCTTGGGCTCCTTGTCCGGGGCGCGCGCGGCGCGGTCCTCTTCGAGGAGCGAGGCGTAGGAGATAAAGTGATCGGCGGATTCGATCAGGTGGTACGAAGTCGCCTCCGAAACCCCGATAACCACGACGACTTTCCCCTGGCTCCTCAGCAGGCTCACGAGGGGAATAAAGTCCCCGTCGCCCGTCACCAGCACGTATGTGTCCACCTGCGGGTGGTTGTGCAGGAAGTCCGAGCACTCCACCGCGAGCATCACGTCTATGGAGTTTGTCCTGCGCTTCTGGGAGCGTCCCCCAGGAAAGTAGCGGGCGGAGATGTAGCGCGGGGAGATGCCGTTCGAGTAGAGCGTCGGCGGCGCGTTGCGGAAGTCTCCATCCGTCCAGTCGGCGTAGGCCGTGGCGGAGACGATGCGCCCGTACTCGCGGGCTTTCTCCAGTATCGCCGAGACGTTCGGCTTCGAGTTGTACTCCGTGACCGTGGAGATATAGATGTTCTCCCAGTCAATGAATATCGCAAGATCTTCAGGCATGAATCGGTTTCCTTGAGTAGTGAGAGAGGCCCGGAGATCCGGGCCTCTCTGTCGATTTTCTAGACACTGTAGCGGTCGTGGATTCTGACTGCTGTCTGGGCGAGGGTCTCGTCATCGAGGACGGCTTCGACCCACAGCAGTTGCTCTCCGACTTCGAAGTCATCGGGGAGGTCGAAGGCGGCGACTATCGTGACCGGCTCCTCGGTCCCATCCAGATAGACGGAGTACTCGGCCGACTCCATCAGGACCTCGCCCTCCTCGTCGGTGATGAGTATGCGGGCGCGGCGCTCCTTGTCCGAGGCGTGCTCGCAGCCCTCGAACTTCGTATAGACGACGAAGGAGGTCTCGCCGCCGCGTCTGGGGCGGATCTCATCGAGTATCCCGAAGAGCGTCAGCCGGTCCTCATACTCCGTGCAGCTCTCGGCCAGGACGAGAGCCGTGCACTCGACGACGCCGTTACACTCGCTATGCACCCGGCACCTCGCCGCTGCCGTTGGCCTCCGGCAGGCCCGCCTCCGGTAATCCCGCCGCGGACTCGTTGATCGCTTCCTCGCCCGAGATCTCATCCAGCGCCAGCTCGTCCGTGGCGCCGTCTGCATCGGTGGAGCGCGAGGAGACGACCTTGGCTATAGCGCTCACCTCGTCGCCGGAGCGCAGGTTCATCACGCGCACACCCTGCGCCGACCGGCCCTGCTGCGAGACGGAGTCAGCATCTATGCGGATCGTCGTCCCAAAGTTCGAGACGATCATAAGCTCGTGCAGTCCCGGACGGACCACCCTCACGCCCGCCAGCCTGCCGCGTTCACCGTCGGTCTTCATGGCGATGACGCCCTGACCGCCGCGTCCCTGAGCCCGGAACTGAGAGAGGGCGGTGCGTTTGCCGAAGCCCCTCTCCGTGATCATGAACAGGTCCGCCGCGTCGTCCGCGACCACGTCCATGCTCAGAACAACGTCGTCCTTGCCGAGCGTGATCCCCTTGACGCCGCCGGTCGCCCGGCCCATCGGACGAGCGTCGCTCTGCGAGAAGCGGATGCCCTTTCCGTTGCGGGAGACGATTACTACCTCCGCGCCCTCGGAAGCGTGGCGGACCGAGATCAACTCGTCGTCCTCGGCGAGGTTGATCGCTATGATCCCGTCGTTCTTCAAGGGAGTGTTGTAGTCCAGGAAGTTGGTCTTCTTGACAACGCCGTTCTTCGTCGCGAAGAGCAGGTACTCCGCCTCCTTGAACTCCTTGGTCGCCAGCACCGAGGCGATCCTCTCCCCCTGCGCCAGCGGCAGCAGGTTCGCGATGTGCCGGCCCTTCGCCGTCCGGCTCATCCGGGGGAGCTGGTGGACCTTCAGGCGGTACACCTTCCCCTTGTTGGTGAAGAAGAGCATGTAGTGGTGCGTCGTGGTGATGAAGAGGTGCTCGATGTAGTCGCCCTCTTTCAGCTCCATCCCGGCGACGCCGACCCCGCCCCGGCCCTGCTTGCGGAACGTGTTGACGGGCACGCTCTTCAGGTAGCCACCGTTGGAAATGGAGATGACCATCTCCTCCTCGGCGATGAGGTCCTCGATCTCGAAGTCCACGCCCTCCTCGGCTGTGATCGCCGTCCGGCGCTCGTCCGCGTAGGCGGCCTTCACCTCCAGAAGCTCCTCCTTGATGATCTCGTAAACCTTACCGTCGTCCGCCAGAACGCTCTCCAGGTACTCGATCTTCTCCCGCAGGTCCCGATGCTCTTGCTCGACCTTCTGCCGCTCCAGCGCCGTCAAACGCTGCAACCGCAGGTCCAGGATCGCCTGCGCCTGCCGCTCGGAGAGCTTGAAGGTCTTCATCAGGTTGTTGCGCGCCGTCTCGACGCTCCGGCTCTTGCGGATGATCGCCACGACCTCGTCCAGGTTGGAGAGCGCTATCAGGAGCCCTTCCAGGATGTGAGCCCGCGCCTGCGCCCGCTCCAACTCGTAGCGCGTCCGGCGAGTAACCACCTCGAACTGGTGCGCCACGTAGTGCGTCAGCACCTTCTTGTACGAGAGCGTCTTCGGAACGCCGTCTACGAGGGCGACCAGGTTCACGCCGAAGCTCTGCTGCATCTGGGTGTGCTTGTAGAGGTTGTTCAGGACGACCTTCGGGACTGCTTCACGCTTCAACTCGATGACTATGCGCATCCCATTTCGGTCCGACTCGTCGCGAAGATCGGAGATGCCGTCGAGCTTCCGCTCCTTGACGAGTTCGGCGATCTTCTGCAGGAGGTAGCTCTTGTTGACCTGGTACGGGATCTCCGTGACCACGATCTGGGTCCGGTTGCCCTTGATCTGCTCCGTGTGTGCCTTGGCCTGCACCCGTACCGAGCCACGCCCGGTCGTGATGGCGTCCTTGATGCCGCGCAGGCCGACGATCACACCGCCCGTAGGAAAGTCCGGCCCTGTGATGTGCTTCGCCAGTTCCTCGTCGCCCATCTCCGGGTCGTCGATCATGGCTATCGTGGCATCCACCACTTCGCCCAGGTTGTGCGGCGGTATCTTGGTCGCCATCCCAACCGCGATTCCGTCCGATCCATTGACGAGCAGGTTTGGGAACCGCGCTGGCAAGACGACCGGCTCGCGCTGGCTCTCGTCGAAGTTCGGCGCGAAGTCGACCGTGTCCGAGCTGATGTCCCGCAGCATCTCCGTCGCCATGCGCGTCAGCCGCGCCTCTGTGTAGCGCATCGCCGCCGGCGGGTCTCCGTCTACCGATCCGAAGTTCCCCTGACCATCCACGAGCGGGGCGCGCAGCGCGAAGGGCTGGGCCATCCGGGCCAGAGTATCGTAGACCGCCGAGTCGCCATGCGGATGGTACTTACCGATGACCTCGCCGACGACCGTCGCGCTCTTGCGGTACGGTCGATTCGGCTGCAACCCGAGGTCGTGCATCGCGTAGAGTACGCGCCGGTGGACCGGCTTGAGGCCGTCTCGCACGTCCGGCAGGGCGCGAGAGACGATCACGCTCATCGCGTAGGAGAGGAACGAGTCCTTTATCTCGTCCTCTATGGAGTGGGGCTGTATGTTCCCCGAGAAAGTATCAAGCATCCAGGTTTTTCACCTCTCTGGCGTTCGCCTCGATAAAAGCCTTGCGCGGCTCGACCTTGTCGCCCATGAGCGCCGTGAACAACTCGTCCGCGACCGCCGCCGACTCGACCGTTACCTGAAGGAGCGTCCGGTTCTGCGGGTCCATCGTCGTCTCCCAGAGCTGATTAGGGTTCATCTCTCCGAGGCCCTTGAAGCGGCCGATGTTGGCGTTGCCGTTGGCGTTCAGGCGCGTGAGCGTCTCGCGCAGTTCGCGGTCGTTATAGACGTAGTAGTCCTTGCGATGGTGCGTAATCTTGTAGAGCGGCGGCTGCGCGATGTACACGTAACCCGCCTCTATGAGCTCCGGCATGTTCCTGAACAGGAAAGTCAGCACGAGCGTCCTGATGTGGCTCCCGTCCACGTCGGCGTCGGTCATGATAACGATCTTGTTGTACCGGACGCCTTCGAGGTTGAAGCTGTCCGCGACCCCGGCGCCTATTGCGGAGATCATGGCCTGGATCTCCACGTTAGAGAGGACCTTGTTCATGTTGGCCTTCTCGACGTTCAGGATCTTGCCTCGAAGCGGCAGTATCGCCTGGAAGTTCCGGTCCCTACCCTGCTTGGCCGAACCGCCCGCCGAGTCGCCCTCGACGATGTATAGCTCGCTTCGCGCCGGGTCCTTGGACGAACAATCGGCGAGCTTGCCTGGAAGCGTCGAG
>DASSMB010000090.1:0-15943 GCA_035689095.1 Rubrobacteraceae bacterium | reverse complement strand
ATCTTGGAGTGATGCCGGCCTCAGCTCCCGGATCACCACCGCTGCCCCCTGGCAGGCTTCGACGCATGATGAGGTCGGAGTGGACATATGTAACGCTATACGTGCTCTACATGTTGGTACTTTCTTTAATATTCGCTGGTCTCACGGCAAGGGTATTAGAGAATGCCGCCACAGTTTATAGAGCCTTCGAGCAGTTGGGGATCACGCTCTGATCTGGTTGTTTGATCTCCTGCGAGTGTACTTTTATCTCTTCTCGGGTAACGCCGTCGGACATAGAATCAACATCAGGAGGACTTCATGACCGAAGATAAGACCATCAAGAAGGTTAGCTCGAAGACTTCGCCGAAGGGCGGGATGGGGCAGAAGTATCTCGCGGACGGCAAGTCGGTCTCGATGCGTCTGTGGGACGGCGAGGAGCCGGGAGACTCCAAGCCCGAGGCCCGGCGCGACTACGAGACGGTGGGTTATGTTATAGACGGCCGCGCCGAGCTACATTTGGAGGGCCAGAAGGTCCTGCTGGAGCCCGGTGACTCGTGGCTCGTCCCGAAGGGCGCTTCCCACACCTACAATATCCTGGAAACGTTCACCGCTGTCGAGGCGACGAGCCCGCCCGCTGAGGTCCACGGACGGGACGAGGGATAGAGACTAGCCGGCTTCGCTTTCGTTCTCCCGGACCCATTCAGTGCGGAGCCTGGGAGGATGGGCGAGGGTCTGCATTACGACGCAGTACTGCTCGGTCTTCTCGTGCAGGGCGTCGAGCTGTTCGGATGTGGCTTCGGGGGCGTCCACCTTCAGGGTGAGGCGTATCTCCTCGAAGCCGACCTGAGCGTCTTTGGAGATGCCGAGAGTGCCGGCGAGGTCCAGGTCGCCCTCGGCGGTGGCTTCGATGCTGTTCGTCGGGACGTTCATGGCGCTGGCGACCATCTGGCAGGTGATCTGGGCGCACGCCGCAAGCGCGCCGAGGAGCAGGTCCCCGGAGCAGGCGGCGGTGCCCATGCCGCCGACCCCCGTGTGAGCCTCGGCCTCATAGACGGCGCGCCCGATGTCCACGGAGCAGGAGATCGGAGCGTCCGTCTCGCTGCCGGTGGCCTTTAGAGTGATCTTCGACGAGCCCGGCTCGTTGCGGTACCTGTCCTTGAGCGGCTTCTGAACGGAGCGGAGATCCATACTCACCTTCCCTTTCTCGCTTTCGCCACACACTATAAACCGTCCGGCCCGCTCCGGCGGCATACACAGACCACCACCGAAGAGGCGGAGGCGCGTTTGAACCGGATACTCGAGATCGCGGAAACTTGCTCAGGACTGGCACGTAGTAGTCCATGACGGCGGGTATAGTCGTTTTAGAGTTCCCGGAGTTAGGAGTTCCCTTATGGATATTCTCCGCATCATAGTCGCCATACTGCTCCCCCCGCTCGGTGTGTTCCTCCAGGTCGGTATCGGCAAGCACTTCTGGATCAACGTAATTCTCACGATCCTGGGCTACATCCCCGGTATCATCCACGCCGTCTGGGTTATCGCGAAATACTAGACCGTTATCCGGCCCGCCCGAGAGCGAGGCCGAACAGGTTCCTCTCGTCGGTGTAGAGGTCCAGTAGCTCCAGGCCCGCTTCTTCGAGCATCTCTGATGCGGAGTCAGGGGTGAACTTGGTGCTGATCTCGGTCCTCATCCCTTCCCCAGCTGCGAAGCGGACGTCGAGCCCAAGGGCGGGGATTGGTACGTTCTGATCCACGCATGAGTCGAGCCACATCTCGATACGCTGCTCTTGTTCGTTGTAGATGGCGCGGTGCTCGAACAGGTCCGGCTCGAAACCCGCCCCGAGACGGTTGTTCAGGACGCTCAGCATGTTCTTGTTGAACCGGGCTGTTACTCTGGCGGAGTCGTCATACGCGGCTTCGAGAGTCTCGCGGTCCTTGACGAGGTCCACCCCGATCAGGGCGTGCTCACCGGGCGTGAGACCGGCGCGTATCTTCCGCAGGAAGGAGCGGCGCTTCTCGGGGGTGAAGTTACCGATAGTGCCGCCGAGGAAGATCACGAGCCGCCCCCCAGACCCGTTGGCGCTCTCCGGGCCGAGCAGCCTGCCGAGGGAGGTGTCGAAGTCTCCGACGTAGCCCTGTATCTCTAGCTGCGGGTACTCGACGGTGAGCCTTTCGCCGCTCTCGCGCAGGGCGCTCTCGCTCACGTCCAGCGGCATGTAGCGGGGCGTTTCGGAGACAGTTTCGTCCCTGGAGCCCAGGAGGGCGTCGAGCAGAGCGCGGGTCTTGCTGGCAGAGCCGGAGCCAAGCTCAACCAGTTCCCGGCTGCCAGTGATCTCGATTATCTCCTTCGCTCTATCCTGCAAGATCGAAAGTTCCGCGCGGGTCTGGTAGTACTCCGGCAGCTCCGTTATCTCCTCGAACAGACGCGACCCCTCGGCGTCGTAGAAGTACTTGGGCCAAGGAGAGAGGTCCTTGGGGCTGGAGAGCAGACCGGCGCGGACGTCCCGCGATATCTGGTCCTCACCCGACCCAACCTCGTCGAGCAGCGTGATGTTTATGTTGCCGGTCCCCCGGCTGGTCCCCCGGTTCATATCGAGATCCTCCTCAGAGCGCGCGCAGCGTCACGCTTCCCTCGGTTACGTGTAGCAGGTGCCTGTCCGGGACCTCGCGCCAGCCCGCGTCGCCGTCGAGCCGCTCGGAGGCCACGACTACCGCTCCCGGCAGCGCCTCCATTCTCTCGGCGAAGTACAGCGAGTTGCCCGGTCCCTCGGTGGAGTGGCGGGTGAACGCCATCGCCTCTCCGTCCGTGAGCGCAAGGTTGAGCGACGCCTTTACTCCGGCCACGGCGCACACGCCGGAGACGTGCCGGATCGTGGCGGCGAGCGCGCCAGCGATGTCGCCGCCATCCCAGAGCCGGTCGAGCAGACCGGCGAAGATCGTCTCCGAGTCCGAGACGCCGAGCAGCCCGGCGTGGGACTCGTCGCTCAGGGAATCGCGCAGGGGCCGCATGGCCCTGCGGCGGAAGTCCTGAATGGCGCCGTTGTGCATGAACATGAACCTGCCGGAGTCGAAGGGCGGGACGCCGCTCTCCTCGACCGGCAGGCCCGGCGTGGCGCTGCGGACGGCGGCGAAGATTCTCTGAGACCGTATCTTCGGCGCTATCCCCGCGAAGCTCCGGTCCGACCATATGGAGGAGTTCGAACGGTAGACGGCGGGCTCATCGTCGCCCGGCACGTACCACCCGACCCCGAACCCGTCGGCGTTCACGACCCCGCTCATCATCTCCCTCGGCGCGTAGCTCTGTACCAGTAGCGAGTGCTCCGGCTTGAGCACTACTGAGGAGAGCGAGGTCTCAGGCCCGCCCAGGTATGCGGCCATGCGGCACATCTCTAGCGCCCGGCTCTCGGGCGCGGACCTTTGGCGTGCAACACGGAAGCTCTACCGCGCACAGCGGAAGCCTACGAAGAGCTGGCGGCGCATCGGGTAGTCCCAGTTGCGGAAGGTGTTGCGGACGGCTACGGGGCGGGTGGCCCAGGACCCGCCACGCAAGACCTTGTAGTCCGGGCCGAAGAAGACCTCGGAGTACTCGCGGTACGGGAAGCTCTGAAAGCTAGGGTAGGGAGCGAAGTCGCTCGCGGTCCACTCCCAGACGTTACCGATCATGTCCAGAATACCGTAGGCGCTGGCGCCCGCCGGATACGCGCCGACATCCGAGGTTCGGAAGGCGAGCTGGTCCAGGTTGGCCTTCTCCGGTGTGGGCGGCTCGTCGCCCCACGGAAAGAGCCTCCCGGTCCCGCTTTCAGGGTCCCAGGAGGCTGCTTTCTCCCACTCGGCCTCCGTCGGGAGGCGCTTGCCGGTCCACCGGGCGTATGCGTCGGCCTCGTACCAGGAGACGTGGACGACCGGGGCGTCGGGGCGCAGCGGCTCGTCGAAGCCGAAACACTTCGTCCACCAGGAGTGCGGGTCGCGCTGGTACCAGTGCTTCGGCGCGGCTATCGTCTCCGACTGGACCCACTTCCAACCTGCGCTGTTCCACAACTCTTCGCGCTCGTATCCTCCGTCTTCCACAAACTCCAGATACTCCCGGTTCGTAACGGGCATCCTGTCCAGATAGAACTCCGGCACGTCTACCTCGTGGGCGTCGCGCTCGTTGTCCAGGGCCAGCGAGCGGTCGTCCGTGCCCATGACGAAGGGACCGGCGGGGATACGAACCATCTCGTCCTCGACGCCGGGGTTCTCCGGAAGGTCTATCTCCGGTTCGGGATGGTAGCCGTCGCCCCGCATGAGCTGGAGGGTCTGGAGCATGGTCTCGTTGTGCTGGGCCTCGTGCTGCAAAATCATGTTGTAGACGAAACCGTCGTGTAGCAGCGGGTCTTCGCCTTTCAGGTCGGCCGCTTCCAGCGATTCCAGGACCGCCTTCCTGACGGCGTCCAGGTACACGTCCGCGTCGGAGCGGTCGAGGAGGTTCAGGGACGGCCGCTCCTCGCGAGGATGGAGCGAGGCGTCGTACATGTCGTAGAGCTCGCGGTCGGAGAGGCCGTGCCCGAAGGCACGCTCCATCAGCCACAACTCCTCATAGTTGCCGATGTGACCGTAGTCCCAGATGAGGGGGCTCATGATCCGGTCATGCTGCCTCGCCAGATCCTGGTCCGAGACGGGAGCGAGCAGCTTCCGCGTCCGCTCCCTCGCTTCCTCTAACTTACCGGCAAGAGCTTCCTTTGATTCCCCGCGCTTGGTGTCCATGGACGAATGTTAAGAGGCGGTGCCCCTATGTCAACCCCGCCTATAGCACTGTTAATGATTATTTAACCTCCGGCTTACGCAGGCTCGCTGATTACCGATAGCCGACAAGCCGGCCGCTCTAACCCCGGCTCACCCGCAGCACGACCTTGCCGCGCCCGTGCCCGGACTCCAGGCGCTCGTGGGCCTTGCCGACCTCCGAGAGGTCCAGCACCTCGTCAACCAGCGGCTTTACCTGGCCGCGGTCCATGAGCCGGGCCAGCTCGACGAGCCGACGCCGCTCGCGGGTTAGGAAGACGCCGTAGAGGGTCTGGTTCTTGAGGTAGAGCTGCGTGAGGTCTCCCTGCGGCGGCAGGATCGTGGCGATCCGACCGAAGGGGCGCGTGTAGCCGGTCGCTTCCTCCACCTGCCCGCCGACCGTGTCGAAGACGGCGTCCACGCCCTCGCCGCCGTTCTCCGCGCTCGCGGTTCCGGCCACGTCATCCGAGGAGTAGTCGAGGCACACGTCGGCGCCGAGTTCCCGCAGCGTCTCCTGGTTAGAGGAGCCGGCAGTCGCGATAACCCGCGCTCCGGCGGCCCTGGCGATCTGGACCGCGAAGGAGCCCACGCCGCCCGCGCCGCCGTGGATGAGGACCGTCTCTCCCGGAACCACGCCGAGCCGCCGCACGATGGCTTCCCACGCCGTACCCCCGGCGAGCGGGACGGCCGCCGCCTCCTCGTGCGAGATGGAGGACGGCTTGGGCGCTACTATGGCCGCCGGAACGAGGTTGAACTCGGCATAAGAGCCGTTTGAGACCGGGCCGAAGAGCTCCGGCGAGTAGTACACTTCGTCGCCCGGCTTCAGGTCCGTAACCCCCGCGCCGACCTCCTCGACTACGCCCGAAACATCCGCGCCGAGCACTACGGGCGTCTCCACGGCCCCCGGTATGTCCCCGGCGCGCAGCTTGGCGTCCACCGGGTTGGTCCCGGCCACGACGACCCTCACGACTACCTCACCCGGACCGGCCTCCGGCCTCTGCAAGTCTTGCTCTTCGAAGAGATCCGGGCCTCCGAACTCTGGTGTAACCATCGCACGCATGTGGGATGTCCTTTCTTCTGGTAGACGTTGCCGGGGAGTCACCATACCACCCGGACGGGTAGAATAACCATGAACTTACGGGAAGAGGAGGAGTGCGATGTCCGAGAGACAACAGCCGGAGGCGGCGAACACGCTGGCCCAGGCGTTCGGCGAGTCCTACCAGACGGTCATGAAGAGCGCCGTGGACGCCCAGCAGCGCAACGTGAAGCTCGCCCAGGGCTGGGCCGAGGCGGTCACCGGCGTAGTAGAGAGCCAGACCGAGACCAACCGCGCCCTGACCCGCGCTATGGAGTCTTTCGTGAAGCTGGCCGACGAGACGGTGAAGAGTCAGGAACGCACCAGCCGCGCTCTCGCCGAGAGCCTCGACGCCTACCGGGATGTCCTGGAGAAGGCCGTGAGCATGCAGGAGCGTAACGAGAACCTGGTGCGGAACTTCTTCGGCGGCGCGCCCTCGGAACTGCAGCGCGGCGTGGAGGAGAGCCAGACCGTCGCCAACAACATCATGGACGGCTCCCAGAAGCAGATGGAGGCGTTCCAGAAGATGATGAGCGAGGCGATGGACTCCTACACCAACCTGATGAACGCTCCGTTCGCCCTCTACCAGAAGAACCTGGAGGCGTTCGGGAAACGCGGCGGATAGAACGTTCCAGGCCCGGGCTATTTCGGGTATGCTTCGATAGGTGAGGGGGGATGGAGGCGTCTTGCGCGGGGACGCTCGCTACAGGAGACGCTACAGGGAAAACAACCGCGCGAGGAGGCGATGCAGATGCAAGTAGAGAACAGGAACTTCGAGGTCCGAAACCTGATAGGCGGTAGCTGGGAAGAGAAAGACGGCCGCGAGACGGAACCCGTCTACGATCCTGCCACCGGCCAGGTCATAGCCGAGACCCCGCTCTCCACCCGCGAGGACGTGGACCGGGCCGTCGCAAGGGCGAAGGAAGCCTTTCCCGGATGGGCCGGGACTCCGGTGGGCGAGCGGGCGAGGATACTATTCCGCTTCAAGATGCTCCTGGAAGATCACTTCGAGGAGTTGCGGGACCTCGTCACCCTGGAGAACGGCAAGGACGCGAAGGACGCCGGCGGCGAGGTGCGGCGCGGCATAGAGGTCGTCGAGTTCGCCTGCGGCATGCCGACCTTGATGATGGGCGAGACGGTGCGCGACGTGGCGCGCGGGATAGACAACATCTCCTACCGCTTCCCGCTTGGGGTGGTGGCGGCCATAACGCCGTTCAACTTCCCGTGCATGGTTCCGCTGTGGACGCTGCCCGTCGCCATAGGGGCGGGCAACACCTACATCCTCAAGCCCTCCGAGAGGACGCCTCTCTCGGCGCAGCGCCTGGGTGAGCTTCTCACGGAAGCCGGACTCCCCGACGGGGTCTTCAACATAGTGAACGGGGCGCGGGAGGCCGTAGATTCCATCCTGGAGCATCCCGGAATAGAGGCTGTCTCGTTCGTGGGCTCAAAGCCCGTCGCCGAGCACGTCTACAAGCACGGGGCGGCTCACGGCAAGCGGGTACAGGCGTTGGCCGGAGCGAAGAACTCCATGATCGTCATGCCCGACGCCGTCCTGGATAAGGCAGTTCCCAACATAGTCTCCTCCTCCTACGGCAACGCCGGGGAGCGGTGTCTCGCCGGCAGCGTCCTCGTCGCGGTCGGGGACGTGGCCGACGAACTCGTCGAGAGGGTCAAGGAAGCCGCGTCGGCGATGAAGGTGGGGCCGGGCAGTAAAGAGGGCTCGGAGCTCACGCCCGTCATCCGTGACTCGCACCGCGAGAAGGTCAGGAGCTATATAGACACCGGCGAGGAAGAGGGCGCCGAGGTGGTGCTCGACGGCAGGACTCCGCCGCTTGAGGACGGTTTCTTCATGGGGCCGACGCTCCTGGACAATGTAACCGGCGACATGCGGGTCGGGCGGGAGGAGATCTTCGGTCCCGTCCTCTCCGTCGTGCGCGTCGGCTCGCTGGACGAGGCCATAGAGTTCACCAACGGTAGCCCGTTCGGGAACGCCTGCTCCATCTTTACCGAGAACGGCGCGGCGGTCCGGCACTGGCGGGAGAATATAGAGGCCGGGATGCTGGGCGTGAACATAGGCGTGGCCGCTCCGATGGCGTTCTTCCCGTTCAACGGCATAAAAGACTCCTTCTACGGCGACCTGCACGCCACCGGTAAGGACGGCGTCCGGTTCTTCACCGAGAACAAGGTGGAGACGGTACGCTACTTCTCCGAGCCGGGCGTCACCGAAGCCGTGAAGCGGCCCATCGAGAGCGGCGCCTAGCGCCCAGGAGTCTGTCCCAGTATCGAGGCGGCGGGCATTTTCTGAAGGTGTCCGCCGCTTTTCTTCCCGCCGCGAAGGTTGGTTATGGACAGCGACCGAAACAATTTCTTTACAACTTCGTAAAATTTTCTTTAGAAACCGTAGCGTTTTCATAACACTCCGGGTTACAATGCGTCGAAGTTGATTACGAGTTCTGGAGGGGGGACCCGTTGCGGAGACCAGTGTCGATCTCATTTACCGTATTGCTTGCGGTGGGCATCGCATTCTCCGTGGCGCTTTACGCGGTATCCGAGGCACAGGCCGCGACTTACTCTCAGGTCGTGGACAACACCACGGCGGGGCGTTTCTTGGCTTCGAGCAAGTGGATCTCCAGCAACTACAGCGCTCAGCGGTATGGGACCAACTACAGGGTCCTCAAGAAGCCGGGTTCGACCTCGATCAGCGCCAAGTACAAGATCAAGACGCCGTCCAAGGGCTCTTACCGGGTGCTTGCCCGCTGGCCGGCCAACTCCGGCTACAACAACCGCACGCGGTTCCTGGTCAAGAGTTCGGGTGGCTGGAAGAGCAAGGTCGTCAACCAGCGTCAGAATGGCGGCCAGTGGGTTTCGCTGGGTACCTACACGCTCGACGCCGGCGACTCCAACCGCGTTATGGTCTCCAGCAAGAGTTCCGGTACCGGGTACATAATTGCCGACGCCGTAAAGGTCGTGAAGTCAACGACGACCAGCACGACGAGTTCGAGCGCGGTTACTGGGTCGGACATCGTCGCGGAGGCGCGGAGGCATCTCGGTGAACCTTATGTGTTCGGAGCTGCGGGGCCCAGTTCTTTCGACTGTTCCGGGCTCACCTTGTACGTCTACAAGAAGGTAGCGGGAATCTCTCTGCCGCACAGCGCCGCGTCGCAGTACAACTACGGTACCTCGGTCTCCAGGGCCGAGCTAAAGCCGGGAGATTTGATCTTCGGCCACGCGAACGGCGGGAGTGGGATCGAGCACGTGGGAATCTATGCCGGGAAAAATAGCTCCGGAGATAACCTGATGATCCACGCCGGCAACCCTCAGACCGATGTGCAGCTCACGACCTACGAGAGCTGGTACACCGTGGTCGGCTATAAGCGTCTCATCCGGTAGAGAAACCCCCGATCTACAACCCCGGACGGTACAGGTACTTGATCTCCGGCGTAAGGTCTATCCCCGCGGCCTCCATTACCTGAACGGCCTCCGGTTTTTGCGGGCCGAATGTGGCGAGAAGCGTATCGGTTAGGGAGGGCGGCTGCGTGTAGCGGACGACGGTCGCTTTGTCTATATTAGCCATCTTGCGCGCGACCTTCGCCGCCTCGTCCAGCCCGCCGAACTCGTCCACGAGGCCGAGCTTCTTCGCCTGTATACCGGAGTAGATGCGTCCGTCGGCGATCTCGCGGACCTTCTTCTCGGGGAGACCTCGGCCCTTCACGATGACCGAGACGAACTGGTCGTAGTTCTCGTCTACTATCTTCTGAAGGATCTCACGCTCCTCGGGCTTTATCTTGCGGAAAGCGTTGCCGATGTCCTTGTACTTGCCGCTCTTTATGACCTGCTGCTTGATGCCGTACTTGTCGGCGGCTTCCGAGAAGTCGTTTAGCTGGAGTATGACGCCGAGAGAGCCGGTGAGGGTGGTCCTGTTGGCGACGATCTCGTCGGCGGCGGTGGAGATGTAGTAGCCGCCGGAGGCCGCGACGTCGTCCATCGAGACGATTACCGGCTTGTCCGTCTTCTCCTTGAAGTCGAGGATGGCCTGGTGCATCTCGTCGCTCGCCGTGACGCCGCCGCCGGGGGAGTTGACCTCCAGGATCACGGCGGCGACACTGTCGTCGTCTCCGGCCTGGCGGAGCGCGTCTTCGAGACCCTCCGGCGTCGTGACCGGCTGCGTACCGCCGAGCGTGCTGTCGGCGGAGGAGATCTCACCTTCCACCGGCACGACCGCTATCCTGTCCGATCCGTCGCCCGAGACGTACTCCTCTTCGTAGGTGGGCGGCGAGCTGTAGCCGCCACCGCCGAGAGCGAGAGCCAGCCCTACCGCCCCGGCGATAAGCGCCAGCAGCCCGAGGGCGGCCACTCCGCCCACGACCCACGGCCACCTGCGCCGCCGGTTCGAGGGCGCGCCCTGCGGTGTCTCATTCGTCAGGTCCCGCGCCGGTCCGTTCTCCTGGCTCAAGCTCTGTTCCTTCCCGATGTAGTACTCAAGAACTGTTGCAGGTTAGATTATACGGAGGGTATCCGGGAGCGCGAGACGGGGCGGGAGGATGGGCGGGATCTCAGGTGTATGTGCCGGGGAGAGTGTTCTTGCGCCGGCGGCCTTCCTTCAGGAGGATGTCGTCCTTGGCGGCCTCGGGGGAGACGCGGTCGTCGCGGGACTCAAGGGCGAGTTGCTCGCGGTGGTTGAGGATCCAGAAGTACAGGTCCAGCTCGGTGCGACCGGGGAAGGCGGCGAGGATGCGCTCCTCCCGGATCATGTCCGCTATTGGAGTATAGGAGTATTCGTACCAGTCCCTCAAGGCCTCTTCGTGTGAGACGTAGCGCCTCCAGAGTTGCGAGAGCCGGTAGCCGTGGGCCTCGACGTAGGTAGCGAAGCGCCGGTAATCCGTCACGTCCGAGAACTGGATTTTGATCTCCGGGACGGCCCGGTCCAGCGGGAGACGTTCTAAAAGGCGCCGCTGCTCCAGCTTGTGCAGCAGATCGCGGGCGGTCAGCGCCGAGTCTATGGGCACGCGGCTGCGAAGCTCGGTGACCTCGGCGTCGATCATCTCGACCCCCCGCAGCCGGGCGACGGAGATGCGGTGGTTGCCGTCCTGGACGAAGTAGGCGTCCCCGATCTTGAACAGGCTCACCGGCGGAAGCTCCTCGGCCCGCTGCATCATCTGGTCGATCTTCTTCCAGCGCGACCCGAGGTCTCCCTTCGACGGCAGGAACGCCCGGTCGAAGTCCCGGTGCCGTCCCACGCTGCCGACGACCTTCTCGACAGGCACTTCGCGCATCCCCACGTAGACCTGTTCGACTGCCCCGAGGGCGCTCTTTACCTCCTCGAATGAGAGGAGCTGGTTGGAGCCGGGGTCGTTACGCAGGTAGGCGCCGACCCGTCTCAGAAACGCCCTTCGGCGGGCGCGGGTGAAGTCCCTGTCGGCCTGCTCGTTAGGGTCCATGAAATCTACCACTTGCTCAATCTACATCCGCATGTCCCGCACAACAAGGTTTGGAGCGAAAACACCGCCTTAGATCTCGATGAACTTGTGCCCGTAGACGTTTACGAGCTTCGTCTTTCCATGCTTCTCTATCCGCTGCTTCTCCTGGTCCGGGCCGTACAGGTGGACGTGCCCGTGCAGCCAGAGGTCCGGCTCGAAGCGGTCCATGAGGCCGAGGAACGAGCGGAACCCGACGTGGGGCAGGTCTTCCCGGTCTCCAAGACCAAAGGCCGGTGAGTGGCTGACGAAGACGCTCGGCGCCGGACGCCCCAGGAGCTTGCGCCAACGGATCTTCATCGAGAGCGCCCACGCCCGGCGGTTCATCTGCCGCTCGGTGTACTGGTTCGGGCCGCCGGAGTAGAGCCGCGAGCCGGAGAGCCCCGCGACAAACACGCCCCCGATATCCACCACCTCGCCGTCGAGCGGTATGCAGCCCTCTGGGTAGTCCTTGCTGTCCGGCGCGGGGTCGTGGTTTCCGAGGACGTAGTAGACCGGCGCGCCCAGGAACGTGACGATGTAATCCAGGTAGCTGAACGGCAGGTCGCCGCACGAGATGACAGCATCCACCCCGGCGGCGTAGTGGTTCAGGCTCGGGCCGTGCAGCATGGACTCAACCCGGTCGCTGATGCAGAGGACCTTCATGTTGATCTCTTCGTCACTTTGTAAAGCATACCTTCTCTGATCGGCTCAAGCTCGTATCCGGCCTTCCGGAAGAGACGGGTGTTGGTCGCGCCCGGATACAGCACGTAGACCGGTCCGTACCGGAGGTCCCGCCTCGCCCTCTGCACCCAATCGCTGGTGTAGAAGGGATCTTCCAACCTGATGTCTCTCCTCCGGCCCTCCACGAGCTGCATGTAGTGGAGCGAACGTCCGTGGTAGAGGACCGCCGAGCCGGGCTGTGTGCCCCGCGCCACGGTCTCCACGATCTCGCGCCCCCTGTAGTCTCCGCTCCGGTCCACCGTCCTGTAAGTCCCCGGCACATAGACGAGGACTGCCGCCAGCACCAGGAGAATGATCGCGGGCGCGAGGACCCGTCGAGCACGCCGCTCCCGCGCCCACGTCAAGAGTGCCTGTATTCCGAGAGAGACGGTCAGGCAGAGGATCAGGTACGTGGGGACGAAGTAGATCTCCAGGTCCTCGATGTCGTACTCCAGCGCGTAGACGAGGTTGAGGACGAAGAACGTCCCAAGAAGTATGAGCGCGGCCCGGTCCCTGAGCGCCAGATACGCGAGCCCGACCGCGGCCAGCGCCAGCAGCGCTGGGTTCAGGTTGTCTAGGAGGTGCTCACCGTAGATCGACATCCGTCTCGGAAGCTCGCCGGGACCGAACACGAACATCCGGCCCTTGAAGTCTCCGCCGGAGACGAGGTCCAGGAATCCGGATAGCGTGGACGGGTTATCCGCCGGTCCCGCGTTCACGAGCGGAGGGTCCATCGAGGCCCGTACCGGCAGGTAGAGGTACGGCAGCAGACCCAGCGCGAAGAAGCCGGCGCTCTTTAGCAGCAGGGCAGGGTCCAGCAGCCTGCGCCGGTCCACGACGGCCATGAAGATCACCGCCGCCGGCAGCAGGAAGACGCTCGTCAGGTGGTTGGTCATCGCCAGTCCGCCGAGGAGAGAGGCGAGCAACAGGTAGCGGTCGCTTCGCGGTTCGCGGCGGCGAGCCCGCCAGACCAGGAGCGTGAGCAGGAAGAGAGCCATCAGGAGGACGTGCAGGGTGTAGACCTCGGCGATTACGGCCTGGCTCCAGAACGTGGCGCCGAACCCGAACGCCAGGGCGCCCGCCGCCGACGCGAATCCTCCCGCCCCGAGCCTCCGGCACAGCAGGTAGATCACCGCGACCGCCAGCGCGGCGAAGACGGCGGAGGCGAGGTTGACGCGGTAGGCCGGGTCCCCGACCGGCAAATATGTAAACAGGTGCGCCAGCATCACGTATGTCGGGTAGCCGGTGAAGCTCGGGATGCCGAGCACGTAGGCGACGACCTGGAGGTGCGCCGAGTCGTAGTTTTTCGGGGAGTAGTAGAGGACGGTCGGCGCGAGCGTGAGCAGGTAGAGGCCAAAGGCCGCCAGCCCGAGACCGGCGGAGAGCGGGACGTCGGGCTGGGCGGACGGGTTCCTCTGGGAAGGGGTTTTCACGTCCGGGATCTTACCTGAGGCTGGAGACCATCATTCCGGGGTGACTCGGAGAGAGGACATAAACAAGAGAGGCCCGGAGATCTCCGGGCCTCTTCTCACGTGCTTTGGCTCCGCTTACGGGCCGACTCTCCTGAAGAAGATGCTCGCCGGGTCCGTTCCGTGAGACTGCGAGAAGAACGGCGTGAAGTCCGTGCCGTCGTTCGCGAGACCCTCGTAGTCGCCGATGAAGTATCCGCGGGCGTTCGGAGCCTTCTCCATATCGAAGGAGGTGTCGGTCAGACGGATCTCATCGCCGTAGTTCCCCGCCCTGGAGCAGTCGCTCGTCGGGTCGCAATGCACGACGAAGTAGTCGGTCGGCAGGGTGTCCGGGGCCGCGGTGTTGTTGCGGAAGTCGTAGTAGGTGACCGCGACGCTCCCGTCGGAGGCGACGTCCACCGCCGGGGTGAACGCCTGCTGGTTGCCGGTCGGGATGTTCGTGGGCGTCTTGTTGACCTTGACGGCTGGTGACCACGTGCGGCCCCCGTCGGTCGAGGAGGAGAGGGCGATGGAGTCGTGCTGGCCGTCGTCGAAGCGCTTGTCCTGCCACACGGCGTAGAGGTTGCCGTTTCTCGGGTCTACCGCGATGTCCGGGATGATGTCTCCGGTGCGGACCGCGTCGCCGTCGTCGGGGTCGGTCACGCCGGGGTTGACCATTGTGTCGAACCGGATCGGATTCGACCACGTCGCGCCGTGGTCGGTGGAGCGGATGACGCTCACGTTAAAGCCGCGCATCTGCAGGTCGCGGGTGTTCTGGATCAGGTTGAAGATATCCACCAGATCCCCCTGCGGCCTGGTGACGATCTGGTTGCCGATGGTCTGCTGCAGGGTTCCGGGGTCGAAGATCTGGCGCGCCTTCTCGTAGGTGTTGCCGCCGTCCGTGCTGCGGGAGAACCAGATCGGACCCGCGAACGCCGCCGCGTGCTGCGATGCTCGGATATTCGCTCTCTCACCCCTGGGAGCCACGAGGCGGTCCCAGATCACGTACACGAACTTCGAGTTGTTGGTGTCCGCGGTGATGGACTCCTTGTCGTTGAAGACGGTGAAGTCGGTGTCGCGGATGATGGTCTTGGGCGCGCTCCACGTAAGCCCGCCGTCCTTGGACTTGTTGACGATCACGGCGTTGTCGTTGTTGGTCATGTTGAACGAGAGGCTGACGTGGTGGAGGGACCCGTTGGGAGAGAACGACAGCCACGGGTCGGACGCGCGCTCGTAGAGCGGGTTGCCCGTGCACTGGCTGGTGCCCCTGACCGGCGAGAGCGTCCAGCTCTGCCCGTTGTCGCGGCTCACGCCCGCGACCAGACCTCTGGACCCGCCGTCGCTCCAGCGGTCCTGCTGCCACGATCCCACGATGTTGTCGCCGTTCGCCGGGTTCACGTCCACGAACGGTTCGATCTCGCTGTTCACGAAGTTGGTCCCCGTCTGGTTCGCGGTACCGCATCCCGGCGTGAACGGGCTCGTCCCGGATACCTGTACCGCGGGACCGGCGATGTACGAGCTCGCCCACGCGACCTGCGGCACCAGCAACACCACCGCGACGCACAGAACCTGCACGAGTCGTCGCCGTTTCCTATCCAAGGCGCACCCCCTTGAGAGAACCCGGTCTGGCTCCGGTACCGGGTCGAAGTCACGTCTGCCCGGAAGCAGTCCCTGAACGAAATGATATACATGTTGCTAAATGCGGCGCAAGTCGCAGGAGCCTGGTCTCGAAAGATTATCTTCGGTGTAGCTTTATGCAGGGTTATAGGAAGGTAGGGTCTGTTATCTCCATCTGCGCTCCGGGTAGTACGCTATCGGTGTATTCGAGCGGGAGGCGCAAAGATGGCAGGACCGGAGACCCCGAAGCTGATGGTTGACGTGGTGATCCCTTCGGAGGGAGAGATAGTCCTGATTCGGCGGGGCAGCGAGCCTTTCGAGGGACAATGGGCTTTGCCAGGAGGCTTCGTGGAGGTAGGAGAGACGGTCGAGCAGGCGGCGGTGCGCGAGGCCGCTGAGGAGACGGGCCTCGCGGTCGAGATCGCGGGTCTCGTCGGCGTCTACTCGGAGCCGGAGCGCGATCCCCGCGGCCACAACGTAAGCGTCGCCTTTCTCGCCCGCGTCCTGAGCGGAGAGATGCAGGCGGCTACCGACGCCTCGGAGGTCGAGGTCCTGGACCCGGACGAGGTAGATCTTGCCTTCGACCACGCGAAGATCATCGCCGACGCCCGCGACCTGGACTCTTGAGTCGCCCGCCCTGAGCGGCGTACGACAGTAGAGCGGTGCCCGGTGGAATATCGACGGAGGACTGGTCGTCTCCTGCATCGGCGGTATCGCAGTCGAGAACTACACGCAATGGTGTGGATTGTATGGTTTTCCTCTTTATTTAGATATAGTCATACTTTAGTTTGCGAATATGGTGTCAGACAGAGGAAGGGAATGAATCTATATGGTGAATCGTATTTCTAATAACATGATAGGAGTTGCAGGCGAGTACTATGTTTGTGCTGAAC
>DASSMB010000089.1:0-2668 GCA_035689095.1 Rubrobacteraceae bacterium | reverse complement strand
GGGGCGGGTTATATGCGGGTGCTCTCGCCGGTCTTCCTGGAGCGGTTTCCGGCGGTGCTGAACGTGCATCCATCGCTCCTGCCGGAGTTCCGGGGTTTGCACGCCATAGAGCGGACGCTTGAAGCGGGAGTTACAGAGACGGGGGTTACGGTGCATTTCATGGTCGAAGAGGTAGACGCGGGACCGGTGGTGGCGCAGGAGAGGGTGCCGGTCCTGCCGGGAGATACGAAGGAGAGCCTGCTGGAGCGGCTGCATCCGGTGGAGCACCGGTTGCTGGTCCGGGCGGTAGCGGACTACTTCCTGGGGAGGGTGTCGGTATGAAGCGGCGGGCGCTGGTGTCGGTTTCGGACAAGACGGGGGTGGCGGAGTTCGCGCGGCGGCTCTCGGAGATGGGGTTCGAGATCATCTCGACCGGCGGCACCGCTAAGACGCTCGCGCAAGAGGGTATCCCGGTCGTGCCGGTATCCGAAGTAACGGGAGCGCCGGAGATACTGGGTGGCAGGGTCAAGACGCTGCACCCGAAGGTCCACGGCGGCATCCTCGCTGACCTTGAGGACCCGGACCACGTAACTCAGCTCGTGGACCACGACATCGCCCCGATTGACCTGGTGTGCATAAACCTCTATCCGTTCGAGGAGACCGTCGCGGGCGGCGCGTCGGAGAAGGAGGCCATCGAGCAGATAGACATCGGCGGACCGGCGATGCTGCGCGCGGCGGCGAAGAACTTCCGGAGCGTTACGGTCGTCCCGTCGCCGGAGTTCTACGGGGAGGTCCTCGCGGAGCTTGAGACGGACAACCACGTCTCGGAGGAGACGCGGCGTAGGCTGGCCCTCGCGGCGTTCCGGCGGACGGCGGAGTACGACGCGGCGATCTCGGCCTGGCTCGGTGGCGTGGTGGAAGGAAAGGAGGAGAAGTTCCCGGACCGGCTCGCGGTGCGCTACGAGCGGGTCGCGGAACTGCGCTACGGCGAGAACCCGCACCAGGAGGCGGCGTACTACGCGGAGGAGGGGGGAGCGGGGCATCTGCTCTCCGGGGTGGAGAGGTTGCAGGGGCGGGAGATCTCCTTCAACAACCTCCACGATCTCGACGCCGCCCGGACGCTCCTCGCCGACCTGACGGAACTCGGGGCTCCGGCCGCCGCCGTCATCGTCAAGCACGCGAACCCCTGTGGCGCCGCTATCGGTACGTCGGTGGAAGACGCCTACCGCAAGGCGCTCGCCTCGGACCCAGTCTCCGCGTTCGGCGGCATCGTCGCCCTGAGCGGCGAGGTGGATGGTGACTTGGCGGCGGAGATCTCCAAAGTCTTCACCGAGATACTCGTAGCCCCCGCCTTCAAGGACGAAGCGAAGGAGACCTTCTCCGCGAAGCCGAACATGACCGTGCTCGCCGCTGGTCCGCTCGTCCGCCCGCCGCTCGCCGCCAAGCACGTCACTGGAGGCATCCTTCTCCAGGACGCTGACACGATGGAGGATGACGCCGGATTCCGGGTGGTGACGAAGGCCGATGCCACGGAGGCTCAGATGGAGGACCTGCGCTTCGCCTGGACGGTAGCCCGGAGCGTCAAGAGCAACGCCATCGTGCTCGTCAAGGATGGGGCCACGGTCGGTGTCGGGGCGGGTCAGATGAGCCGGGTGGACTCCTCCGGGATCGCGGTAAAGAAAGCCGGAGACCGGGTCCACGGCGCGGTCGCGGCCAGCGACGCCTTCTTCCCATTCGCCGACGGCGTGGAGGCCCTGGCGGAGTCGGGAGTCGCGGCTGTTATACAGCCCGGCGGCTCCAAGCGCGATGAGGAGGTCATTGAGGCGGCGGACCGGTACGGCGTGGCAATGATCTTCACTGGACGCCGGCACTTCCTGCACTGATATGGGAGGTCCGGCGTGACCGGAAGGCCGAGAAGGGAGTACCGGCTCGCGAGCGTGGTCGAGCTCGCCGAGAGGGTGGCGTACTACGGCGCGGCGCTCTTTTTGATGGTGACGATGGGGATGGTCTTCGTCTCTGCGATCAACAGCGTGATGGAGGTCGCGCAGACCGGGCTTCTCTCGGCGGCCCTGGCGATACTGGACAAGGTACTTTTGATCTTCATCTTCATCGAGCTTCTCGGCACCATCAACACCATCGTCCAGGAGCACGAGGTCGTCGCCGAGCCGTTCCTGCTCATCGGGATCATAGCCGTCGTGCGCCGCATCCTGGCCGTGACCGTCTCCATAGAGCAGAGCCTCGGCACGCCGAAGTTCGACCAACTCCTCTTCGAGCTCGGCGTGCTCACGGTGCTCGTGATCTCACTGGCGATCTCCCTGCACTTCACCCGCCGCCTCGAAAGATCCCAGCCGAACCCGACTGAGCAGTAGACCGCCATACGCTCCAAAGCCCGGACGTGTTTGGTAAACTCCCATGCTAGGCGGGCCAGTAGCTCAGTGGTAGAGCAGGGGACTTTTAATCCTCGTGTCGTAGGTTCGATCCCTACCTGGCTCACGAGCCGGAAGGCTTGCGCCCGAACAGGGCTCTGCCCCCATCGTCTAGAGGCCCAGGACACCGCCCTTTCAAGGCGGCGGCACGGGTTCGAATCCCGTTGGGGGCACGTTCCGGCGTATTCCGGGCGATTAGCTCAGCGGTAGAGCACCTCCCTTACAAGGAGGGGGTCGCTGGTTCGAACCCAGCATCGCCCACT
>DASSMB010000088.1:0-8850 GCA_035689095.1 Rubrobacteraceae bacterium | reverse complement strand
GAGTGAAGAGGCTGGCCGGGCGTGGGATCTGGAGGTGGAGCGGCTCTACACATTGGATCATGGCCCGCTGCCGAGCCAGGGCGAGGTCATCGGGGCGGTCAACTCGTTCTCGGAGCCGGAGGATGTTGTGGTTTGCGCGGCGGGTTCGATGCCGGGGGACCTGCACAAGCTCTGGCGCACGCGCGACCCGAAAGGCTACCACGTAGAGTACGGGTACTCGTGCATGGGCTACGAGATAGCGGGCGGCCTCGGTATCAAGATGGCCGCTCCCGAGCGCGAAGTTTATGTAATGGTCGGCGACGGTTCCTACCTGATGATGAACTCCGAGATCGTTACCTCCATCCAGGAGGGTTACAAGCTCACCATCGTGCTGGTGGACAACTCCGGGTTCGCGTCCATCGGCGCGCTCTCCCGCTCTGTCGGTTCGCAGGGATTCGGGACCCAGTACCGCTACCGTAAGGACGGTTCACTCGGTCTCGACACCGAGAAGGCGCCCGGCGAGGTGCTGCCCGTGGATCTGGCGGCGAATGCGGAGAGTTTGGGGGCGCATGTGATCCGGACCGGGACGGTGGACGAGCTAAAGGAAGCGCTCGCGCAGGCGAAGAGTGTGGACCGGACGGTCGTGATCCATATCCCCGTGGACCGCTACGAGGGCGTGCCGAGCTATGAGTCTTTCTGGGACGTGCCGGTCGCCGAGGTCTCGGAGATGGATACTGTCATCGCCGCGCGAAAGGAGTACGACGAGAACAGGAAAGCGGAGCGCCATTACCTGTAGACAGGAGCCCCTAAATTGCCCGATTTGATCGTGAGCAGCAATCCCGAACCGGACGCGAACGGCAGCGTCGTAAAGGTCACGCCGGAGTCCGCCGGGTGGGACCACGTAGGCTTCGAGGTCTTGCGGCTCGCCAGCGGCCACAGCGTCGAGCGTCATGCCCTTGGAGAAGAGATCTGTCTCGTATCTCTCTCGGGGCAGTGTTCAGTGGTCGCCGGAGAGGAGCGGTGGGAAGAAGTCGGTGGGCGCAAGAGCGTCTTCGACGGTCCGCCGCACGCGCTGTACCTGCCACCCGGAACCGGCTACCGGATCGGGGCGGTCACGGACCTGGAGCTTGCGGTCTGCTCGGCTCCGGCGGAGAGCGGCGCGGAACCGCTCTTGGTAAGGCCGGAGGACATCGAGGTGGAGGTTAGGGGATACGGGAACCTGGAGCGGGAGATCCGTCCGATCCTTATGGATGACCGCCCCGCTGAGAGCCTGCTCGTGGTCGAGGTCATAACGCCGAACGGTCACTGGTCGAGCTACCCGCCGCACAAGCACGACCGGGACGACCCGCCACGCGAGCGGTACCTTGAGGAGACTTACTACCACCGGATAAAGCCGGAGCAGGGCTTCGCGTTGCAGCGCGTCTATACGGAGGACCGGACGCTGGACGAGACGCTGGCGTTCCGCGACGGGGACGTGGTGCTCGTACCGAGAGGCTACCACGTGGTCTCGGCGCCGCCGGGCTACGATCTGTACTATTTGAACGTGATGGCCGGTCCGGTGAGGGAGTGGCGGATACACAACGACCCGGACCACGAGTGGCTGCTGAAGTAGCGGCGGAGAGGGGGCATCTTATGGAGGCGAACGATGGAGCATCCTCCGCGAGGACCATCTCGCGACGCGATTTCCTGAAGGTCGGCGGCGCCGGGCTCGCGGCGGCGGCTCTCCTGGGCGTGGCCGGTTGCGGCGGCGGGCAGGAGCAGGGCGGCGGAGGGGCGACGGAGCTCGTCTTCACCGCCTCCCCGGACGACACGGAGACGGCGAGCAAGCTCGTAGATAAGTTCAACGAGCAGAACAAGGGCAAGTACAAGGTCAGTTTCAGGCCGGGCAACGCGGACACCGGGCAGCGCTTCGACGCGCTACGGACCCAGTTGCAGGCCGGCGGGGAGAACCTGGACGTAATCCTGGGGGACGTCATCTGGACGGCCCAGCTCGCGGAGAATGGCTGGATCTCGGACCTCTCCGACCGCTTTACCGAGGACATGCGCGGCGACTACCTCCCCGGCTCCGTCGAGGCGATCACGTACAAGGGCAAGACCTTCGGCATGCCGTGGTTCACCGACACCGGGCTCCTCTACTACCGCAAGGACCTGCTCCAGAAGAGCGGATTCGACGGTCCTCCGAAGACCTGGGACGAGTTGAAGCAGATGGCCCTCAAGGTTAAGCAGGACTCGGGGATCAAGTTCGGCTACGTCTTCCAGGGAGCCAACTACGAGGGCGGCGTGTGCGACGGCTGCGAGTTTATCTGGACGCACGGGGGCGAAGTGCTGGACCCGCAGAACCCGGACAGGGTGCTCGTCGGGCAGCCGGAGGCAATCGCGGGACTCACGACCTACTACTCGATGATCGCCGAGGGCGTCGCGCCGAAGGCCGTCACGACCTACAAGGAGGACGAGTCGGCGGGCGCGTTCCTGAACGGCGACGCCGTGTTCCTGCGCAACTGGCCCTACGTGTACGCGATCATCAGCGACCCTTCGGAGTCGAAGGTGAAGCCGGAGCAGGTCGGTGTCTCGGAGCTTCCCTCCGCTGATGGGGAACCGGGCAACGGAACGGTTGGCGACCAGCCGCTGTACATCAACGCAACCTCCAAAAACCCGGACGCGGCCTGGGAGTTCATCCAGTTCATGACCGCGCCGGAGCAACAGAAGTTCAGGATCATAGAGGGCTCGTACCTCCCGACCCTGAAGGCTCTCTATGACGACGCGGAGGTGAAGAAGAAGGTCCCCATCGCCGCCCTCGCCAAAGACGCTCTACAGCACACCCGACCGCGGCCGGTCTCACCCTACTACGCGGACATGTCGCTCCAGATGAGCAAACACTTCAACGCCGCCCTGAAGGGCGACGAGACCCCCGAAGAGGCGGCCCGGACGCTCCAGGACAAGCTGGAAGAGTACATCAAACAGGGCAAAGAGGAGGGTTAGGCAGCGTTGGGGGGCGTCAAGGTCGGGGTGGTCGGAGCCGGGTTCATGGGCTCCGTCCACCTCTCCGCCTACGCGAAGATGCCGGAGGTTGAGGTCGTCGGCGTCGCGGACACGGACCCGGAGAACGCCACTGCCGGGGCCGCGCTAGTGGGGGCGCGCGCTTACTCCACTTATGAGGAGCTTGTCCGGTCCGAGGAGGTAGACGTCGTGGACGTGTGCCTGCCGACGGGGTTCCATCGGGACCTGGCGCTGGCGGTCGCTCGGGATGGCAAGCATCTCATCCTGGAGAAGCCCATCGCGCGCACTCTGGAGGACGCGGATGAGATCCTGGGCGCTTTCGAGGAGGGTGACGCGCGCCTCTTCGTCGGGCACGTCGTCCGGTTCTTCCCGGAGTACGTGAGGATAAAGAATATGGTCGAGGACGGCTCGCTCGGCAAGGTCGGGGTGGCGCGCACGAGCCGCCGTTCGCCGCTGTTGATGGGCTGGAACGACTGGTACGCCGACTGGCGGGTGAGCGGCGGGGTGCTGGTTGACCTCCTGATCCACGACTTCGACTTCCTTCGCTGGTGTTTCGGCGAGGTGGAGCGGGTCTACGCGCGCGGGGTGCTCGGAAGGGAGCACAACCGCCTGGACTACGCCCTCGTCACGCTGCGTTTCGAGGGAGGCGAGATCTCGCACCTCGAAGGCCACTGGGGTTATCCCGGCGCCTTCAACTACTCTATAGAGATCGCCGGTAGCAAGGCCCTCGTTACCGCCGACAGCACCGAGCCCTCCTCGCTGCGCCTGACGGGCGGCGCGCCGGAGAGCGGCGGTCTCGCGCCGGTCGGCAAGAGCCCCTACCAGTCGGAGCTGGAGCACTTCGTCCGCTGCATCGAGGGAGGGGAGGAGCCTATCGTGAGCGGCAAGGACGCCCGCGCCGCGCTGGCGATCTCCGCCGCCGCCATCGAGTCCATCAGGACCGGAGAACCCGTCAGGCCCGGAGGCGCACGATGAGCGTGAAGGTCGGAATCGTCAGCTTCGCCCACGTCCACGCGCCGCAGTACGCCAGCATACTCGCTGACCTCCCCTGTGCGGAGTTCGTCGGCATCGCGGACGATGACGCGGCGCGGGGCCGGGAATCAGCGGAGCAATTCGGGGTGCGGTTCTTCGAGGAGAGCGCGGAGTTGTTGGACGCGGTTGACGCGGTCGTTGTCTGCTCCGAGAACCGGCATCACCTGCGGGACGTGGTGCCGGCGCTCCGGAGCGGCGTTCATGTGCTGTGCGAGAAACCTATCTCAACGACGGTGGAGGACGGGCGGGCCATGAACGCGGCCTCCGAGGAGTCGGGGGCGCAGCTACGGATCGCGTTTCCGGTGCGCTACCTGCCGTCCGTGCGTCGGGCGCGGGATCTGGTGCGCGCGGGGACCATCGGGCGCGTGCTGGCCGTCAGCGGCACGAACCACGGGCAGAACCCCGGCGGGTGGTTCCTCGACCCGGACCTCTCCGGCGGCGGCGCGGTCATGGATCACACCGTGCATCTCGCCGATACCCTGCGCTGGATGCTCGGCGCGGAGGCGAGCAGCGTCTACGCCGAGGTCGGCACCTTCTTCGGGACCAAGGGCATAGACGATGCCGGCATCCTGACGCTGGAGCTTGAGGGCGGCTCAATCGCTCCCGGCATATTCGCCACCATAGACCCTAGCTGGTCGCGCGGCGCGGGCTATCCGACATGGGGAGACCTCACGCTCCGAATAGCGGGCACGAGCGGCGTCCTGGAGGTGGACGGGTTCGCCGAGCGACTTACCACCTTCGACCACGAGGCGGGGAACGTGGCCTGGACGCCCACGGGCGAGGACATGAACGTCGCGATGCTGGCGGACTTCCTGCGGGGCGTCGAGAGCGGGGAGCCCGCCGGTGCGAGCGGCCTGGATGGGTTGCGGGCGCTGGAGATCGTGCTGGCCGCCTACCGCTCGGGGCGGGACCACAGGCCCGTGGAGGTAGAACGCTCGCCGGCTGCCGGCGGCTGAACCGCTGCTCTCTCAGGCCGGCGGGGCGGAGGTCGAGCGGGCGACGAGTGTTGGCATCAGCACCTCGCGGCGGGGCTCCGCGCGTCCGGACTCTATCCTCTGGAGAGCTAGTTGCACCGCTAGAGCGCCCATCCGCAGGCGGGGTTGGTCGATGGTGGTGAGGGAGATGTGGCTCAGAGCCGCCAGGTAAGTGTTGTCGTAGCCCACGATGGAGACGTCTCCGGGGACCATCAGACCGGCCTCGCGGACTGCGGTGAGCGCCCCTATCGCGGCGAGGTCGTTCGAGGCGAAGATGGCGGTGGGTTGCGGGCTCTCAGAGAGCAGCCGCCGCGCTCCTCCGTACCCGCCGGCGTCGGTGTAGGAGCCGGGAGCGACGCGGATGTGTTTCTCCAGTCCGCGAAGTCTCATCGTCTCCTGGTAGCCGCGTTGGCGGTCTCTGGCCCCCGCGCCGTCGCCTCCGGAGACGTGGGCGATGCGCTCGTGGCCGAGGTCGGCCAGGTGTCCGACGGCCAGCGCCGCGCCGGCGTGATCATCGTTCACGACGTAGTCCAGGGCGGGGTCTTCGATCCGCCCGCCAACGAGGACGGTGGGGGCTTGCCGCGCGGTTGCGATGATGTCCCGTTCCTGGATGGACGGTGAGATCAAGATGAGCCCGTCCATCTGCCGGTCGAGCATGGACTGTATCGCCTCCAGCTCCCGGTCCGGGTCTCGGCCGCCGGAGCCCAGCAGCGCCCGGTACTCCGTGGAGCCGAGCCCCTCCTCGACGCCGTCCACGACCTCGGCGAAGAAGGGGTTGTGCAGGTCCGAGAGGAGTATCCCGATAGTGTAGGAACGGCCTCTCATGCCGCGCGCGAGGGCGTTTGGCCGGTAACCCAGCTCTGAAGCCGCCCGCAAAACCGCCTCGCGGCGGGCCGGGCTCACGTTCGGCGAGCCCCGCATAACGAGCGAGACGAGGGACTTGGAGACGTTCGCCCGCCGGGCGACGTCAATGATCGTGGCCTTCGCGCCGCCGTTTGTCTCCTGGGACACCTTCGACCGTCTCTCGCGCCCGTCCAATTCCCGTCTATCTTAACCGTTTGTTCGGCTTCGGGAGGCGGATGCCGGGTTAGGGAGTCTTTTGCGGGTTTTTCGGGGAGTCTTCCTGCTGCTTTTCGGCGTTGCGGCGCTGCTCTTCTATCTTCTGCTTGAGCTTCTTCTTCTGCTCCTTCTCGTACTGCTCCACAGTCTGGCCGGACTGGGCGAGGAAGACCGCGCGGGAGACGTCCTGGATGGGCTGCGCGCCCTGCTCCATCTTGTCGGCGCCGTATTTGCTAAAGGTGGCGAGGATGTACGGGCGGTCCTTGTACTCGACGAAGCCGACGTCGTTATAGGTTGCGTCCAGCCAGCCGCCCTTGTTGGCGACAGGCATGCCCTCAGGGACGCCGGCCTCCATCCAGTACTCCAGGTTGTTCTGGCGCATCAGGTCCAGCATCTCGTCGCAGGCGAAGTCGCTGGCGGCTTTGTGGGATGTGATCTCCTGCAGCATCAACGCCATGTCCTTCGGCGTGGTGCGGTTGTCCAGGCTCGGGACCGCCGCCCGCTCGCTGCTGAGCTTCGTGAAGAGCACAGTGTCCCGCGCGCCGAGGGAGCGGGCCACCTGGTTCACGTACTCGGGGCCTCCGACCTTGCGGACGAGGGCGTTCGTGGCGACGTTGTCGGACTGCGTGATCATGAGCCACAGCGAGTCCTCGACGGTGGTCTGCGCGCCGGGCGTGTCCCACCGCAGCCAGCCGGCTCCGGCGGCCCAGTCCTCCTTCGTCGTCTCGAAGGCGTCCGAGTAGCTCAGCTTGCCCTCGTCTATCCGGCGGTACACGGCGACCATGACCGGGAGTTTGATCGTCGAGGCCGAGAAGAACGGCTCGTCGGGCCGCACTCCGTATCCCGCCCCGCTCTTGAGGTCCAGCGCGTAGAAACCGACCGTACCCGGATAACTCTCCACTGTCTTGAGCGCCTCCGCCATACCCGGATGCACCCGGTCCATGTCTACCTTGCCGTCGTAGACCGGGTCGGGAGGAGCCACCCGCGCCGGGTCCGGCGCCGCCATCACGGCGGGCTTGACGAGGTCGGGCGGGAACCCCGGCGCCTCGACATTCGTCAGCTTCTCCCCGATACCGACCACCGTCAGGTCTTCGCCACGTCCGCTGAGGTATACGTTCGTGCGGAGGTCCTTCTTCCCCTTCCGCTCCACGGATACCCGGTGATAGGGACCGGCATTCTCGGTATCCGCCGCCTTCCAGTCCTCCTCGCCGGTGGCGCGTTCCATCACCTGAACGGCTCGCCCGTCTGGGTCGTTGGACTTCTCCTGGGCTTTATCTGGTGGAAAGAGCGGGTTGACGAGATCCTCCGGGATTCCGCCGAGGAGCGCGGTCACGTCCTTCGGGAACTCCTGGTCTTCGATCAGGACGGATCTCTCAGCCTTCCACTCCTTGCCGTTCTTGTGGAGGAAGACGGCGTAGTAGTCGTCCCGCCTGTGCCCCGGAGCCGCGATGCGGACCGACGCCCACGAAGGGTCGAAGACGCTCTGCTGCGCGTAGCGCACGCTCTCCGGACCGATCCCCGGCAACTCCGGCGCGACACTCTTGTAGGCGTATCCGGCGAGCGTCAGCTCCGGCGGGTCCGGGGCTCCGGGCCGGAAGGTGAGAGGTTCCTGCGAGAGCCGCGTATACGGTTCATCTTGGGAGAGGCCGGCTTCGGGAGGGGCCGCGCGGTCCAGAGACCGCACGCTGAAGTAGGCCGCGAGCGAGGTGAGGAGGACGGCGGCCAGCAGCAACAGCGCCTTGAACCTCTGCCGCCGCGCCTTCCTGCTGGAGAAGCTGCGTTTCTTGCGATCCATTTGAAGAATCGTAGCCGCCCATCCCGCGCGGAGTCCCTCCCGCCGCGCCGCATTAGCCTGTACTCTCCTGTCGAGAATACGAAGTGTACAACGTCTCCGATCACCGGCCCAATACGAATCGCCGTTGGGTACGGATGTTGCGCGGCTTGGAGCAACTGCTACACTCCGGCTTACCGAGGGGAATCGGAGACAGGAGGTCCATATGCGCCCGGAGGATATAGATGGTCTGACGGTCGGGGGGCTGCTGGATCTCGTCACCGGACGCCGCCCGGACGACGAGGCCCTGGTCTACGCCGACCGGGACCTTCGCTATACCTATCGCGAGTTTAACGAGAGGGTAGAGGAGTGCGCGCGCGCCCTGATGGCGCTGGGCATCGAGAAGGGCGACCACGTAGCCGTCTGGGGACAGAACGTGCCCGAGTGGGTAACGCTTCAGTTCGCCACCGGCAAGGTCGGGGCGGTGCTCGTCACCATAAACCCCGCCTACCGCGCCCGCGAGTTGAAGTATGTCCTGGATCAATCCGACTCGGCCGCGCTGTTCCTGACGAGCGGCGTCCGGGGAGCGAGCTTCCTGGAGATCCTGCAAGGCGCCATCCCCGAGCTCGCAGACTCTGAAGACGAGGAGCTGTCCCTGGCGGACCTTCCTTTCCTCAAGCACGCCGTCCTGATGGGCGGCGGCGCCACGGAAGGGCTGCCCGTCCTGACTTATGAGGAGTTCCTGACCCGCGCCGAGAGCGTATCGCAGGACGAGCTGAAGGGACGACAGGCATCGCTCGATGCCGAAGACGTCATAAACATGCAGTACACCTCTGGGACCACGGGATTCCCGAAGGGCGTGCAGCTAACCCACACCAACATCGTCAAGAACGCCTATCTCATCGGCGAGTGTATGAAGCTCGGGCCGGAGGATAGGGTGTGCATCCCGGTCCCGTTCTTTCACTGCTTCGGGTGCGTGCTCGGTACGCTAAATACCGTAACCCACGAGGCGACGATGGTTCCCGTGGAGCAGTTCGA
>DASSMB010000087.1:0-14456 GCA_035689095.1 Rubrobacteraceae bacterium | reverse complement strand
GTGAGCCACACCTGTCCGTGGGTCGTCGTGGTGGACGAGCCTGGATCCGGCGTCGCCGCCGAGTAGTCTCCCCAGCGGCAGACACCGGGGAAGTTGGGGTCCGAACAATCGAAGTTTTGCAGCGAGGCGGCGGACGCCTTGACTAGCGTCCCCGCGCTTGCCGCGTTGGAACCAACCTTGGAGATCATCTGGACGCTCGGGAACTGGGTGGCGGAGGAGCTGTTGTAGCCCAGGATCATGCTGCTGCCGAATTTTCTTGTGGTGCCGAGTACCTTGCGGTCCGGGGAGATGGCTCCGTTGAAGTCGAAGACGCCATTCGCCGAGGAACCACTCACGGTCCCCCTCTGGAACAACGTGGCGGAGGCCGGGTTGATCTCATACCATCTCACCTGCGCTCCGGCGCCGCCGAAGACCGTGTGCTGGGTCCACAGCGCCGTCAGACCGCCGGTACCGCGGGAGGGGTCTATGGCCGAGACCGCCTGGGTGTTCCTGCTGTCGGAGGTGTCAAGCCTTCTTGTCGTCCCCCTCTGGGGGGCGTTTGCGGGCAGGTCGTAGCCCGGCACGGTCACGTTCCTGGGAGCGCTCAGGGCGAGGGTGCCATCGGTATTGCTGCTCACCGTGAAGAGGGAGAGGAAGCCGGCGGGTCCGGCGCCGTTTGGAACCGAGGCTGGTTCGGCCACGACGTAGCCGGTGGGACTCGTGTCGGTCTGATTGGCCGGCACGGGGGTGATCGCCTGCGTGCCGTCGGAGTTCCGCAGATCGGTCTTTACCCCGCTGCTCAAGTTCGGACAGCCGGCGCCTGCCGGGGGCTTGCGGATCCAGTCCAGGCTGGAGTGGAACCCGCCCGCGGCGGGGAAGACATTTGACCCGATCATCACGAAGTCCCTGGTGTCGCCGAGCTTCGGGTAGTCGGGGAAGTCGGCTCCGTAAGCGACGAAATACTGGCACCAGTCCGAGGGTCCCGCATCGGGCGTGGAATCCTTGCTGAAGCCGAAGGCCAGGAAGTTGTTGGCGCTGTCCAGGACGTCGTCCGCCGCGTAGTAGAAGCGGTTGGTGGTTGGGTCCCAGATGATCTGCGGATCGAACACGGATTCCAACGCCGCCGCACCGACCAGGTCGTTGAGGCTGCCCTGGTTGATCGGGACGTTGCTGGTTCGGTTGTAGATGGCGTACCTGGAGTTGACCAGCTCTACATAGCGGCCCGGACCGATAGCACCCGTCGAGTCCGATGGGGCGCCACCGGCGTCGCGGGCGCCCTGCCAGCTGCGAAATGAGGTGGGGGCCGCGGAGGCCGGAGCGAACGGCGCCTCCTGGCCCGTCCCCGCCGCGGCCTTCCGGTCCGCCGCGGCCTTGGCCAGCTCGTAGCCCTGCTGGTCCGGGACCAGGTATCCTTTGATCAGCGCCCGCTTCTGCAACGCGGACAGGCTCCCCGGTGTTCGCGATCCTGAAGGTCTCTCGCCGGGGCTCAGAACCCGCAATCCTTCGTTCGGGCGGGCGGACCGGGCCAGTGTGGGCGGCGCAACAGCGATCACGGCGAGCAGGGCCCCTGCGATACCCAGGGCGATAAAGGCCAACACCAGGCTGCGCGTTTGGGTTCTCGCTGACATGGACTCTCCTTCTTCTGATGTGAGGGCCAGGTGGAAGTACGCACCGCCCCCGTTGGCCGACGTGCTAAGTCTTGTAGGCGCGAGGGTGGGACGCATCCCTCAAATGAGTGATCTTTGCGGTCTCCCATACGTTGCTGGCGATTTAGAAGTGATCCGAAAGGCGCATTGGATGTACGTTAGCCAACGCCCGGGGTCATCACGGCCACCCGCGGCATCGCGGGTGGCCGGCGTTCGTGATTCATTACCTCTTCTGTACGTGGTCTCTTGTCCATCGAGGTCAGGGCCCGAACGACAGGGAGAAATCAGGGGACGTCATAAAGGACGTCATAAATATAGGCCAGGTGACCAATATCCAACATGCCCTGTCAGCCTCATACTCTCCCGTAGCGTTGCGGCGCCAAGCCGGGCGGATCTTTGGCCGAAATGGCAGGGTTCCTCCTCGCCCTTTCGGGGAATCCGCAGCTTGGCGCTACAGGTTTTACAGTGGATGTGCCAATAACCCTAATATATGTAGCTCTAGGCGGGACTGATCATCCCGTCCATCTCCTAAAGGGGAGGGAGAGTGGTTTGGAATTGGTTGTGGAGAGATGGTAGCAATCCAGGCGGGATATTTCGCGGTGCTACTCACCACCGGGGGAATACTATCTACCTACTTTCCTACGAAGAATACGTATACGTACGCCACCCACACTATCTTCGGGTGAGAGCCAGCTAGAAGATGCAACCTCTACGGCGATCTCATGATTAGCGCGTCGAGCGGCGCGCAACCGGCTTCAGGGGTTTTCGAGACTTCGAAGGTCAAGGTTTTGCCGATCCAGATAGGAGATGCGAGAGCAAGATATTTCCCAAATATCTCAACCGTAACGCTTTCCGTAACGATTGAGAGACGCTGTCCAAGTAGGATGAGGATCGAGAGGTACGAGATGGGGCGGACCAGGAGTCGGCCGGAGAGGAGTGGAAATGACGATTATTAGATTCAAAATATCGCGGACGCGCCGGAGTATGACCGTCTTCGCCGCCGGGCTGCTCGTAGCCATAGTGCTGGGACTGCTCCTCATGACGGGACCGGCGAGGGCTGTACCCCTGCCCTGCGACACCTGCGACCCCGGCGGCGGCACGAACACAGCCCCCACGGTGGCCGCCAACAACGCTACCGTCACCATCAACGAGAGCCAGACGGCCAACAATACCGGCACCTACTCCGACGCAGATGGCGATCCTGTAACCCTCAGTGTGACCTCCGGCCCCGGAAACGTCGTCCCGGACGCCGCGGGCCCCGGCACCTGGGCCTGGTCGTATGGAACGAGCGACGGCCCTTCCCAGAACGCGACGGTCACCATCACCGCCTCGGACGGCACGGACTCTTCGACCGTCTCCTTCTCGCTTGCGGTCAACAACGTGGCCCCGAATGGCAGTTTCCGCTATCCGACTTCGGTGGACGAAGGCGGCCCGATCGGCCTCTCCTTGACCAATCCCACCGATCCATCGGGCGTCGACACGGCCGCTGGCTTCTCCTACGCCTTCAGTTGCCGCGACTCTCTTGAATCAGGCGCGGGGGTTTTTGGTAATACGTTTTTGTTCTGGACGTCTCACTACGGAACGCTGGGTTCGGGCAACAGCGCCAACTGCCCGACCGACGACAACGGCAGCACCACGGTAAGGGCCAGGATCCAGGACAAGGACGGCGGGTTCACGGATAGCCAGCCCACCACGCCAAGCGGTTGCTCACTGTTTAGTTGTCCGGCCGGCACGACCAACCCGGCGTACACCGGCTCCGTGACCATAAACAACGTGGCTCCTACAGCCACTTTCAACGTCTCCACCACGACGGTCGACGAGGGGTCCGGAGGGTTCACCCTCTCCCTGACGAGCCCGCTCGATCCCTCGACCGCCGATAGGAACGCCGGCTTCTCCTACGCCTTCGACTGCGGTAGCGGCTATGGCACCTTCGGCTCCTCAAGCAGCGCAAGCTGCCCCGCAGGCGACGGTCCGGCTACGCTCGCCGTCGGCGGCAAGATAAAGGACAAGGACGGAGGGGTCTCCGAGTACGCGAACAGCGTGGGCGTAAGCAACGTGGCCCCGCAGGGAAACTTCAACGCCCCGAGCTCGGTCAATCCGGACACCCAGATCCCTCTCTCGTTTACCGAGCCGTCAGATCCCTCCGCTGCGGATACCAACTCCGGATTCTCCTACGCTTTCGACTGCGGCCTCGGCCAGGGCTACACCACCTCCCAAAGCTCCAGCCAGGCGTTCTGCACGGCCGGGGACGGTAATAGCCAGACGGTCCGGGGCAAGATCATAGACAAGGACGGCGGGACGACCGAGTACACCAGGGATGTCACCATAAACGACATCACCGCGCCCGAGACGACCCTCGACGCCACCGGTCCTTCCAGTATCACCAACAGCACCTCCGCCAGCTTCGGTTTCTCCTCGGAGGCTAACGCCACATTCCAGTGCAGTCTCGACGGCGCGGCCTTGAGCGCCTGCACGTCTCCAAAGAGCTACACAAGCCTGCCAAATGGCTCCCACACCTTTCGGGTCGCGGCGACCGACGCGGCAGGCAACACGGACGCCACCCCGGCGGCGCGTAGCTGGACGGTAGACACCATCAAGCCGACCATAACGAGGATGTCACCGAAGCCTGCGTCTACAATCACGGACCGCACACCCACCATCAAGGCTACCATCAAAGACAACGTGACGAACCTTCAAAAATCGAACATAAAACTCTACGTAAACGGGGCCCGGATCTCCGCCACCAAGTACTCCTACAGCGCCTCGACCGACGTTCTCACCTACAACTCGCCCAAGCTCGCCAGGGGCAAGAAGACGGTGAAGGTGGTAGCGACCGATGCCGCTGGCAACGTGGGAGCGAGGTACTGGTACTTCACGATCAAGTAGGTAGAAGGGTGTCTTTGGAAGATCCTCGGTAGGATGGTCAGACCTGCTCATGAAGTGTGGGTTCTCCCGAACTTTAGGTGAACGTATGGCTCGGAGGCTCGGCCCGCCGCAGCGACGATCAGGCCGCCAGGGTCCTCACCCTCAGCAGGTAGAGGTCCGCCCTGCCGTAGCCCTGGCGCTTTAGCAACTTGAGCTTGTTCACGAAGCCCTCCACCGGCCCGTTCGGCCACTCCTCGGGAAGACCCGCGCGCACCGCTCAAGGTCCTTCTCCAGGCCGGACGCGAACCTCTTCATCACCGTCGCCTCGCATCCTGCGGCCTTCTCCAACCAACCGTCTAGATTCTCGCCTTCGAGGTTACTGACCATGGTCGCGAACCTTTGGGTTAGACGCCGCGCGTCTGCGAGGGCCGCATCGGAGGCGCACAGCCTCTTTATGTACGCCTTCTGCTCCTCGTTCAGCATCTCTTCGCGCCGCATGAAAAGCGCCGCGACGTTCTTGGCGGTCGGGGAGGCGCCGGCGATGTAGCCCCTCTTCGCCCTCGGCGCGTGGGGCAACCCTCTGCCCGGCCCTCCGTGTGACGGAAGCTTGAAAGCAGCCTGTTTACGGTGTCCACGCTGTGGCGGAGCCCATCTCTCGGATCTCCTGGTGGAGGCGCTTGGCGCTGCGGCAGCCCTCGTTCCATCTCTCAAGGAGGTAGGGCAGTTAGGGATCGAGGACGCTGGCCCTTCTCCTGTAGCTGGGCCGCGGCGGGGGCTCCGCCAGCTCCCTGTAGCGGTAGACGGTGCTCTGGCTCGTGCCGACCCACTCCGCTATGTCCTTCACCCTGGCCCCGGCAAGGTGCAGCTTTCGGATCTCCTTCCACCGCTCGACGAGGCATTCGTGGCGCCTTTGGGCTGGCCCCTTAAACTCTCTGGTGTGGTTTCTGCGCGAATTGGACAATCTCTCCTCCTCGGTCCGGATGCAACTCCACATCCGATCTCCAGAGAAGTTGACTAACGGAGATGTCCGGTGAAATGGGTGCACTCCACTGCTAAGGCCGGACCGAAGGGCGGAGGTCGACTCGGTCACCCTACCCGAGCTCCGCGGAGATGGCTTCGCGCAACTGCTCGACTATCTCGCGCCAGGCCATTCGCCCTTTCTCGGCGCTCGCCTGCGTGGCCTTCCAGAGGGTGCCCGACCGGGGAACGAAGTCCGCGGGCACGGGCAGGACATCGTACCAGGGGTGCCGTTTCGCCGCGTCGTCTACCGCACGGTCGAAGAGGACCATCTCGGTATGGAGATGTAGCATCAGGGACGTCTCCAGGATCGAGGCGTGCTCGACGTCCCAGCCCGGGAAACCCTCCGGGAAGAGCGCCCGCATGGTTTCGGATGAGAGGTCCGTGAAGGCGAGCTCTGCTACGAGGACTCGAGCCTGAGACTCGCGGCTCTGCTCGAGCGCCAAATAAGCGGATTCGTAGACGAAGTTCTGGTTCTCCATATGCCAGTTGAGGAGCACGATCCGTTTGAAGCCCTGCCGAATAAGCTCGCGCAAGACATCCTCAACGAGCGCTATAAGGGTCGTTGCCCGGAGCGAGGTCGTGCCGACGAAGCCCTGCCCGCCGCCGCTCAGGGGGCGGGATCTATACCCGTAGGTCACGGCCGGGGCGACGAGGAGATCCAGCGGCCCGGCAACGGCGAGCGCCAGCTCGGTCGGCAAGATGGCGTCGGTAGCGAGCGGCAGGTGGTGGCCGTGCTGCTCCGTCGACCCGACGGGCAGCACGACGCCCGCCCCCCGCCGGATGGCCGCTTCGACCTCCGGCCACGTCATCTCAGCCATGAGCCTGGTTCGCTGTTCCATGGGGTTTCCTTCCATCGGCGCTCCTCTAGTAGGGGTGGTCGCGAAGCCAGTCCACGTAGTCGTGGATCCCGCACTCTACCGACCACTCGGGCCTGTAGCCGAGATCCCGCCCGGCGGCGGTAATATCGTACGGTCCCTGCCGGTCCAGGTGGAGATGCCCCGGACCTATCTCCACGTCCGCCTCCCGTATCTCACCGCGGACGATCTCAGCGGCCTGCGCCAGCGTGACCTGGCTCCCGCCCGTGATGTTGTAGACGCGCCGGCTCGTCCGTTCGGCGTCGGCCGCCAGGATCGCCGCGCGCGCCACGTCTTCGACCCGGATGAACTGGAAGCGGTGGTCGCCCCCTTTCTCCAGCCGGTACGGCTCGCCTTGCAAGGCGGAGTTGATCATCTCCCGCAGGAACTGGGGCATTCTGTTTCCGGGGCCGTACACCTCGCTGATCCTGAGCGAGATCACGTCCAGCCCGTACAGGTCGCTGTAGACCTGCCCGAGCAGCTCTGTGGCGACCTTCGTCACACCGTAAGGCGTGGTCGGGTGGAGCGGCGCGTCCTCGGTAACCGGCTCGGCCTCGACGTGCCCGTAGGCGGTCTCCGAGGAGAAGTTGACGATCCGCCGGACACCACTCATGCGCGCTGCCTCGAAGACGTGGACCGTGCCGTCGACGTTGGCGGTAAACGTGGTGATCGGCAGGTCTATGGAGAGGTCCGGGTGGGACATGGCGGCGGTGTGGATTACGCGCCCTACCTCGTAGCGCCCTATGGTGTCGACGAAGCGCGGCAGGTCGTAGAGCTCGCCCTGGACGTAGGTTACGTTCTCTTCTCCTCCCTCGGCGTAGTCGCGGTTGTAGCTGACCACCCGCTCCCCGCGCTCCGCGAGCCGGGCGACGAGATGCCTGCCCACGTATCCGAGTCCGCCCGTCACCATCGTGGTCGTCATCGGGTTCTCCTTTCTCTTGCAAGACTCTAGATCGCCGTGCCCCCGTTTGGGCTCAATATCTGCCCGACCATGAACGAGCCGCCTTCTCCGGCGAGGAACTCGATGGCGGCGGCGATCTCCTCCGGCCTGCCAAAACGCCTCAGCGGGATCTGCTCGCGCGTCTCGTCGTTGTACTCGATCGTGTCGTGGATCAACATGTCCGTCTCCACTGGCCCCGGCGCGACGGAGTTTACGAGGACGCCGCGGGGAGCCACCTCCTTCGCCACCGCCTTCGTGAGCGCGATGATCCCGCCCTTCGAGGCGCAGTACGCCGCGTAGGTCGGGTATCCGATGATGCCAAGCTCGGAGCTCACGTTGATGATGCGTCCACTCCCCCTCTCCAGCATGCCAGGCAGCGCTGCCCTGAGGCACGACCACGTCCCGCCGAGGTTGACGGAGATAACCTCATCCCAATTAGCCTGTGTCTCCTCGTGGGTCGGGGTGGAGCGGAGGATGCCGGCGTTGTTGATCAGGACGTCGATCCCGCCGAAGCGCGCCTCCGACTCCCGCACGAACCGCGCAGCTTCCTCGGGCCTGCCGATGTCCGCCTCGACGAGAAACGCATCCCCGCCGTTCTCGCGCGCGAGGCCCGCGACCTCCTGGAGGGCTTTTGTGCCCGTGCGCCAGTGGTTGAGGGCGAGCCGGCAGCCCTTCTCGGCGAAGCGGCGCGCGGTGGCGAGCCCTATGCCGCGCCCGGCGCCCGTGATCGCGACGACCCTGTCTTTCAACGCTCGGCCTCGGCCGGGGTCTCGGTGGACCTCTGGGCGCCGGACCAGGTCTTCGAGACCGCCCATAGCGCGACCGCGACGGCGGCGAGGACCAGCTCGGCGATCAGGTACTCGCTCCCCTGCAGCACCAGCGCGACGCCCGTGAAGACGACCACCACTATGGGGGTGAGCGGCCAGAGCGGCATCCTGTAGGGGCGCGGCTCGTCCCTCTGCGAGATGCGGCTCCAGAGGGCGGCAAGGCCGATACAGAAGTAGACGGCGGCGATCATGGTGCCGGCGAAGATAATCAGGAAGTCGAGCGCCGTGAGGAAGATGAGGATCGCGGCGGGCACCGCAAGAGCGAGGACGCCGGCGGCGGGGACCCCGAAGCGGTTCACCCGGGCGAGGACGCGGCTCACGGGCGGGGGCCATATGCCGTCGCGGCCGGTCGTGTACACACCGCGGCCGAAGTACATGAGCAGGGAGAGCATGGCGTTGAAGAGGGCGATCGAGGCGCCGAAGTCGACGATCATGCCCGCCCCCCGGCCCATCGCCTGCTCCACGGAGTAGACGATGGGTGCGTCCGCGTTGAAGAATGCCTTCAGGTCCGGCGCGGCCACCACGGCGGCGATTAGGGGCACAATGATGAACAGCGAGGCCAGAACGGCCGCGCTGACTACCGCCTTCGGGATCGAGCGCTCCCCGCCGATCATCTCCTCCGAGAACCCCAGAGTGGCGTCGTAGCCATTGATGACGTTGAAGGCCGGCGCCAGCGTGGCGAGCATGACCCCGAAGCCAACCGCCGCGAGCGAGCCATCATGCAACACGACCGGATGGAAGACGACCTCGGCGAGGTTCTGATTCGGGTTGGCGAAGGCGGCGACGGTGACCAGGCCGAGGACTACGAGCTCGACGACCACCATGATGAAGGTCAGCCAGGCCCCGACCTCGATGGTCATCAGGGCTATGACAGTGGCGACCGCCAGGGAGATCAGGGCGAGCAGCGGCACGGGCAACGCGTCGAGGGCGGGGACGAGGTCCTGAAGGAAGGTCGCGACCCCCAAGGCGATGCTCGCCGGGATCACGATCCCCTGCAGCAGGTAGTTAAACATCGTGATCCAGGTGATCGGGCCCGGCAACACATAACGCACCAGCGAGTACATCCCGCCCGCTATAGGGTACATGGCCGCCAACTCCGCCAGGCACAGAGCGATCAACACCACCACGACCGCCAGGATCAGGTTAGCGCCCAGCGCGAAGGTCCCGCCAACGAAGAAGACCCCCGCCGTGAGGAACAACACCGCCATCGTCGGCGAGACGTCGGCCATCGCAAGCCCCACCACGTGCCACATCTTGAGCCGCCGCTTGAGCTCCTGAGAATAGCCAAGCTCCTCCAACCGGCTGCGTGCTTCGGGATTGTCTCCCGGCGAGAGCGTCATGGTTCCTGCCTCCTTCGACCCGTTGACCCGTACCGAAGAGCATAGTAAAATGTTTACTGTAAACTGTCAACAGTTTACTAAAAAAGATTTGTAATACTATGTGTGGCTCGTACGTAGGAGGAGTAATAGATGACGGAGGCTGGGGGCATCGAGGTGGGGGACAACGGCAGTCTCGGGCCGTTGCGTCGGGCCGAAACGCTCTCGGACAGGGCGACGGATTTGCTGCGGGAGAGGATCCTTGCGGGTGATTTCGGATTGGGGGAGCGGCTCGTGGAGGCGAAGATCGCGAAGCGGCTCGAGATCAGCCGGGGGCCGGTAAGGGAGGCGCTCAGGCAGCTTCGGGCTGAGGGGCTCGTGCGGGAGGAGCCGCGGCGTGGTTCTTTTGTCATCGATCTTACGATTGAGGACGTGCGGGAGATCTACGATCTGCGCGCCGCGATCGAGGGAAGAGCGGCGCGCCTGATTATTACCAGCAAGGATCTCGCGGCCCTTGACGAGCTACGCGAGATCCTCCACCAGCTCGAGCGCGCGGCCGACGAAGGAGATCGAACCCTCTTCACGAAGCTGGATCTGGCCTTCCACGAGCGGCTCTGCCTGCTGAGCGGGAACGGGAGGCTTCATCGCGTCTTCGTAAGCTACGCCGCCGTACTCGGCCTGATATTCAGGCTCGAGGTGGACAAGATCTACACCTCGCGGTCTTCGCTCGAGGATCTCTATGGCGATCATGAAAAGCTGTTCCGGGCCATAGAGTCGCTCGACGCGAGAAGGGCGGAGGAGGCTTGCGATGAGCACCTGGACAGGGCCAGGGAGCAGCTCATCAAGGTATTCGGGGGATCGCTCGCCAAGAGCGAGCGTGCCGCCGACGCGCGTCCGGGAGCCTAGAGGACCTAGAGGAGCTTGGTGAATTGTAAGCCCCTCTCGACGCTCGCCTGCTAATGTAACCCGAGTTGCCCCCTAAAGGCACTGAATGGAGAAGGCTAGCAGGAAGCAGGCGATCTTTAGCTCGAAGCCCCTCGGTGTGACCGCGTGGATCTTCCTGGCGAATAAGGCGCTCAGCCGGCTGAACACCGTCTCGATGTATTGGCGGATGGACTTGCCCAAGAACTCCTCCCACATAGGCATCGGCCTCTTGGAGTTCTTCTTGCGCTGGGCCTTGAGGTGCAGGCCAACCTCTTCCAGGAGATCTTCGTAGTCGTAGTCGGTGTAGGCCTTGTCGGCCAAGATGGTCGAGCCTACTGGCAGATCTAATCCCAGGTTCTTGAACACGCTCACGTCGGCTTGCGCGCCCGCCGCCAAGGAGAACTCTACCGGCTCGCCCGCCCCCGTGACCACCAGATGCACGCGCAGGCCGTAGAAGTAGCGCCGCTTGCTGGCGATGTAGCCGCGGAACGCTCCTCCGTGTTCTTCCGGAGGATAGAGCCGGCAGCGGCGGATGCGGATGTTGTCACACACGGCGACCGGCAAGGAGTGCACCACGTAGGTTCGCTCGGAGTGCTCATGCTTGAAGACTTCAGCCAAGAGTGCGAAGAGACCCTCCCAGAGGCAGGAGTCTATGGCATGCAGCCGACGGTTGAAACGGCTTTTGGAGATCGTCTTCTCTATGTATCCGTACCCATCCAAAAACGCGCGGCTCGCCTCGAGGTTGCCGGAGAAGAAGGTGCAGGCCACCAGGGGTACGGTCATTACCTCGGCGGTGGACAGACGGGCTTGTGGGTCGTCGCGGTGGCCGACGGCCTTCAAGAACTCGTCGCAGAGGTAGTAGGTGGTGGTTATGGTATCTTCCATCTCGTCCTCCCGATCCAGAGAAGGTTTTAGGCGGCCTTCGGATCGGGAGGATATTGTTTACTGGGATAGGGGGCAACTCGGGTTACTCTACCCGAAGACCGAGGAGGGTGGCAGCCTCCACGAGGCCGGGATCTTCCGCCCTGATCGGCTCGGCCACCTCGCCCGGTTCGTGGCGCATGCGGTCGTGGAAGACCGCCCACAACTCTTAGGATGGGTTCAGACGCGAGATGTAGCGTATACCAGCGAAGGCGAGACTACCTGAAGAATCTTCCAGATCGTAGACGTATCTCGCGGCCTCCTGGGTCAGGCGACGGTGCGGTCCGGTCACCGCGCTCAGGTCCAGGTCCTCGAGGCCGAGCTTCTCCGCCACCGCGGCTAGGTTCTTTCGCAGGACACGCATGGTCTCTGGAGCGGTGAGATCGGCGAACAGCAGGCCGGGGGCGAGCCTGGTGGAGCCCGCGCGCGGCGGCTCAGACGCCACTCCTCGGGGACAACCCCTCCGCGAAGCTCCGGGTCCAGAGGCTCGTCGTCCTCGACCTCCTCAAGCCCAGCGAGCAACTCCATGCTCGGCCTGAAACGCGCTATGGTCTCCCCGAACGCGCCTGCTCGCTCGGTAGCGCAGTAAACCGCCCGGTAGCGTTCCTCTTCCGGCACACCCTTGTCGGCGGCCGCAGGGTCGTCGAAACGGTTGCCGAAGGTGCCGTCCGGGAGCGCGTAGGCCCAGTCCGGCGGCGCGAAGGCGTCGAGGCCGCGCGCCACACGGTAGACCAACTCGGGCAGCCTTACGGCCGGCAGTGGGGCATCAGCCACCAGCGACGAAGGCGCGCGCGGCAGCCTTGGCTTCCTTCAGCTTCCCTTCGCGGATCGTCTCGGCGGGGGAGACGTCGTCGAGCTGGGGGTTGAGACCTATAAACCAGGCCTTCACTATCCTGGGCGAGTCGAACTGCACGAGGAGCTGGGCCACCTCGTAGGCCGTGCGGATGCGCTCCTCGCTCTCCTGACGGATGGATCCCACCTCGCCGCTCGCCCAGCGCGAGACCGTCTTCGCGTCCTTTACCCCCGCCACGTAGGTGACCAGGCGCCGCCCCAGGAGGTCCTGCAAGAAAGAGACCACGTCACCGACCGGCGTCACCACCGCCTGACGGTGGGCCTGCTCCAGGACCTGTGCCTCCATCACGCACCCCTTTCGCGGACACTCGTGCCCTTTTAATGCCCTACTAATGTCCTTTCATTCTACACCCGCTGGTCTCCAGCGCCTACTACTGCCTCAACTCAGACATTGTCCTCTTCACGATAACCTACGCCCTTTTCCCTCCGGTGTCTCCAGTAGCCGCTTGCGGCGTGCCAGACCGCGCTCCAGGGCCTCCGCGACGGACGACGTAGCCAGGTTTGCTCCGCGGGAGCCCGGTATATGTGCAAAATAAGCTGCTGCGCGCGGTATACGAAGACGATCTATCCAGATCTAGTGTACGGCTCGAGGAGAGGAAGACTGCAGTGAGGAACAGAGAAGCCGGATGAAGGATACACGGCCGCCCGATGTGACGGACGAGGAGCGCAGCCTGCGCCTCCTTCAAGTACGCGCTCATGGGACACGTGGCCATCGCGGTGGTGCTGTCTGACGGAGACGAGGAGGACCGGTGCCGTGCGGCGGCCGAGGTAGTGGACGTCTACTCCCGGGTACGCGAGTACTCGCCCGAGGAACTGGAGGGCGACGACGCTCCCACCTACGCGGAGGTCCTGACCGCGCTCAGGCTCAAGAGCAGGGGACTTGAAGCGGCCCTTCCGTCTCGCAGGGTGCTCGCTCACTTGCTGGCGGGCCTCGACTACTACTTATTCGCGTTGCCGGATCTCGGGTACGTCTACGACATGCCGCGCCTGACGGATGAGGAGCGCGCCGCCGAGCACGGCCTTAGACACGACCTGCTCCTCAAGCTCTACGACGAGTTGGAGCCGGCCTTCGACGTCTCCCTCTCCTGGCCGCAGCAGGGCTACGAGGTGGATGAGAACGGCGTGCTGATAAAGGACGACGTGAACCGCATGGAGGCCATCGGCTTCGACTGCGGCTGTGACCCTCCACGGCTGACAACCGGCGGAGCATGGCGATCTTCTCTGTCAGGGTCTCGGAGTGTTTGCTGCTCGGGTGCCAGGCCGAGCCCGGCTTCGCCGCGCGACGCAGGGCGGTCTCGCTGCCGCCGCCGATCCAGAGCGGGGGATGGGGCCGTTGGACGGGCTTCGGCTCACAGAGCACGTTATCGGTGGACTGTGGGACCGCGGAAACTAGCCGGTCCGTCCGAGGTCCAGAGGACGCGCATCGCCTCGACGTACTCGTCCAGCAGGGCTCCGCGTTTGTGGAAGGGTATACCGAGGGCTTCGAACTCCTGGGGGAGCCACCCGGCTGGTGACGCTCTTGTCAATACTTCTCGGGTCCGTGGCACAGAGTGATCATCCCGTGGTCGCTCTGGCGAGTACCGATCCGTATCTGATGAGTGCCGTTCGGTGCAGCTCACGGGAGACCTGCGGACCCTTCGGGCGAGTAGCATGTAACTCGCCGTACACAGCGGGGCTGGCAAAGTCATGGTCCCGGCAAACAATCATGAACGCGGCGAGCGGCTGCGCTGCCGCGAACGGCGGTACCACGTCTTTAGCATTACGGAGTCCGGCGGGTAGCCCGCTCCGCCTGCCCTGACAGTATGGTTCAATGGGGGCATGAGGTTCGGTATCTCGACGTTCGTGACCGACGAGGGGATCGCGCCGGGGACACTAGCCCGGGCGATCGAGGAGCGCGGCTTCGACTCTTTGTTCATCGCCGAGCACACCCACATCCCGCTCAGCCGGAAGTCTCCCTATCCCGGTGGTGGAGAGCTGCCGCTAAAGTACTACCGGACCCTCGATCCCTTTATCACGCTAACCGCCGCGGCCGCAGCGACCGAACGGCTGCTGCTCGGAACCGGGGTAGCCCTGATCGTCGAGCGGGACCCGATCATCACCGCCAAGGAGGTCGCTAGCCTCGACCTCGTATCCGGGGGACGGATGGTCTTCGGCGTCGGTGTGGGTTGGAACCGGGAGGAGATGGAGAACCACGGCACCGACCCGCGAACCCGCGGGAGGCTGCTAGACGAGCGTCTACGGGCCATGATAGAGATCTGGACCAAAGACGAGCCGGAGTTCCACGGAGAGTACGTGGACTTCGACCCGATCGC
>DASSMB010000086.1:0-4038 GCA_035689095.1 Rubrobacteraceae bacterium | reverse complement strand
GCCGAGCGCCGAGCGGAACCGGGCGGCGAGGGCGTCTTCGTGGTCCTCGATCATCCGCATGGCGCTCACGAGCCGCTCGCGCCGCGAGTCGCCGGTTCCGAGAGAGGATATGAAGTCGAGAGCGCCTCCGACGCCGGCGATGCCCTCGTGGTTCTGGGTGCCGGTCTCCAGCATATCGGGGATGTAGTCCGGGGCGGGTTCGAGGCGGTAGACGGGCAACGCTTCGAGTAGGTCGCGCCTTATGGCGATGATACCGACGTGGGGACCGAAGAACTTGTAGGCGGAGCAGGTGAGGATGTCCGCGCCTATCTCATCGCGGTCTATGGGGATGTGCGGGGCGGCGTGGACGGCGTCCACAGCCACCAGGGCGCCGACCTCGCGGGCGCGCTCCGCTATCTTCGCCACCGGGTTTACCGTGCCGACGGCGTTGGAAGCGAGGCCGATGGCGACGAGACGGGTACGCTCGTTTATGGTTGTTTCGAGGTTCGAGAGGTCCAGGGTGAGGGTCTCGGAGTCCACGGGGAGCCAGCGGGTCTTCGCGCCCTTCTCGTCGGCGGCCAGGAGCCAGGGGTCAACGTTGGCGCGGTGGTCGAGCTCGGTGAGGACGATCTCGGATCTCTCATCCCAGCCGCGGGCGAGGGCGCGGGAGACGGCGAAGGTGAGTGTGGTCATGTTGGCGCCGAAGGCTATCTCGTCGGGTTCGGCGCCGAGGAAGGCGGCCATAGCGTGGCGGGTGTCCGCGATGATCTCCTCGGTCTCGATGCTCGTCGGGAAGGCGCCGTGCAGGTTCGCGCCACCCCGCTCCATGTAGCGACTCATCGCCTCGATGGCGGGACCCGCGACCTGGGAGCCGCCAGGCCCGTCGAAGTACGCGACCGGCCGACCGTTATGGGTCCGCCGCAGAGCCGGGAACTGCTCGCGGACGGCGGATACGTCGAAGGTGCGCTGCATGGAGTCCTCCTGGCATCTCGTAAGTCTCTCTCGATGAGCGAGTCTACATCAGCGGGCCGGTGGGAACCCGCGCCTGGAGACTCCGGTGATGATAATGTGTCCTTGCGTGTCAGGTATTAGAGGAGGTCGTTTTGGCGCTCGACTACACCTATTGCATCCAGTTGCCGCACCGGGCGGGATCGCTCGCCAAGGTCGCGGGCAAGATAGCCGAGGGGAACGGTTTGATCGGGGACGTGACGACCATCCGCGTGGGGCGCGAGTCCTCTATACGGGAGATCACGCTGGAGGTCGAGGACCAGGCCCACGGCGAGAGTATCGTCGGGCTGATTGGGGAGCTTCCGGGCGTCGAGGTGCTATGGGCGCGCGACCGGGCGCTCCTGCGTCACGAGGGCGGGAAGCTGAAGATAGAGTCCACGCGGCCGGTAAGGACCGTGCAGGACATGCGCGACGTGTACACTCCGGGCGTGGCGCGGGCGTGCCAGGCCATCGCCGCCGACCCCTCGCTCGCGAGCAACCTGACCATGATCGGGCGCAGCGTCGCCATCTGCACGAACGGCACGCGGGTGCTGGGCCTGGGAGATATAGGCCCTGTGGCCTCGATGCCGGTCATGGAGGGGAAGGCCGTCTTCTACCATCAGCTCGCGGGCGTATCGGCGATGCCGATCCTCATAGACACCAAAGACGTTGACGAGTTCGTAGAGACGGTGGTCCGCATCGCGCCGACGTTCGGCGGCATACACCTGGAGGACATCTCCGCGCCGGAGTGCTTCGAGATCGAGGCGCGGCTCATCGAGGCCCTGCCGCAGCCCGTGATGCACGACGACGTGCATGGCACCGCCGTCGTCACGCTGGCGGCGGCGATGGTGGCCTGCCGCAGGGCGGGCATCACGCTGGAGGATGAGGTGGTCGGCCAGATCGGGCTCGGGGCGGCGGGGTTCGGGATCGCCTCTCTCATGGTGGACGGTAAGGCGAAGCGCGTGATCGCCTCGGACCCGAACCCGCTCTCCCACGAGCGCGCCCGCGATAAAGGCATCGAGATCACGGACATGCAGACCGTCATGCGCGAGGCTGACGTGGTCGTCGCCACGACCGGACGACCGGATCTTATCTCACCGGAGATGGTACGAGAAGGGCAGGTGATCCTGGCCCTCACCAACCCCTACCCCGAGATTGACCCCGAAGTTGCTATAGCGGCCGGCGCGGCTTTCGCCGCCGACGGGACGAGCGTGAACAACGTGCTGGGCTATCCGGGTCTCTTCCGCGGAGCCCTGCTCGCCGGGGCCGAGATGATCAACGTCCCGATGAAGCTGGCCGCCGCGGAAGCGATAGCGGGACTCGCCACCGAGTCCGAGCTCGTCCCCGACGTACTGAACCCGGACGTCCACGAACGGGTAGCGACCGCCGTCAGAGACGCGGCCATAAAGAGCGGCGTCGCCCGCCTGGATCAGGTGCCGTCCGGCCTGTAGCCGGGTCAGTAGTAAAGTCCGCGCGGCCAGGCCCTCAAGGGACTGCGCCGGTCCCTTTCCCACGCTGCGCGAGCTTCCGGAAGGCGGCGCGATCCGGCTTCATCCCTTCCGGCCCGGAGAACTCGGGCCACTCATGGAAGACAGCCGGTATCTTGAAGCGCGGCAGCACGGGCTCCAGGGCTTTCGCCAGGTCCTCCGGCAATCCGGTGGGAGCGCGCACGAAGGCCACGGGCCTCTCCCCGAACTCCTCATCCGGGACCGGGACGACCACGGCCTCCTCGACGCCCCGCACCTTGCAGAGCGCCGCCTCGATCTCCTCGGGCTGCACGTTCTCGCCGCCGGAGACGAACTGGTTGTCCCGGCGCCCCGTGACGCGCAGGTAGCCGTCCGCGTCCAGCTCGCCGAGGTCCTTCGTATGGAACCAGCCTTCGGCGTCGAGCCTCGGGTCCACTACATCACCCTCGACGTACCCGGCGAAGAGCGTATCCCCGCGCACCAGTATCTCCCCGTCCTCCGCCACGGAGACCTCGCGGTGCGGCAACACCCGTCCCGAAGTATGCCGCGCCGCCCGCGAGGCGTCTGGTGGCGTCGTGGTCACCTGCGAGGCCATCTCGGTCAGGCCGTAACTCGTATGGACCGGCAACCCGCGGTCGAGCGCCTCGTCCACCAGCGTATCCGGGACTGGACCGCCTCCCATCAGGACGGCCTTGAGGGTCTCGGACGAGTGGTTCTGGGCGAGCAATCGCCGGAGCTGGGTGGCGACCAGCGACACGTGGGTCGCACCGCTCCGGGCGATAGCTTCTCCTAGTGGAATACCGGCCTCCGGCATCGCCATCGCCGCGCCCGAGAGCAGACACCGGAAGACGATAGAGAGTCCGCCGACGTGGTAGAGCGGCAGCGAGTGCAGCCAGCGGTCGTCGGACGCGAGCGGGATGTTCGCGCCGGAGCCGAGCGCGCTGTAATAATGGTTGCCGAAGGTGTGCAGAGCGGCCTTCGGCGTCCCCGTGCTGCCGGAGGTAAAGATTATGGTGGCGGGACGGTTCAGCGGAATATCCAGAGGCTCCAAGACAGCGGCTTCCGAGGCCTCTTGCAAGAACGAGTCCGGGCGCAGGACGGTCAGGCTTGCGCCGTCAGCCGGGTGGAAGTCTCCAGCGGAGATCAGGGCGGAGCAGGTAGCGGTTCCTAGCAGAGCCACGACGCCTTCAGCCGGAACACGGGTGCTCACGGGACACACCACGCAACCGGCCCTGAGCAGAGCCAGTAGCAGGACCAGATACCGCTCGTCTTTTTCGAGGTAGAGCGCCACGCGCATCCCCGGAGCGCATCCATTCTCCGTGAGGTTTTCCGCAGTCCCGGAGACCCGGCGGTCGAGTTCCGCGTAGGAGATCCCACCGGCAGACCCCAGGATGGCCGGAGCATCCGGCGCGGCGAGAGCCGCCGCTCTCAGAGGGCAGGGTGCTTGCAGCGCATCGTATCTCGGGCTCACAGGACGATATTATCCGACGAATACACGCTCCTGCACCGCTACTGCACGTAATTACCGGCAAGTCGAAGCAATCAATGCCTGTCAGAGTGGCGCTGTTCACAATGGAGACTCGACGCTATATGCTCGCTGCATATA
>DASSMB010000085.1:0-7478 GCA_035689095.1 Rubrobacteraceae bacterium | reverse complement strand
CGGGCCGTCGCCGGATAAGGACCCGATGGCCGCCACGCCGGTAGAGATACCCGGTGGCGTTGTCGAGGCCCTGCGCAACGCCCGAAGCGTAACAGTACTCACTGGGTCGGGAATCTCGGCCGAGAGCGGGGTGCCGACCTTCCGGGACGCCCAGTCCGGGCTCTGGGCGCGTTACGATCCCATGCAGCTTGCAACGCCGGAGGCGTTCGTTCGTGACCCGCAACTTGTATGGCGGTGGTACTCGTGGCGGCGCGAGCTTATCGGTGCGGCGGCGCCCAACACGGGTCACCGTGCCCTAGTCGAATTGGAGCGTCGCGTCCCATCATTCACACTCGTCACGCAGAACGTCGACGGGTTGCATCAAGAGGCGGGCAGCGGCTTGGCTCTGGAACTCCACGGCAACATCCGCCGCACGAAATGTTCCCGGGAGGACAAGACCATCGAGTCACCCGGCGAGGAGGAACCGCCGCGCTGCCCGGACTGCGGCGCGTACCTGCGCCCGGATGTCGTATGGTTTGGAGAGGCTTTGCCGGAAGGAGTGATGGAGGGTGCCTCGCGGGCGGCGCGGGAGTGCGACCTCTTCCTCTCCATCGGCACTTCGAGCCTCGTGTACCCGGCTGCCTCGCTGCCGTATGAGGCGCTGGAAAACGGCGCGCAGGTCGTGGAGGTCAACCCGGAGGCAACCCCGCTCACTCCGCACGCTGCGTACTCGATCCGTGGAAGCGCCGGGGAGGTGCTGCCCGCTCTCGTCGCGGCCGCCTACCGCTGATCCGCCGCGAGTTAGCCGGAGAAGGACTACAACCTGCCGCCGCGCGAGCGCATACTCGGGTGGCAGTAACAGCAGTTCCAGATCTGCCCGAGCCCCGGCGACCCCGACTCCAGCAACATCTACAACGAACTACTGTTCCCGAAAGAGTTGTGCGAGGACATCCTGGAGCACCGGGAGGAGAAGGCTCAGTAGGGGGCGGACGGTCCCGTCGAGCGGCTGGCGAGCCTGCCGGCCGCCAGGGCGAGGTCATGAGAGAGGCCCCGCTCGGCGCGGCCCACGAGACGGGGCGACGTCGTGACCTTTACCGAGAGCAGGTAGTCTATAGGGATGTCGCGCCGCCGCAGGAGCCGTTCGAGATGTTCGTCTTCAAGGGATGGCAGGGGCTCCAGGCCGCCGACTTCCCGGTAGACCGCGGCGGTCAGCGCCAGCGAGGCGCCGGAGAACTGCCAGTGTTCGACCCTGCCGCGGAAGTTTGGCTCGGCTAGCAGTCGTTCGTAGCGAGTACGGCCGTACTCGGCGTGCCATTCGCGGACGCTCTCCGGAAGCGAATCGTCGTGGGCCAGGTGGATCCTTCCGCCGATGGCTCGGGCGCCGCGGGAGACGGCCTCCAGTTGGGCGGAGAGCCAGTCCGGGCTCACGACGGTATCTGCATCGGTAGAGGCGATCAAACCTTCGCTTCTGCCGAGGTCGTGCAGACGCTGGCACGCGGCTTCCATGCCGACCCGCCTGGCGTGACCGGCTCCCAGGCCGGGGCCGTTAAAGAAGTGCAGCCGCAGGGAAGGGTGCGCCGCGGCGAACTCGTGGGCGCGTGTCTCGGTCGCGTCCTCGCAGCGGTCGAGGACGAGCAGCACCTCGTACTCTTCCGGCACGATGTGTTGCTGGAACGCGAGGGCTTCGAGGCAGGCGGGGATCAGGGCTTCCTCGTTCCTCGCAGGGACCACGACGCAGGCCCGCAGGGCGGGATGGGGAGGGGGGAGCGTCATCCGCGCAGCGGGACTCCGCGTTCGATCTCCTCGCGTCCCTTCTCGTAGTCCTCGTCCGCGCCGTGGGCCAGCACCCCAACCAGCACACCGTCCTTGCCGTAACGGACGGTGAATGAGTCGCCGTCCTCCTCGAAGCTCAGGTCGTCCCAGCCGTCGCCCCAGGCCCAGTATTTGAGCGTCTTATCCCCGATGGTGGACCAGAAGCCCGGAGCCATGCTCCACGCCGCTTCGTCACCGGCAAGGACCGTACCGGCGATCCGGCCGTGCTCCAGAGCGTCGCCCCAATGCTCTACTCGCAGCCGCCGTCCGGCAGACTCGTTGAGCGCGAAAGCTATATCCCCGACGGCGAAGACTCCAGGCTCGCTGGTCCGCATCGAGGAGTCGCAGACGATGCCGCCATCCTTAGTCTCTATGCCCGCGTCCTCCGCCAGACCGATGCGCGCGCTCACCCCCGTTCCGAACAGGACGACGTCAGCCTCTACTTCGTCCTCGCCTTCGAGGCCTACCGTGAAACCGTCTTTCCGCCGACCTATTTCCTCGACCCCGGTCCCGAGACGCAGGTCCACGCCGTACCCTTCGAGCCAGGAGCGGATGCGGCCTCCGGCCTCCTCGCCGAGACGTTCCTGCTGCGGCGCTTCTTCCATGCTCACGAGCGTTACCCTGGCGCCGCGCATAGAGAGCGAAGCCGCCGCCTCGCAGCCTATAAACCCGGAGCCTATGACCACCGCCCGGCTGCCTGGCACCACGAGCTTCTGAAGTATCTCCGAGTCAGCGATGGTCCTCATGGTACGAATATCGGGGTCGTCTCCACCGGGGACCGGGAGGCGTATCGGTTCGGAGCCGGTGGCGATCACGCACGCATCGTAGGCTAGCTTTTCGGAGCCGGTCCTCACGACGCGGCGGTCAACATCTAGCTCCTGCGCGCGCGTGGCGAGACGCAAATCTATCCCGTTCTCCCTGAACCAGCCTGGCTGCTGGATTGGCAGGTCTCCCCGGTCTACTTCCCCGCGCAGGTACTCCTTGGTCAGTGGGGGACGGTTGTATGGTGGATGGCTCTCCGCTGCCAGCAGAACCACCTCCGCCTGTCCGCCGGATTCACGATAAGCCCTGGCGGTCGCGAGGCCGGCCGGGCCGCCGCCCACGATCACCAGCCGCTTGCCGCGGTTCACCCGAGACCCTCGAACAAATCGAGCCGGTATTCGGGCTCGGAGACGCTCCACACGTTGGTCAGGCGGGTGTTCTCAAGCAGCAACTCGTGTACCTCGTCTCCCTGCATCGGGTAGGTCCGGGTCTCCCTGCGCCAGTGGACCGCGACCAGGAGTCCGCGGGGCGCCAGCTCCTCCTCGAAGCGCCGCAGGCCGCGCAGGACGACTTCGCGGGGCCAGTAATACAGGATCTCGGAGGCGACTATGAGGTCGAACGGTCCCCGTGGCATCTCCTCCGGGAGAGTTCGCTGCTCGATCCGGACGTGCTGTTGCCCGGAGAGCCTCTCCCGAGCAACGGCCAGCGCCTTCTCCGAGAGGTCCACCGCCAGAAGTTCGTCACAATACGGGGCAAGCATCTCCGTGAATACACCGATAGAAGCTCCCGCTTCCAGCGCGCGCCCGAAATGCCGCCCACCGAGAGCTTCCAGGGTGCGCTCGTACTTCTTCTTCTCGTACTCGCTCGTCTCGAATCCCCAGGGGTCGCGGGACTCGGAATAGAGACTCTCGAAGTAGTCGCGGTCCAGGCGCTGTCTCACTGCTCGCGCCTCCGCGCCAGTATCTCCTCGCGTCCGCGGCGCGCCACGGCGGGTTCGAGGCGGTGCTGTAGCAGGAACAGCTCCAGATCTCGCCGCGCGCGGTCGAGAGTGCCGGAGACGGCGAACGGGTGAGAGCCGACCGCGCGGGCTGCCTCATCCAGTATCTCGCGGCACGCATTCGCTACGGCCTCCCGCAATTGCACGGCGAAGCCAGCGAGCGAGGCTTCGTAGTCCTCGTCAGCCCTGCCCGCCGCATAGTCCAGCCAGCGGTCTATCGTGCCCTGCGCCGTGAGCATCCTCCCGGCTGCCAGCGATACGAGGTCGTCCGGCTCGCGCCCGGAGGACTTGGCCTCCAGGATCTCTAGCGCAGCGTCGAGCGCGGCGTCGGCGATGCCCGCCCAGGTGACGGCCGTCCGGATGGCGTCGCGGGCGAAGTACGGCTCGCGCAGAAGTTCGCCGGGTGCGCCGAAGACGGCGAGTACGGAGGCTTCGTGGAACTCGACGCGGTGGCTCTCCGAGGAGCGCATGCCAGAGCCCCCAAACCAGCCCCGGTCCATCTTCATGCCCTCGGTCAGGTCCACGTAGGCCGCCAGGGGCGGACCCGGAGAACCTTTGGCGTCGCGGACGAGGACCACTGCCCGGTCCAGGCCCGTCGAGCCGGAGCAGAACGTCTTGACGCCGGAGACGCGGAGACCAGTTGCCGTCTCCATGAGCCTTGCGGGATCTCCTTCACCGGGGATCGGGTCCGCCCCCCAGACTCCGAGCCGCAGTTCCCCGGCCGCGACCGCATCCAACTCCCGCGAGCGCAGCGGCTCCGGGGCGCAGACCGAGAGGCGCTCCACGCCGTTGAAGTGGCCGTCCAGGATGCGTCCGACGGAACCATCGGCGCGGGCGACGGCGCGTAGCAGCCGCCACTCTTCCGTGAAGGACGCCCGCCGGCCGGTGGCCTCGACCGGGTCCGGGACGGGTATCGCCAGGACGTCGGCCGCCGCGAGCGCCCTGAACGGGCCTTCCGGGAAAGAGGGTTCGGCGTCGCGGGCATCGGCTCCGGCGGCGATGTCGCGCAGGATGCCTGCCAGGCTCTCTTCTTTGAGAGGGACGCTGCCGTTCTCGATGCGTCCGGCGGTCTTCATGCCGGTGTCCTCTGAAGAACCGGAGTTTCGGCTACCGGGTCGGTCATCGGGGCGGGCTCCAGGCCGCGAGCGCGGATGCTGTGTACGAGAGCGGGGATCAGGGCCGCCGTCTCCCCGCAGCCCGTCCGCCGAGCGCCGGGACCGAGACCGTCGTGCAGCAAGACGACCGCGCCGGGGCGCAGCCGGGGCTCGATGTGCGCCAGCATCTCTCTGGGCGAGTCTCCGCGCCAGTCGTGCGGGTCTATTGTCCATAGCGCCAGTTCGAGCCCGAAGCGCTCGGCGATGGTGGTCGTCCAGGGCGCGGTGACGCCCCAGGGCGGACGCCAGAGGCGGGGCCGAGCGCCGATAGCGTGAAGGTCTGCGAGCGCGGACTCCGTGTCGGCTACGATCTCCGCCCGCGAACGCTCCGTGTGGCGCGCGTGCTCGGCGCAGTGCAACTCGACCCGGTGCCCGCCGTCTATCATCTCGGCGACTAGCGCCGGGTTCTGGCGTGCCAGCGGGGCGACCACGAAGAACGTGGCGCGCGCATCGGCATCTCGAAGCGCGTCCAGCGTCCGCCGGGTCCAGAGGGGGTCCGGGCCGTCGTCGAAGGTCAGGTGCACGGGATGGAGGCCCGCTGGCTTCAACGGTCTTCTCCGCGTCGCCGGGTACGGCTCGACGTCTCTCTGCTCACCCTGATCTCCCTATCTGGTCGGTGCTTTGGAATGCTGGACGATGTTAGCACAGCGACCCTCATGCCCGATGGGGCGATCTTTCACACTCCGGTACGAGTTTTGTGAACTGTCCCGTTCTCAGCCCTTGCGGCGGATGCTGATGTGAAGCTCCTTTAGCTGGTCTTCGGTGACGGGGCCGGGTGCGTCCATCATCTCGTCGCGGGCGGCCTGAGTCTTTGGGAAGGCCATCACCTCACGGATGTTCGGCTGGTCCTTGAGGACCATGATCGTGCGGTCTATACCCGGCGCGATCCCGCCGTGCGGCGGCGCGCCGTATTTGAACGCCGTGAGCATCGCCCCGAAGCGCCGCTCGGCCTCCTCCGGCCCGATACCGATGGTCGAGAATACCTTCTGCTGAAGCTCCGGCAGGTGGATCCTGATGCTCCCCGACGCCAACTCCGTCCCGTTTGCCACCAGGTCATAGAGCTGGCCGTGGACCTTCAGCGGGTCCGTGTCGAGCAGCGGGATGTCCTCCTCGCGCGGCATCGTGAACATGTGGTGCATCGGCTCGACGCGCTGCTCGTCCTCGTTCCACTCGAAGAGCGGGAAGTCCGTGACCCAGCACAGACCCAGCACGTCCGGGTCCGCGAGGCTTAGACGGTCGCGGAAGTGGAGCCGCAGCCGGTTCAAACTCTCGAAGACCACCGGGTCCTTGTCCGCCACGAAGAACATGTAGTCGCCGCCCTCTGCTCCCAGAGCTTCCCGCAGCGCGCCCTGCTGCTCCTCCGGAAAGAACTTGGCGATGGGGCCGGAGAGCCCGTCGTCCGCGACCTTGAAGTGGGCGAGGCCGCGCGCCCCGCCGGTCGCGGCCACGGCGGTGAGGTCATCCAGCCCGCGCCGCGAGAGGTCGCCGAGCCCGCCGACGGCGATGCCGCGCACGGAACCGCCGCCCTCGACCGCTCCCCGGAACACCTTGAACTCGCTGGAGCGTGCGATCTCCGAGACGTCCTTCAACTCCAGGCCGAACCGGATGTCGGGCTTGTCGGAGCCGAAGCGGTCCATCGCCTCGGCGAAGGTGAGACGGGGGAAGGGCTTCGCCAGGATCTTCTTCTCCGTCAGACCCTCGACGATCTCGATGTAGAGATCTTCGATCAGGTCGAGGACCTCGTCCTGGGTGGTGTAACTCATCTCCAGGTCGAGCTGGGTGTGCTCGGGCTGGCGGTCGCCGCGCTGATCCTCGTCTCTCAGAGCCCGCGCGATCTGGAAGTACCGCTCGAACCCCGCCACCATCAGGAGCTGCTTGAACTGCTGCGGCGACTGGGGAAGCGCGTAGAACTGTCCGGGATAGAGGCGGGCCGGGACCAGGTAGTCTCGCGCGCCTTCCGGCGTAGAGGCGGTAAGTAGCGGCGTCTCGATCTCCACGAAGTCGCGCTCCGCCAGGTAGTCGCGGATGTGCTTGACGACGCGGTGGCGGAAGAGGATGTTCTCCTTCATCCGTTCCCGGCGCAGGTCCAGGTAACGGTACTTCAGGCGGAGCATCTCGTCCACGGGGCGCTCGCGGTCGATCTCGAAGGGCGGCGTCTCGGAGGTGTTCAGGACACGCATCGAGGTGGCCTCGACCTCGATCTCTCCGGTCGGGAGGTCCGCGTTCTCGTTCCCCTCCGGCCGCCGGGCGACCACGCCCTCGACAGAGACGGACCACTCCGGACGCAACTGTTCGGCCGAGGCGAAGACCTCCTCGCGCTCCGGATCGAAAGTTACCTGGGTGATGCCCCAGCGGTCCCGGAGGTCGATAAAGATCAGACCTCCGTGGTCGCGGCGCCGATGCACCCACCCGGCAAGCCGCACGCGCTCGCCGACGTCGCCGCCGCGCAATTCGCCCGCCGAGTGGGACCTGTAGGGGTTCTTCGATCCGTCCATTTTTGACTCCAAAGTACTGTTTCCTCTCTGCTGACGTGGCCTCTGTCGCGTCTTTACGTCGTAGATCGCCGGTCCTGGCTCCCGGGCCGGACGCGGCGCGCGTTGCGGGCTCTGGTAGGCCGATTGCACCGTTTTTACGACCGTGATACCTTAGCACTGGCTCATAGAGGGAGCAGCGGTTCCGTAGCGGGCTCCCGGTCGGTTTGCAGGGGAGAGTTTATCCGAGACTACGGGGTTGGAGGCTGGCCCGCCAGACTCTGGTTATGTCTGGTGATGGTA
>DASSMB010000084.1:0-17072 GCA_035689095.1 Rubrobacteraceae bacterium | reverse complement strand
ATCAAGAAGGCGCAGACCAAGATCCGGGCCGCCGGCCTCCCCAGGATGCTGGCCGACCGTCTCTCAGAGGGCCGTTAGAAACGGCCGCGCGGTGGAGCCCGCCTTTTCCCGTCTCTTCACCGTCGCCGAAGCTAACGCCCTGCTACCAACCCTGAAAGAGTTACTCGACGACCTGGCGCTCCACCTCGCAGCCGTGCGCGAGAAGGCGCCGCACATGGAGCCCATCCTGCGCGCCGCGGGCGCCAACGGCGGCGGGCGCATGGGGTCCGAGTACGGCGTAGAGGCGTACAACCTGCACCTCGCGATAGAGCGCATCCGGGAACTTGGTGTGATCGTCAAGGACCTGGACATGGGCCTGCTGGACTTCCCGCACGAGCGTGACGGCCGCGTCGTCTTCCTCTGCTGGCACCCGCCAGAGGAGCGCGTCGAGTTCTGGCACGAGATAGAGACCGGCTACGCGGGCCGGAAGCCTCTCTAAAGCCATTGCGGATCGTACTGCAGCGGGTCCGCAGCGCCTCCGTAACGGTCGAGGATGAGGAAGTCTCCTCCATAGGTCCGGGGCTGCTGCTGCTCGTCGGGGTGGCCGAGGGTGACGGAGAGGCGCACGCCGACTGGCTCGCCGAGAAGGTCGCCGGGCTTCGCATCTTCAACGACGAAGACGGCAAGATGAACCTCAGCGCGCTGGATACCGGCGGAGAAGTCCTGGCCGTCTCGCAGTTCACCCTGCTGGCGGATACGCGCAAGGGCAAACGGCCCAGCTTCATCAAGGCGGCCGCGCCGGAGAAGGCCGAGCCGCTCTTCGACTACTTCTGCGAACGGTTGCGCGCTGCGGGTGTCGAGCCGGTGAAGACCGGCCGGTTCGGCGCGATGATGGACGTGGCGCTCGTGAACGACGGCCCGGTCACGATAATCTTGGAGCGGTAGCGCACTTCGCCCGCGTAGCGTTCGTCTGCTACCTACCGGACACGATCCCCTCGACATACAGGGTAGTGGGACGGGTGTAGCCTTCACGGCGAACCCGCGCGCGGAGCACGTCGTAGCGGCGGCGAAGCTCGCGCACCGTGTGATCCGGCAGGTCCCAACCCTCGAAGGGGTCTTGTGCGAGCGCCACCCTGTCCAGGTGCCGAATTACGAACGGCGGCGAGGATATCCAGCGGACGCCGGAGAGGACCTGCTCGTGAAGCTCCACGAGCCGCTCCGGCGGACCTATACCATACAAAACCGCGCCGGAGGCCGCCCGCGCCAGCTCGCGTTCGATGGCCTCGTCCTCGATCTGGGCCGCGGGCGTCGAGTCCACGAAGTCGCTCGTCGCGACCCGTCCGCCGGGCCGAACGACGGAAGCCAGCGCCGCCAGCGCGCCCCCGGCTGGGCGTTCGCGCACATCCAACTCGTGAAAGAGCCCCGCCGAATACACGAGGTCGAGACTATGCGGCTCGAACGGCGGATCAAAGGCATCCCCCTCCACGATCTCCACCGGAGCGGATAAATCCATCTCCCGGAGCGTCTCCCGCGCCGCCGCGGCGCGTTCGCCGTCGACCTCCAGAGCGGTGAGGCTGCCTTTGGGTCCGATGCGCTGGCTCAGACCTTCGAGCCACAGAGGTGAGACGCCGCCCGCGTAGAGTACGTGCAAGTCCCTGATCTCTCCGAGGCGTTCCAGCTCCCGGTCGCAGAAGGTTATGAGGTCCGCCTCGAATTCCTCGCGCTCCTTCGGCGTCAGCGGGTCTTGCCGGTATAATCCCTGCGTCATGAAGGTCCTTATAGCAAGAGATATCGTCAAATACCACGGCGGCGACCTGAAGGTCCTCGCCGGGGCGTCGCTCGCCGTGGAGGCCGGGGAGAAGATCGGTCTGGTGGGACGCAACGGCGCGGGCAAGACGACCCTGCTTGAGATCCTGGCCGGCAACTCCGAAGCAGATTCCGGCGGCGTGGAGCGCGTGAACGGCGCGAAGGTCGGCCTGACCTCCCAGAGCCTCTACGCTGGAGAGCGGGGCACGCATTCCATCGAAGAGGAGATCATCTCGGCCTTCGCGCCCCTGATCTCCCGCGAAAAGGAACTGAAAGCGATGGAGTCGCAGCTCTCCGAGAACCCCTCGGATGCTCTCCTTGAGCGCTACGGTCGCCTGCAAAGCGAGTTCGAGCGGGACGGCGGTTACGAGTACCGCGCCCGCGCCGCTTCTACCCTCTCCGGCCTCGGCTTCTCCCCCGAGGACTGGAAACGCCCGGTCGGCTCCTTCTCCGGCGGCGAGCAGAGCCGGGTGGCGCTCGCCCGCCTGCTCCTCGAGGAGCCGGATCTCGTCCTCCTCGACGAGCCGACGAACCACCTCGACCTGCGCGCGATAGAGTGGCTGGAGACCTTCATCAAGAACGCGAAGTCCGCCGTGCTCGTGGTCTCGCACGACCGCTATTTCCTGGACGCCATTTCGGACTCCATCGTGGAGCTCGAAGATGGAAAACTGGTCCGCTACACGGGAAACTACACGAAATACGTGGAGGAGAAGAAGGCCCGCGACGAGCAGCTCGCCCGCAAGGCGAAGGCGAACGCTGAACGCCGGGCGCAGCTAGAGCGTTTCATAGAGAAGAACCGGGCCAAGAACACCAAGGCGACCCAGGCGAAGAGTAAGCAGAAGCTCCTGGACCGGATGGACAAGATCGAGGGTCCAAAGAACGGCTCGAAGCGTATGCGCGTGGACCTCGGCGGCGAGACCTCCCGCGCGGGCCGCGTCGTGCTGGAGATGGAGGACGTCCGCTACGCTCACCCCGACGCCGACGGGCCGCTCCTCGATGACCTGGAGATCGTGATCGAACGCAGAGAACGGGTCGCCCTGCTCGGGCCCAACGGCACCGGCAAGAGCACCATCATGCGCCTCGCCACGGGCGAACTCGAGCCCCAGGGCGGCATCGTCCGGCTCGGCAACAACGTCGAGCCCGCCTACCAGGACCAGCAGCTTGCCCGCCTGGAGGGATCCAAGACCGTCTTGCAGGAGGTGATGGACGCGACGGGCTTCGACGCGCCGGAGGCGCGGGACCTCCTGGGCGCTTTCCTCTTCTCCGGCGACGATGCGTTCAAGAAGGTGTCCTCGCTCTCCGGCGGCGAGAAGAGCCGGCTCTCCCTCGCGGAGATAGTGGTGAGCGGCGCGAACCTCCTTCTCCTGGACGAGCCGACGAACAACCTGGACATCCCCGCCCGCGAGGCGCTGGAAGAGGCCCTGGCCGGCTACCGCGGCACTCTCTTCTTCATCTCTCACGACCGCTACTTCCTCCGCAAGCTGGCGACCCGCATCGTGGAGCTCGACAACAGGAAGCTCACGAACTACCTCGGCGGCTACGACTACTACCGCGCTCACCGCCGGCTGGACGTAAAGGAGGGCGTTCGCCGTCCGCGCCGCAGGGTACGTCCCGGCATGAGCAAGTCCGAGAGCATTCTCGCGACCCGTCTAGTTGCGGTCGAAGGTGAGATCGACGCGACCGAACGCCGGGTTGCGCGCCTGGAGAAAGAGCTCGCCACATCGGAGCTCTACTCCGACGGCAAGCGCTCCCGCGAAGTCGTCCTCGAACACCGCCAGCTAAAGAGCATCCTCGACGGCCTCTACACCGACTGGACCCAGCTACTGGAAGAGGCCGAAGAGGCAGGTCTTTGAGGCTTAGAAACACCCTTCCTCTCACACTGCTCCTGCTCGCCAGCTTTTTCTCGAATTCGTGTGGCGGCACCTCCTCGACGCTCTACGCCGGGCGCTCGCTGGACGCTCCGGCCGTCTACCGAGTCAGCGTAACCGCCGAGAGCAGCTTCTCCGGCGCCGCCTCCGACCTCCGGGGCGCCTCGGACCTGACAGGAGCTTTCCAGGTCACTCCGATCTCTGAGTCTTCAGTCGAGGTAAAGGTACTGTACCTCGCCGTGAACGTTAGAGATGGCGAGGGAGAGCCCGTGGCGTTGGACTTAAAGGACCTGGCCGGCAAGAAGGCCGTCGTGAAGATGAGCCCGCCGGGTGTTGTGTCGGAGGTTCGGGGAGACAAGGCTCTATTAGAGGCGCCCGTTCCGCTGATCTCGGTGCGGGAGGTGATCTGGAGCCTCTTCCCCCCGCTGCCGCAGGATAATGTCGGGGAGGACGACACCTGGACGGGAGACATGCCGATCCCGTTCGCCAACCTCGGTGGCCCACCGCACCGCATGCGCTACGTCATGCAGAGCATGGGCTCGGGAGGGAAGCTGGGGTGGATCCAGGGCTACGAGCTCAGTGTCAGGCCGCGTTCGTTTACCGCGGATACTCCGGGCGGCAGTGTCTCCGGCGAGGGAGACCTGGATGTAGAGTTCGAGGGAGAGCTAGCAGCCAGGCAAGGATACGAAAGCATCGAGCGCACCGCCAAGTTCGACACCAACTACATCCGGCTGCAGGACGGCGGGAGCTACGCAAACGGCAAGCTCCACATGCAGAGCCTGATGAAAGTCGAGCGTTTGAGTTCCGCCGAGCAGTTCGGTCTGGATATCGGGACGAAGAATTAGAGAGTAAAGAGAGGTCCGGGACCTCCCCCGATCAGTCGGGACGAGAGGATTTGAACCTCCGACCTCCTCGTCCCGAACGAGGCGCGCTACCAGGCTGCGCTACGTCCCGACTGCGCAGGACATTATAGCAGTCAGCCGCCGACTGTCAGCCATGCGGAACCACTTGGAGCTAGACGGCTATGAACGCCGCGTCGCGCCCGGCGTACAGCTCCAGGGCTCCAACGACGGCCTCGGCGACCGTGGTCGGGTAGTAAGGGTCCGAGGCGAGCTTCAACTCGCCGGGGTTCGTCAGGTGCAGGGGCTCCAGCATCACGGCGGGGATGTTCGTCTCGCGCAGGATGTCGTAGGAGCGTCCGAACTCCCCTATATCGCAGGTACCCAGGGCCTTGCTGACGCCGCGCTGGATGTAGGTGGCGGCCATGTTGCCCCGGTGCGACTGGTAGCCGAGCCGCTCGAAGTAGTAGGCGGCGGTGCCGTTCGCCGTCTGGGTGCGGTGGTGGTTGTGGTGGATCGAGATCACCATCTTCGCCCCCGAGGAGTTAGCCAGGAACGCCCGGTCTTCAGGAGACACTTCATCGTCGCCGCTGCGGGTGAGCAACACCTCGCTGGCCGGCAGGATCTGGGCCAGTTCCTGAGCCACCGCCAGGTTCAGGTCCGCCTCGGAGAGACCGCCCTTGGCGACGTAGCCGGTGTCCCTCCCGCCGTGGGCGGCGTCCACGACCATCGTGCCGGAGAAGAGGTCCTCCGGGAAGTAGCCGCCGTGCTTGTCCGGGAGCTGGTGCGTACCGAGAGTCTGTCCGGCATAGGTCCCGAGCACCTTGAAGACCGCCCCGTCCACGACGCCGTCGGCCTGGAGCCCGGCGTTCTTCTGGAAGTCGTGCGTGGCCCGAGCCGTGCGCTGGTCGAAGAGGCCGTTGACGGCGCCGGGGTCGAACCCGAGGTCGTTCAGCATCCGCTGAAGCTCCACCACGTCGGCTCCCCGGAACGGAGGCTGGCGCACGTAGAGCAGGCGCCCGCCGGGACGGTAGCCCGCCTCCACGATCTCCCGCCAGGAAATCGGCCCGACCAGTCCGTCGGCCAGGATGCCGATAGACTGCTGGAAAGCCTTCACTGCCAGCTCGGTGCGGGGACCGAAGACCCCGTCTATGCCGCGGTTTCCCAGGTCGAAGCCGAGAGCCTGAAGCCGGGTCTGGAGGTCAACGACCTCGCGCCCTCTATCTCGCCTGCGTAACGTCCGCATGGTCCGAACCGGCCTCCCCATGAGTCTCCCCGTCGGTCTCATTCCCTCGTCCAAGTGCGTCCTCCGGTCCCGCCCTGGTTCAAGAGAGGAGCGCCGGGCGAGAAGTTCCGCCCGGCGCTCCAGGGACCGTGAGAATTGAGTCTCTGACTCTAGTCCTCCACGACTCCCAGGATATCGTCGGCGTCGAGGATCATGTAGTCCTCGCCGTCGAGCTTGATCTCGGTCCCCGAGTACTTGGCGAAGACGATCACGTCGCCCTGGCTGACCTCGAGCGGCACCCGCTGACCCTTGTCGTCCAGCTTGCCCTCGCCCACCGAGACGACCTCCGCCGTCTGCGGCTTGTCCTTGGCCGTATCCGGCAGCACGATTCCGGAAGCCGTCTTCTCCTCGCGCTCGACCAACTGGACCAGCGCGCGCTCACCTAGTGGCTTGAACTTCATCTCCGTACCTCCTCTGATCTTCCGAACAACACCCCGCAAACCCGGTTCACCCGAGCTTCGGGAAATTTCACGCCGAGATTGTAACCGTCCCGGTTACTTAGCGCAATTACAGCCCGAGCTGGGCTGAGAGCTGGTTCTTCGGCAGCGCTCCGACCGCCTGCTGGGTAACCTGCCCACCCTCGAAACGAGTGATGGTCGGGATGCTCGAAATCTGGTAGTTCATCGCCGTGGCGGGGTTGTCGTCCACGTTGAGCTTCACGAACCGCACGTCATCGCGGCTCTCGCTGATCTCCTCCAGGATCGGGGAGATCCGGCGGCACGGCACGCACCAAGGCGCCCAGAAATCCACTATTACCGGCTGCTCCGACTGTAGGACTTCGCCCTCGAACGTGGCGTCAGTTACCTCGCCAACTGCCATAAACTTGAACCTCCGTATAACCTGAGTAGCTCTCCAACCCACGCATTCTAGCACGCCTCACGGGGCGTTCCGTGGATGCTCCACGACCCTGAAAAGCCGTCCGCCTACCCTCCGGTCTACACCCTCCCGCTCTGGAAGCTGCGGTTGTGGAGCTCTATCTGGACGTCTTCGGCAAGCTCCTCGGCGCGGCGGGGGTCCAGGACCCCGGCTCCCAGGGTCTCGGCGTTTGCGGCGGCGCACCCGGCCGCCAGGCGCACTGCGTCCACCGGCGGCAAGTCCCGGTGCAGCAGTCCCGTCAGCAGTCCCGCCAGGTAAGCGTCGCCGCTCCCGATGGGCGAGACGGCCTCGACCCGCGGCGCCAGGGCGGAAACGATACCCTCCTCCGACGTGAAGTACGAGTGTCCCTCCGGCGAGGTGATGCAGGCCGACTCGGCGCCCAACTCTATGAGGCGATTGAGTCCCCGCACGAAGTCCTCTTCCTCTATGAAATCGAAGCCGGCGACGCTCTCCGACTCGTGTTGGTTCGGGCTCACCAGCGAGGGACTCGCCTTCAGCGCCGCTCGCAGGACCGTGGGGGTCGAGTCGACGACCGTGAAGAGACCTCGCTCGCGGGAGCGCTGGATCAGGCCGACCAGGAAGCTCTCTTCGAAGTTGGGCGGCAGGCTCCCCGCGAAGACGACCGCCGTGGCGTACTCCATCAGGTGCTCCAGGCGGCGGGAGAACTCGCGGGCCTCGGCCTGGCTCACCTCGGGACCGTACTCGTTGATCTCGGTCTGCGTCCCGGCCATCGGGTCTATGATGGCCGTGGAGGTGCGGGAGTGACCTTCGATCTCTACGAGGTCGAATGGGATAGCGCCCTCCGAGAGCCCATCCCGGATGGTATCTCCGTTGCGCCCGCCGGCGAACCCTGTCGCGAGGACCGGCACGCCCAGAGACCGCAGAGCGCGGGCCACGTTTATGCCCTTTCCGCCCGCGAGAGCGATGCTCTCCGGCGCCCGGTGACGATGCCCCAGCGTAAGACTCGGCACGACGAGCGTGCGAGCCACAGCAGCGTTGAGGGTAACGGTCAGGATCACAGCGAGTCCCTTTCTCTATCCCCTACTCGAAAATCCCTCCCACTGTATACCACACCCTCTGCCAGATCGAAGCCTCCTCGTAGCCCTTCCGCGCAACCAGCGCGGCCTCCCCCACGCGCTTCCCATCCACCTTCACCACTATCTCTCCCATCTTCGTGCCGCGCCGGGCCGAATCGGGTAGGTCCTTCATGATTTTCGGTTCGCGCTCCACGTCCGCCCCCTTGTACACAAGACCCTCGACGGCTCCCTTTGCGACGGCGGAGACTGTCTCTCCCCTGCGATAGGGCACTTCGACCTTCGCGTACCGGTCTCCCTTCTTGACCAGGTCTTCGCGGTCGTATGTGGCAAACCCGTAATCCAGGGTTCGGGCGGCGGCGGCGAAACGATCCTCTTTGGAGTCCAGGAAGACGGCGACGTATGACTCGTTGCCGTCCGCGGCGGAGGCTACGAGGCAGGAGCCCGCCGCGGGCGTCGTCCCGGTCTTTACGCCGGTCGCGGGCGCATAGGTGGCGAGCAGGTCGTTGGTGTTCGTGAGCGGTATCTGGCGATCCTGAGTCTGGATCGTGGCGTAGCTCGTGCCGACCATCTCCCGGAACACGGGATATTTCATGGCGGCCCGCGTCATGGTGGCGAGGTCGCGGGCGCTGGTGTGGTGGCCGCGGGCGTCGAGGCCGCTGGGGTTCTCGAAGTGGGTGTCTTTCAGACCCAGAGTCTTCGCCTCCCGGTTCATCTCCTCCACGAAACGCTTCGCGCTGCCGCCGCCGAGGTGTTCGGCGAGCGCATACACCGCGTCGTCTCCCGAGGAGATCAGGGTCGCCTTCAACAGGTCCCGGACAGTCAACTCGTCACCTGGGAACAGGCCGACGTTGCTGTAGATCTGGGTAGCGAACGAGGCGGCCTTCTTGGAGACGATGACTTTGTCGTCGAGGTCCGCGTCCTTGAGCGCCACCAGCGCGACCATGATCTTGGTGGTCGAGGCCATTGGCAACTCTTTGGATGCGTCCTCTCCCGCCAGATACTCCCCGCTCTGAAGGTCCACCAGCGCCCAGGATTTCGCCGCCACATCCGGCGCCGCGGGTTTCGTAACCGGCTTCGGAGCCTCCTGTTGCGCCTTCTCCAGCGCGGCGGTGCTCTCCGTAGTCTCCTGGGTCCGGGCGTCCGCAACCTTCACCGTGAACAGCAGCGTCAGGGCGAGTACGAGCGCGAGAACGAGTGTTTTAGACGTGTCATTCAAGAGACCCAGGGGATTATAGGGGCTCTACGGTCTGGCGTTTGGCGGGACGGGATGCGGGTCGGGCTGTATACTGACGGGTGTTGTGCATCGTTCTTCCGACCTTTACCCGCGAGGATCATGAGGCGCCTGCTGGTCGTCGTCGTCCTCGTGCTCGCCGCGGCCGTGGCCTACCGTTCGTTCGGCAGCGCTGAGACCGGCACCGGCACCCTCACCCTCGCCCAGCCCGCACCGAACGTGGGACAGAAGGTCCCGGCTTTTACGGCTACGGGCATTGACGGAGAGGACTTCGACCTGTCAAAGAAGGGCGCCTACGTGCTGACCTACTGGAGCACCCTGAACAAGAGTTCCAGCGACGCCCGCCCGGACTTCGCGCGGCTGGCCGACGAGTACGGTAGCCGGGGAGTCTCATTCGCCGCCGTCTATGTGAACGGCGCTCCGACCGAAGACGAGAGCGCCCCATACGTCGTGATCCAGGACTCGCACGGCAGGCTCGCCTCGCTCTACAACGTCAAGCGCGTCCCGAGGCTGTTCTTGATCCGCAACGGCAGGGTAGAGTTGGTCCAAAACGGCTTCTACGACGGGAGCACGCGCGCCCTCCGCGCCAAGCTAGACGAGTTGATGGACGAGCGCGCGGAGACGTCCCGTTGACCGCGCGCATCACAAAGAAATAAACTGCCGGAGACATAACCTTACAGAGCTTCCAGGAGGAGAACATGAGCCGAGAGAGCCTAGTGCAGATTTTTGGGGGTCTGATCGCTCTTATAACGATACTGGTGACGATACTGGCCTTGGTCAACCTCTTCACCTCCTGACGCTCCGGTCTCGCGGGAAGAGCTTTCCACGCAACCACCGGAACAGGACAAGAACACCGAGATACGCCAGCCAGGATCTCCGGGTCCAGGCGCCATACATCATGATCAGGTTCTGCATCTCCCTGGCCATGTGACGCTCGACGTAACGCCCGAGCGACGACCTCTTATACGGTTCGAGGTCCGCGTACCGGACGATAAGACCGAAGCGGCAACGGGCTACACGAACTTGACGAGGAGCGCTCGTCGGAGACGGCGCCTCCAGAGCAGTGGTAGAGCGGCGGTCCCGACGACACAGTAAAGACCCGGTCGGTAAAGAGCTTGGGCGGGTCGATCTGATAGTAGAGGATCTTCTCAAGGCGCATGCGTAAACTCGGATACGCAGCGGCAAGTACCCTTGTACCTCCAGAAGTGTACGTCCGATCAGACAACGCTGCTACCCACCGATCTTCCGCGATCGCAGCGGACGACGGAAGCGTCTCCTTAGAAGCGAGCGCCGGTCCCGCGCAGCTCGTCGCGCGCGTGGCGGGCGGCCTGGCGAGCCGCCTCCCTGTAGTCGAGTCCCGAACCCTCGTGAGCATAAATGATGCCGCGGCTGCTATTGACCAGCACGCCCGCGTTCCTGGCGTCGAGTAGCGACCGCACGCCCTCGGCCCCGCCGCCCTGCGCTCCGTAGCCCGGCGCCAGAAACAGCGTGTCTGGCAACAGCTCCCGCACCCTGCGCCCTACCTCCGGATGCGTAACGCCCACGACCGCTCCGGCGTCCGGGTACTCGCCGTCGCCGCCCCCGACCTGCCGGACGAGACGGGCCGCGACCTCGTAGAGCGGCGGCTCTCCCGCGTTCTGTATCTCGCCGGCCGACGGATTGGAGGTCGCCACGAGCGCGAAGACGCCCCCACCCCTGCCCAATCGCCGCGCCTGCTCCAGAAACGGCCTAACCGCGTCGATGCCCATGTACGGGTTGACGGTCACACACGAGGCGCCGTAGACGAGGAGGTGGGCCTCCGCGTAAGCCGCCGCGACCGGGCCTATATCACCCCGCTTCACGTCGGCTATCACCGGCAGGCCAAGAGAGTCCGCCTGCCCGATGAGGTCCGCATAGACCTGCATCCCGGCCGGACCGAGCCGCTCGAAGTAAGCTGACTGCAGCTTCACCGCCGCGACGTAAGGGTCGACGGCCTCCAGGATCTCCCGGCAGAACTCTCCGGTCGCGCGGGCCTCGGACAAACCCCGGTCAAGGACCTCCGGCGGCAGCCGGTTCGGGATCGGGTCGAGGCCGGCGATCAGCACACTCTGCCGGCGGCGGGCGGAATCTACGAGAGCTTGCATACTACAAGCAGAAGAAATGCCGCGGACAGAATATCCGCGGCACCAAGGACAGAATATCCGTGACTACTTGAGGGAATCTTTCAGCGCGTTCCCGGCCGTGAACTTCGGTACCTTGGACGCGGGAATGTTGATCTTCTGCTTCGTCTGCGGGTTGATGCCCTCCCGCGCTTCGCGCTTCTGCACATAGAACTTGCCGAAGCCCGTGATCTGGACCACGTCGTCCTTCTTGAGCGCGTCGGTGATAACCCCGGTAAACGCATCGAAGAACTTCTGCGCGTCGCTCTTGGACCCGTTTCCCTCATCGGCGATCTTCTGGATCAACTCAGTCTTATTCACTGTCCCTCTACCTCCATCTACAGCTTACACTCCTTGTTACCCTACATACATTCCGATGACTATACCAGAGATATATAGTGGCCTCAATCGCCGGTTTCTACCCGCAAATCCTCAATCGTAAGCAGCGCGTCGAAACCGAACTCTCCCAATGATGCTTCCCGGACCTCCCGCCGGTCGAGGACGGCGATGATCCCGGCGACCTCCGCTCCGGCCTCTACGAGCCTCCTGGCGGCGGCCACGGCCTGCGTTCCGGTGGTGACCACGTCCTCGATCAGGGCCACCCTCTCACCCCTCTCGAACTCTCCTTCGAAGGCGCTCCCGGCGGAGCTTCCGTACTCCTTTGCCGCCTTGCGGGCGATAATGTACGGCAGCCCGGTCTCTAGCGAAGCCGCCACGACGAGCGGCACGGCTCCGAGTTCCACCCCGGCAAGCCGCGTAACGTCCTGCGGCAGCCGGTTAGCGAGAGAGGCGGCGATGTCGCGCAGGAGGACCGGATCGGTCGAGAAGCGGTACTTGTCCACGTAGAAGCTGCTGCGCTGGCCGCTGGAGAGCACGAAGTCCCCTTCGAGGAGCGCCGCCTCCCGGACGCGGGCAGCGAGGTCAGGCACCAGGCTCACCGGACTTCTGCTCGATCTCCTCCAGAGCCTCGTCGAACGGCCCGAGGTTTACCCGCTCCAGGAGCGCGCTCACGTCCTGAGCGCCCTGCTGAGAGGACGCAAGACCAGCCTCGATGCCGCTGTTGATCTCCTGGAGCAACTCCACCGCCCGGGCGAGCACTGCAACGACCTCTTCGTCCGGCACCTCGCCCAATGTGTCCGTGAGCCTCTCCAGCTCGTCCACCTGCTGCTCCAGCCGGTCTATACCGGGCGCGCGTCTGTCTTCCACGGGTTCCATAAGTCCCGGACTATACATCATCGTCCGCTCGCTTTTGATCCGTGTCTCGATCCGTATCCCGCGGAGGACGGTCATCCCGCGGAACGCGCCGGTTGGTCGCCGCGCGTCCCAGGACGGCGCCTATAATTCCGGCCAGCGCCAGCATCGCCAGGAACGGCAACACGCCCCAGACCAGCGGCCCGTATCCGGCGCGCAGCAGCAAGAAGGCGGCGAGGCCCGCGCCCGCGACGACGATTGGGATCACGGCGATCAGGGTGTAGAGCAGCCTCATCTGGTGGTTCATCGCTACTTCATCACCCGGTCGATGGCCTTGAAGAGGTCCCGGATCAAATCTTCCGAAGCCCCGTCCCGCTCGGCGCGCTCCTCGACGAAGTCCTTGAGTATCACGGTATTGATGCGCCGGATCGCCGAGAAGATCGCCGTCGTCTGCTGCACTACCTCCGCGTAGGTGACATCCCCCTCCTCTACCATCTTGGCGACACCCCGCACGTGCCCCTCCACGCTCTTGAGACGCCTTAGCACCTCGGCCCTGTTCTGCTTCTGCAACCCGCTCTACCTCCCCAGCGTCCCCAAGAGCTCCTCGACAACCGTGGCGTCGTGGAAGGGTACGTCTCCCTCCGGTAGGTGCTGGACCCTCTCGTGTCCCTTACCGGCTATGACTACCACATCACCCTCCCGCGCGCATTCGAGCGCCCGCCGGATCGCCGCCTGCCGGTCCAGGATGACCTCGGTGCGCTCCGGGTCCGCCCCCGCCGCCACCTCGGCCGCGATCTTCTCCGGGTCCTCCGAGTACGCGTCGTCGGTCGTGACGATGCCGAGATCCGCGAGGCCGGACGCTACCCTGCCCATCAGCGGACGCTTGGCCCCGTCCCTGTCCCCCGCCGCCCCGAAGACGCAGATAACCCGTCCGGGGTGTCCGTTCGCCGCCGCGTTCGCCGCTGCGTTCGCAGCTCCGCGCGCCACCTGTAGCACCGCTTCGAGCCCTACGTCGGTGTGCGCATAGTCCACGATGACCTCGAACCCGTGCTCCTCGCGCTTCGCCACCCGCTCGAACCGTCCGGGCACCTGCTCCATCTCCATGGCAGCGCTCGCCAGGGTCTCTCCTTCCACCCCGATCTCCAGCGCCAGCGCCGCGGCCCCGGCGACGTTGAGCACGTTGTACGGACCCAATAGCGGGGTCTGAATCTCCGTAACACCCCCCTGATGGCGCAGCGCGAAGGCTGTCCCCTCCCGAGTGTCGCGCACGTCCGTAACGCGGTAGTCGGCTTCCTGGGTCCCGCCGAAGGTCTTTACGCCCTCGACCTCGCCGGCGAGCCTCCGTCCCCAGGAGTCCTCGGCGTTGGCGAGCTTCGGCCCGTCGGCCCAGTAGAAAAGCTCGCGCTTGGCCGCATAGTACGCCTCCATCGTGCCGTGCAGGTCGAGGTGGTCGCGGGTCAGGTTGGTAAAGATAGCGCCGCAGAACCGCGTCCCGGAGACTCTCCTGAGCTCGACGCCGTGGGAGGAGACTTCCATGACGACCCTCCGAACGCCGCCCTCCAGCATCTCCGCGAGCGTCCCCTGCACCTCGACGGCCTCCGGCGTAGTTCGGTCGGCCGGGCGCCGCTCCCCACCGTACACGACCTCCGCCGTGGTCATCAGGCCGCATTTCTCCTTCCCAAAGGCCGCCGCGAGGAGCGCGTAGAGCGCGTAGGAGGTCGTGGTCTTGCCGTTGGTGCCGGTTACGCCATAGACCTCCAGAGCCGCCGAGGGATTCCCCTGCACGGCGCACGCGAGAGCGGCCAGCGCGACGCGAGCATCCGGGACGACGACCGCCGGGACGCCAGAAGGAACTCCGGTCAGAGGACGCTCCGAAACGATGAGTGCCGCGCCGCCGCGCACTGCGTCCGGGACGAACTCGGCCCCGTCGCGCCGGAAGCCGGGGACCGCCACGAAAGCGAAGCCCGGCCGGACCTGCCGCGAATCGTGGGTTACTCCATCTATACGATCCACGCCGGTCGGCACGCGCGCTCCCAGGGTCCGCTCAAGCTCTCGCCGCTCCAGAATCACACCGCGTAGTGTAGCAAGAGCCGGGCAAGCGACTCGGCAAACCGGCCGCAACAACATCGAAACATCGCCGAAATATGACGGGTGGAGATTGATACCTGGGAAAAGTAAGATAAAACACACTAAATTGGCCAGAATCGCGGTGACTGTCCATATATGGTGTGTTAGTCTACGCGAGTCATTTTTAACAGGAACTTTACAAACCGGGCACCTCGGATGTTGAACTCGCAGGTCACGATGGCCTTGTCTCAGGAGAGGAGATAGATGTCGACCGAGAACACCACGTTGCTGGCGGAGCGCACGGACGAGCTCTTGAATCGCGGGCGGAGTCAGGGTTTCATCAGTACGGAGGAGGTCGCGGACCTTCTGCAGGAGGGCGACCTATCGGCGACGGAAGTCGAAGAGTTCTACGCCGCGCTTGAGGAAGAGGAGATCACGCTCGTCGAGAACGAGTCCGCGGAGGCAACCTCTCCGGCGGTCGCCGCTATAGCCGTGACGCAGGCGCCGGAGACGCCGGCGGTCCAGATAGCTCACGCCGTCGCGACGGGCGATTCGATCCGCATGTACCTGGCCGAGATCGGGCGCGTCAAGCTCCTCACGCACGCCGATGAGATCCGGCTGGCCAAGGGTATCGCCCGCGGCTGCAAGCGGTCGAAGGACCGGCTGGTCGAGGCGAACCTGAGACTCGTCGTCTCCATCGCCAAGAAGTACCGCAACCGCGGAGTGTCTTTCCTGGACCTCATACAGGAGGGCAACCTCGGCCTCATACGGGCGGCGGAGAAGTTCGACCACACCAAGGGCTACAAGTTCTCGACCTACGCGACGTGGTGGATCCGTCAGGCCATCACCAGAGCGATAGCCGACAAGGGACGCACGATCCGCATCCCGGTCCATATGGTCGAGAAGGTCAACAAGTTCCACCGCACCCACCGCCGTATGACCCAGACCCTCGGACGCGAGCCCCTCGATGAGGAGATAGCCCGCGAGCTGGACATCCCGGTAGAGGAGATCCTGCGCCTGCGAGAGATCAGCCAGCGGGCCATCAGCCTGGAGACGCCGGTGGGCGAGGAGGATTCCTCCCACCTCGGCGATTTCCTGGAGGACGCCACGACCGTTACCCCGACCGAGGCCGTCTCCGAGTCTCTCTTGAAGCTGCACCTGCGCGAGGCGCTCGACGAGTTGCCGGAGCGGGAGCGCCAGATCATCGAGCTGCGCTTCGGGATGAAGGACGACCGTCCCCGCACCCTGGAGGAAGTCGGCCGCGAGTTCGACATCACCCGCGAGCGCGTCCGCCAGATCCAGATGAAGACCCTCAACCTGCTGCGCGAGCAGCGCCGCACCCAGAACCTGCGTGAATATCTCCGGTAGTGAACACTTCCGGTAGCACCGGCAACACCCTGGATACTTCGAAAGAGCTACACGAGTTCGTCTGCGACCTTGCGCGCCGGGCGGGCGAGTTGCAGCTCTCGCGCCACGAGAGTCCCGGTGAGATCCGCGAGAAGGGCCCCAAGGACTACGTAACCGAGGTAGACCTCCTGTGCGAGGAGTTAATGATCTCGGCGATAGAGGAACACTACCCGGAGGACGCCATCCTCTCCGAGGAGCGGGGCGGTGAGATCTCAGCCTCCGGCCGGTCCTGGCTCCTCGATCCCGTGGACGGCACGGCGAACTTCGCCAGGAGCAACCCGCTCTTCTGCGCCTGTATCTCCGTGATCGAGAACGACACCGTCACGCACGCCGCCGTCGCCGCCCCCCGGCTCGGCGACCTCTACCACGCCCGACTCGGCGGCGGCGCCTACCGGGAGAACGGTGGCGTCAGCACCCCTCTCGAAGTCAGCGCGACGCGGGAGTTGGACGACGCCTTCGTCGGCGCGGACATCTCGTTCATGGGCGCGATGCGCGAGGACGGCAGGAAGGGCACCGACGAGGTCTTCGCCGCCTCCTGGCAGCTCCGGGCGCTCGGCAGCGCGGGGATACGTGGAGCCTGGATCGCCGCCGGCTACCTCGACGCCTCTATCGGGACCCGCAACACCGCCTGGGACTACGCGCCCACCGTCCTGCTCGTCTCCGAGGCCGGAGGCCGCGCCACCGATATAACCGGCGAGCCGTGGACCCCCGCCTCGCAGGGTCTGGTGGCAAGCAACGGAGATCCGCTCCACGCGGAGATACTGGGTATTCTCAACAAGAGATAGTCAACCCGCGCCGGAAGAGATCGGGAAAGGATCTCCCGACGTTAATTGAAGATACTGCCGTCGAAAACTCCGTCTGCCGGGAAGCCTCCGCCACCACCACCGCCTCCACCGCCACTACCCGAATTTGACGGCTGCGGCGTCGGCTGTGCCTGTTGCGGCGTCGGCTGTGCCTGTTGCGGTGTGGGCTGTACTTGTTGCGGCGTCGGCTGGACTTGCTGCGGCCGCGGGGTTGGATCGAAGACCGTTCCCTCCAGTTTGGAGTCTTCTTTCCCGGTCGTCTCAAGAGCGGTGGCGGCGCGGCCGCTCTTCTTGATCTGGAGGTTGAGGTACGGGCTCGGGACGTCGAATTGCTGGACCGGATAAAGCGACACGGCATTCTGCATATAGAGCGAGAAGATGTCGAGCGGGTAGTTCTCGCCGTTGATCTCCGTAAGGCCGTTTATGTTGACCATCGAGCGCCGCTCGCCCGGATATCCCACCCAGACGCTTGTAGATAGCTGAGGGATAAAGCCCACGTACCAGGCATCCGCGAACTCCTCGGTCGTGCCGGTCTTGCCCGCCGA
>DASSMB010000083.1:0-4442 GCA_035689095.1 Rubrobacteraceae bacterium | reverse complement strand
TGCTGTAAGAAGAGCATCCCGTTAAGCTATACTCTCGCTTATGGTGACGGTATTCCTCGTATTACTCGGCTACGTGCTGGGCTCGGTGCCGACCGGATATCTGGTCGGGCGCGCCTTCGGCGTGGACGTTCGGAGTGTCGGTTCCGGGAACATCGGGACGGCGAACGTCCTGCGGGCGGCGGGGAAGTGGCCGGCCGTCTTCACGCTCGCCGGGGACATGGCGAAGGGCCTGGTGCCGGTAGTCGTCGCCCGGATCTCCACGGATAACGTGTGGGTGCATGCCCTGGTAGCTTTCGCGGCCGTGGTCGGGCACTGCTGGCCGGTATTCCTGAAGTTCAAGGGCGGCAAGGCGGTAGCGACGGGGGCCGGGACGAGCATCGGGCTCGCGCCGCTTGTCGGGCTCGGGCTCTTCGCGTTCTGGTGGGCGGTGGTGCTCGCGAGCCGATATACGTCGCTCGGCGCGATCGCGGTGATGGTCGTGAGCCCGTTCGTCTTCATCCTCACCGGACAGCCGCTGGCGTACGTCCTCTACACCATCGTCGGGGGGGCGCTGGTGTTGTGGCGGCACCGGGAGAACGCGCGGGCGCTCTTGAACGGAACGGAGCGCAAGGTCGGACAGAGAGCGGAGAGTGGTGAGAAGCGTGTTAAGTGAGTCCTATCGCGGCAAGACCATCTTTCTGACCGGCGGCACGGGATTCCTCGGGACGGCGCTGGTCGAGAAGATCCTTCGTTCCCTCCCCGACCTCGGCCGCCTCTACCTGCTGATCCGCTCCTCCCGCGAGAAGAGCGCCGCCGACCGCTTCGAGAAGGACATGCTCGGCTCCGCCGCCTTCCGCGGACTGCGCGAGAAGCTCGGCGACGGCTTCGAGGAATACGTTACCGGGAAGGTCCGCGTCCTGGAAGGAGACGTCCACGCGCCCTCGCTTGGGCTCGGCGACGAGGCGCTGTCGGAGCTTTCGCGCGAGGTGGACATCGTCATACATTCGGCGGCCTCGGTCGTCTTCGACGCGCCGCTGGACGCGGCAGTTGGCTCGAACGTGCAGGGAACCCTGGGGCTCCTCAAGCTGGCGCGGGGCTGGGAGAAGCGCCCGCTATTCATGCACATCTCGACGTCCTACGTGGCCGGTAACCGCGAGGGGCTCGCGCTGGAGGAGCCGCCGGGAAACAGGACGCCCAACGGCACGACGCTCGACGCCAAAGAAGAGGTCCTGAGCCTGGAGGCCGTGGTGGAGGAGGTGGACCGGGCTTCTCAGGAGCGCGGGCTGCTGCGGCGGTTCGAGACCGAGGCGCGCAGGGAGCTCGGGATGGTCGGCGAGGAGGAGGAGGTCGCCGAGCGGGTTGACACGCTGCGGCGGGCCTGGATGCGGGAGCGCCTCGTGGAGCGGGGGACCGAGCGGGCGCAGGAGCTGGGGTGGAACGACGTCTACACCTTTACCAAGTCGCTCGCGGAGCGGATGGTGGTGCGGGAGCGGGGGGATATTCCGCTCGTCATACTGCGGCCGGCGATCATAGAGAGCAGCTTCCGGGAGCCTTACCCTGGTTGGATCCAGGGCTCTAGGATGGCCGATCCGATAATCATGGCGTTCGCGAAGGGTCTGCTGCGGGAGTTTCCCGGCGACCCCGAGACGTTAGTGGACATCGTCCCGGTGGATCACGTCGTAAACGCTATACTCGCCGCCGCCGTCCGCCGCCCCGAGCGGCCGGAGGTCTTCCAGGTGGCGTCCGGGGAACGCAACCCGCTGCGCTACCGCGACCTGTACGACCACGTCCGCGGCTACTTCGTCGAGAACCCGCTGCGCGACTCCGGCGGGCGTCCCGTTTCCGTTCCGGAGTGGAGCTTCCCCGGCCGCAAGAGGGTCGAGAACGGGCTCAAGGTGGAGCTGGCGGGGCTCAAGATCGCCGGCAAGATCGCCGCCCGGATGCCGGACGGTCACATGGCCTCGGACGCGCGGCAGAGGATCGCGCGGGCCGAGAAACGCGCCCGGATGAGCCTCTACTACAGCCGCATCTACGGCGCCTACGCGAACATGAAGGGCACCTTCTCCACCGAGCGCACACGGGCGCTCTACGAGTCCCTGCCGACCGAGGACCGCCAGGAGTTCCCCTTCGACATCACGCGGCTCGACTGGAGGAAGTGGCTGCAGGAGACGCACCTGCCGGCGCTGACCACGCGCCCGAACCGCAAGAAGCGGAAGAAGGCGGCGGACGAGAAGCCGGGGGAGGTGGCGGCGATCTTCGACGTGGACGGGACGCTCGTAGGGTCGAACGTCGTCTCGTACTTCGCGTGGCTGAGGATGCGGGAGTTGCCGGCCGTTGCGCGGCCGTTCTGGCTCGCGTGGTTCTTGACCAAAGTGCCGTACTACTGGGGGCTTGACCAGATCAGCCGCGCCCACTTCAACCGCGCTTTCTACAAGAACTACGCCGGCTGGAAGCCCTCGCGGGCGAAGCACCTCGGCCACGAATCCTTCGCCGGCTTCACACTCGACCGGATGTTCCCGGACGCGCTCCAGCAACTCCGCGACCACAAGGCCGCCGGCCACCGCGTAGTCCTGCTCTCCGGCGCCCTGGACTTCCTGCTGGAGCCGATGAAGGACCTGGTAGACGACGTGCTCTGCGCCACGCTCGCCCAGGAGGACGGCGTCTACACCGGGGAGCTCTCCGGCGCGCCGGTGGCGGGAGACGCCCGCGCCCGGATGCTCGCCTCTTTCGCGCGCCGGCGCAACCTCGATCTCGCGCGCTCCTACGCTTACGCCGACTCAATCTCCGACCTGCCGATGCTGGAGGCCGTCGGCAACCCGGTCGCCGTCAACCCCGACCGCCGGCTCGCCGCGGCGGCGAAAGAGCGGGGTTGGCAGACCCGCGAGTGGGGCAAGAACCGCGTCGCCAAAAAGATCTAGTTTGCTCTCACTCCGCTACAAGAAGTCCGTCCCACGCTACCTCCTCATGCGTGTGGGCTCGAAACGCTTTAAGAGTCTGGAGACCAGCCGGCTCGCGCCGCTTCAGCTAGAGGACGTCCCCGAACCGAAGCTCCCGACGCCGGAGTGGGTGCGCGTAAAGCCGCTGCTCTCAGGTATCTGCGGCTCGGACCTGGGGACCCTCTCTTCCGAGAACTCGCCGTACTTTTCGCCGATCACATCCCCACCCTTCGTGATGGGCCACGAGGTCGTGGGCGTCGTCGCGGAATCAAACTCCGGCTTCGAGCGTGGCGAGCGCGTGGTGCTGGAGCCCGCGCTGGGCTGCGCCGTGCGGGGCATCGAACCGCTGTGTCCTTTCTGCGTCTCGGGACGCCATGCCCTGTGTCTGAACGTGACGAAGGGCAGCATCTCGCCCGGCATCCAGACCGGCTTCTGCCGCGACACGGGAGGCGGCTGGTCGCAACGGACGCTCGTCGCCCACCCCTCGCAGCTACACCGCGTCCCCGACAGCGTGCCGGACGAGGCCGCCGTCGCCATAGAACCCCTCGCCTGCGCTGTTCACGCCGCGCTCAAGGTGAGTCCGGGGCCGGACGAAACCACGCTCGTCATCGGGGCCGGTAGCGTCGGGTTGTTCACGGTCGCGGCGGTGCGGCGGCTGACGGAGGCGGGGCGCATCATCTGCGTCGCCAAACACGAGCGGCAGCGGCAGGAGGCCCTGCGGCTCGGGGCGGACGAGGTAGTGCGCCCGAAGGAGGTCTACACCACGCTCCCGAACATGCTCGGCACGGACGTTTACAAACCGGAGCTTGGCAAGCCGGTCGTGATGGGCGGGGCGGATAAGGTGTTCGAGTGCGTGGGCTCCGCGGGGACGATGGAGGACGCGGTGCGTCTGACGAAACCTCGCGGAGAGGTGGCGCTCGTCGGGATGCCGGGGGCGAGGAGCAGCCTGGACCTGACGGCGCTCTGGTACAAGGAAGTCGACATGGCCGGGACGTACGCCTACGGGATTGAGGACTACAGGGGCGAGCGGGTGAGCAGTTTCGAGCTGGCGCTGCGGATCGCGCCGGAGATAAATCTTGAGACAATGGTCGGTCCGCTCTTCCGCCTGGAGGAGTATCGCGAGGCCATCGCAGCCGCCCGGAGTTCCGGGCGCGAGGGGCACGTGAAGGTCGCCTTCGGCCTGCGTCGTTAGGGACGCTCCTCCGTAACGTCCGAAGAGAACGTGACCGTCTCCGAGCGCCCGCCTTCGCGCCGCAAGGTGGTTCGGGCGGGCTCGGTGGCGGCGACCGTTCTGCCGTCTTTTATAACGTGAAGGCGGGCCGGGTTGAGCCGCAGGGTGTCGAAGGGGGTTTTGGCGTCGAAGATGACGAGGCTGGCGGGCTTGCCCTCTTCGATGCCGTAGCGGTCTTCTATGCCTAAAGTTCGGGCGGCGCGGGTGGTGACGAGGTTCAGCATCTCGTCTATCTCGCTCTGGCCGCTCATCTGTAGGACGTGCAGGCCGAGGCTGGCCGCGCCGAGCATGTCCCC
>DASSMB010000082.1:0-13436 GCA_035689095.1 Rubrobacteraceae bacterium | reverse complement strand
GGGGCGACGGAATCTTGATCGCGCTATTCATCAGTCGGTCAGGCTCCTTCCAGTGAGCCGCAGGAACACGTCTTCGAGCCCGGATTGCCGGTAGACGGTGTTCTCGACCTGAATGCCGGAGCGGCGCACCGTCTCCATTAGACTATCGGCGTCGGAGGTGAAGGCGAGCAGCGCCTCCCCGCTGCCGCTCTCCTCCACATTATCCGCCTCGCGGTCGAGCACGGGACGCAGTTTCTGGAGCGACTCTGTGTCCGAGCGGAACTCCAGCACCTGCGGGCTGACATGCTCCGAGATCAGGCTGGCAGGAGTTCCCCCCGCGATTATACGGCCGCCCTCCATGATCACCAACCGGTCGCAGAGCCTCGCCGCCTCCTCCATGTAGTGCGTTGTGAGGATGAGGGTCTTCCCCCGCAGCGCCAGCTCGCGCAGCTTGTCCCACACCAGATGCCGGGCCTGCGGGTCGAGGCCCGTGGTTGGCTCGTCGAGCACGACAAGGTCCGGGTCGTTTATGAGGGCGCGGGCGATGAGGAGCCGCCGCTTCATGCCGCCGGAGAGTTCCCCGACCTCCGCCCCGGCCTTCTCCGTGAGCTGCACGAAGTCCAGAAGCTCATCGGCCCGCTGCCGGGCGACCTTCTTGGGCAGGTCGAAGTACCGTCCGTAGACGAGCATGTTCTCGCGCACCTTGAGGTCTTCGTCGAGGTTGTTCTCCTGCGGTATGACCCCGATACGCCGCTTGACGGCCCGCTCATCGCGCCGGATGTCCAGTCCGACCACCGACAGCTCTCCGCTCGTGGGGATCGCCGCTCCGTAGATAGTCTTCATCGTCGTCGTCTTGCCCGCGCCGTTCGGGCCCAGGAACCCGAAGCACTCGCCCCGGTACACCTCGAAGTCCACGCCCTTTAGGGCCTCGAAGTCCCCGTAGCTCTTCTTCAGTCCGCGCGCTAGCAGCGTGGTCTCCGCTGCGCGCCCGCGAGTCTCCTTCTCCGTACCGGTGTCCAAGAGGCCCAAGCTCCGTTCCTTTGCCAAATGTACTTGCGATGCGATCCAGGCCACACTCAAGGCCGCGAAGACACTTATACTACCGCACGGCCGCGCATCTCCCGAGGGCCCCCTTGACCGCCGCAGAATCAACAGACAAGGACCAAATGATGCATGTTTCTGTAGCTCATGTTACGACCTTAAGAGGACTTTTCACAATCCTTAAGAAATGTACGCGCGGACCTCTACCGCGTACCCGGCATCGCTGCTAGAATCTCGCGCATGGGAAACAAATCGCAGAGGCGCAAGTACAGGCGCCGTCGGCAGACAGGTCTAATTCTCTTCGCATCGCTTGTTATCGTCGTTCTCGGCGGCTTGATGTTGTTCGGGGTGGATCCCACCCAGAGATCGGTCGAGGTGAGCAAGATAGCCAGGGTGAAGAGTCCCGACATCGCGCAGGCTCCGGAGGCTATCGCCAAGCCGAAGCCGCCCAAGCCCGCGGTCGTAAAGGTCCCGGACATCCCGTACAACGCGACCGAGAAGGAAGCAAAGAAGATGCTTGAGGACAACGGCCTCAAGCTTGGCAAGGTCGAGACGAAGCATAACGACGAGTACGACAAGGGTGGCGTCTTCTATCAGGACCCGTTGCCGGGGATTCAGGTAAAAGAAGGCGACTCTGTGGGAATCACTCTAAGTTCCGGGCCAGAGAAAAAGAAAGACGATGGTGACGGCGGGGTACCGGATCCGCCCACGGATGATCTGTATCTCACGGTCCCGAAGATGGGCCTCACCGACAACTACGTGACCAACACCGACGATGAGGCGGCGATGGACAGCGGGGCGATCAAGCTGACGAGCACCGGGTTCCCGTGGCAGCCGCACGCGAACACCTACATAGCGGCTCATGTACTCGGGTATTCGGGGACCGGCTCATACATGCAGTTCGCGGGGCTACCGAGCATGACTTACGGAGATGAGATCGACCTGAAGGACGCCAACGGCACCGTCTACAAGTACCGCGTCAGCGAGATCCTGACGGTAACGCCCGAGGAAAACTGGGTGACGGCTCCCGTCCCCAACAAGGACATGGTCACGTTGCAGACCTGCGTCAACCCGCCCTACTATGATCAGCGGCTCATCGTGCGCGCCGAGCGCGTCGAGGTAGACAAGGCGTAGGGCTCAAGAAAAGGCATTGGTCCGGCGCTCTCTCGGGAGCGCCTTTTTCTTGTTTTGTGTGTAGGGTAGGGAAGCGTCTATACTACACATTCCAGTCCGGACGCAGGGGTTTCCGGGCGAAGAACACAAGCGAGCGGAGGAGATCTTATGGCTCTCGTGACGATGCGGCAGCTTCTCGACGAGGCGGCGAAGGGGAACTACGGAGTAGGCGCCTTCAACGTCAACAACCTGGAGCAAATTCAGGCCATCATGGAGGCCGCGCAGGAGACGAACTCACCGGTGATCATCCAGGCTTCCAGGGGCGCCCGGAAGTACGCGAACGACCGCTTTCTCTACCACCTGATGCTGGCGGCGGCGGAGGTCTACCCGGACATTCCGGTCGCACTGCACCAGGACCACGGCAATGGTCCGGCGACCTGCAAGAGCGCCATAGACCTCGGCTTCACGAGCGTGATGATGGACGGCTCCCTGATGGAGGACGGCAAGACCCCGGCTGACTTCGAGTACAACGTGCGCGTCACCCGCGAGGTCGTCGAGATGGCCCACGAGCGCGGCGTGACGGTCGAGGGAGAGCTCGGGACGCTCGGCGGCATCGAGGACGGCGTCGGTTCGGGCGAGGTACACCTCACGGACCCGGACCAGGCCGTGGAGTTCGTGGAGCGGACAGGCGTTGACGCGCTCGCGGTCGCCATCGGGACGAGCCACGGAGCTTACAAGTTCACCACGGAGCCCGATCGCGACGTGCTCGCGATGCACATCATCGAGGAGATCAACCAGAGGCTTCCCAACACGCACCTCGTGATGCACGGCTCCTCAAGCGTGCCGAAGGAGCTAGTGGACATCATCAACCAGTACGGGGGCGAGATCCGTCCTACCTTCGGGGTGCCGGTGCGCGAGATCCAGGAGGGGATCAAGCACGGCGTCCGCAAGGTCAACGTGGACACCGACCTGCGCCTCGCCTCCACGGGCGCCATCCGCAAGGCGTTCGCCGAAGACCCCGGCGAGTTCGACCCACGTTACTACCTCAAGCCCGCTCGCGAGGCCATGCAGGAGGTCGTAAAGGCGAGGATGGAAGCCTTCGGCCAGGCCGGTCACGCCAGCGACTATGAGCCGCTCACCCTCGAAGAGATGGCCGAGCGCTATCAGAAGGAAGGCCACGAGCTCACGGCGACCTGATACGTTCAGCGTCTCGTTTTCAGCGGCCGGCTCCAGAAGCCGGCCGCTTTCTATGTCTCCTCCGGGGTTAACCACTTTACGGTCTTCGGCGGGCTGTAGCGCGCGAAGGCGTCGAGCATCGCGGTCGGGCCGGACTCCACGAGTACGAGCCTGCGGTGTTCGCGGCTGACGAAGCCTCTCTCTACCATGTGGTCGAAGACGGTCAGCAGCGGGTCGTAGTAGCCGGCGATGTTGAGGAGGCCGCAGGGTTTCTGGTGTTCGCCGAGCTGCGCCCAGGTGAGGACCTCGAAGAACTCTTCCAGGGTGCCGGTGCCGCCGGGCAGGGCGATGAAACCTTCGGATAGGTCCGCCATGAGAGCCTTTCGCTCGTGCATGGAGACGACGACGTGCAGCTTCGTAAGGCCGGTATGGGCTATCTCGCGCTCCACCAGCGCCCTCGTCATCACCCCGATCACCTCGCCGCCAGCTCCGAGCGCAGCATCCGCCACCACCCCCATAAGCCCGACGTGCCCGCCGCCGTAGACGAGCGTGACGCCAGCCTCCGCGAGCGCGCGGCCGAGCGCTCCGGCGGCTTCTGCGTAGGCCGGGTCGGCGCCGGGACGGGAGCCGCAGAAGACGCAGATGCTCCTCACCCGGCTAGAACCTCTGGACGAGCACGACGCCGACGATTATGAGGGCTGCGCCCGCGAGGCGGGGTAGGGTAGCCTCGTGGACGGGAATCCTCAGCAGCCCGAAGTGGTCCAGGATGATGGAGGCGGTAACCTGACCGGTAAGGAAGAGCCCGACGGTGGTGGCGGCTCCGAGACGGGGTGTGAGGACCACCGAGGCGAACACGAAGAAGGCGCCGAGGAGGCCGCCGATCCAGATCCACCACGGGGAGGCCGTGATCTCGCCGAGGGTCGGCATCGAGCGCGTCACGGCGAGCGCCGCGACCGTCAGGAATACCGTCCCGATCAGGAACGAGACAGCCGCGGCGGCGACCGGACCGCCGACGACGTTCTTGAGCTGCGTGTTGACGGCGAACTGCGTGGAGAGCGCCATCCCGGCCGCGAGCGCGAGCGGGATCAGCAGGACCCAGCCCATCTTCTTCACCTCCTAATTCCTGGGTTCGTAGACGTCGTAGAGTATAGGCTCTATGCCGTCCTCTCCGACTCCGGAGCGGTACTGGATGTAGCGGGCGCGCTGAAGGTACGCGAGCGCCGTCTTCATCCGTCCTTCGAGCGCCGGTATCTTCTCCTCCAGGTCCCCGATCTTCGAGGAGTCCAGGACCACGTCGTCTTCGTCGTTGTCCTGCCAGATCTCCCACAGGTTGCGCCACAGCGCCTCAGCCTCGGGTGAGAGCGGTTCGCGTTCCATGCGTCCTACCTGCTTTCCTGGTGCTTGCGTAGCTCGAATACGATGTGCGCTATCTCGGGGACGAGCAGCTTCTGCACCGCGAGCCGAACGCCGTTGCGCGAGCCCGGCAGACTCGCCACCAGCTTCGTTCCCACGGCCCCGGCGATGGCGCGGCTCAGGATCGCCGCCGCTCCGATCTCCTCGTAGGAGAGCATGCGGAAGATCTCCCCGAACCCGTCCAGCCGCTTCTCGACCATCCGGTCCACTACCTCATACGTCGTGTCGCGCGCCGAGATGCCGGTCCCGCCGGTCGTGATCACCGCGTCCACCTCGGAGTTTGCGAGCAGGTTAACGAGCACGGTCCGTATCGCCGACGCATCGTCCCTCACGATGGTCCGCTCCACGACCTCGTGGCCCGCCGCCCGCATCAATTCCTCGATGGTGTCTCCGCCCGTGTCGTTCTCCTGCGTGCGCGTATCGCTTATGGTCAACACCGCGACCCGGACGGTCTCCGGCGCTGACTCCCGGTGCTTGTGGACGCTCTCGCTCACAGCAGCCCTCCTCTCAGGAACGGGTTGTGAGCCCGCTCCTCTCCGATCGTCGTCCGCGGCCCGTGGCCGGAGTAGACGAGCGTCTCATCCGGCAGGGTCATAAGCCGCTCCTCGATGCTCCTCATCAGGACCTCCATGCTTCCTCCGGGGAGGTCCACCCGCCCGACACTCCCAGCAAAGAGCGCGTCTCCCGACAGCACGAACCCCTCGTTCTCCTCGTAGAATGCGAGGTGCCCCGGAGCGTGTCCCGGCGTGTAGAGTGCGCGCAGCCTCAATCCCCCGACATCGACGACCTCCTCGTCCTCGATGTAGCCGTCCACGGTCGGGACTTTCCCGAAGCGCAGGCCCATCATCATCGCCTGGGTCGGGAGTTGCTTCAGCATCGGCTCGGCCTCGGCGTGCATCAGGACCGGGCAGGCGTATTCGTCCACGAGCGCGGCCACTGCTCCGACGTGATCTATGTGGGCATGGGTTATGACGATCTTCTCTATCTCCAGCTGCGTCTGCTCGACCGCGAGCGAGATCCTCGCGGCCTCGTCGCCGGGGTCCACGAGCACTCCGGTCCCCGTACCATCGTCCCCGACGATGTAGCAGTTCTCCTGAAACGGTCCGACCGTCAGCATCTCCAGGATCATGCATCACCTCCAATGCGGCTGTTAAGAAACTCGACGAGCAACCGCGCCGGCGCTCCTGTCGCGCCCTTCGGCGTGTAGGAGTTGCCTTTCTTGCCGAACGCCGTACCCGCGACGTCCAGGTGCGCCCACGGGTAGTCCGCGAACTCCTTGAGGAACGCTCCGGCTGTCAGTGCGCCTCCGTACCGGCCGCCGGTGTTCTTTATGTCCGCCGTGTCGCCCTTTATCTGCTTCGTGTACTCCTCGAAGAGCGGGAGAGGCCAGGCTCGTTCACCGGCCCTCTCCCCGGCGGCCTGGACCTCGGAGATCAGGGCCTCGTCGTTGCCCATGAGGCCGGAGGCGTGGTGTCCGAGCGCCACGATGCACGCGCCGGTGAGCGTCGCGCAATCTATGACTGCCGCCGGCTCGTAGCGCCGGGCGTAGGCGAGGGCGTCTGCCAGGATGAGCCGCCCCTCGGCGTCGGTGGAGAGGATCTCGACGGTCTTCCCGGACCGCATCCGCAACACATCGCCCGGCTTGAAGGCGCTGCCTCCGGGCAGGTTCTCCGTGGCCGGAACCAGCGCCACGACGTTGATGGGAAGGCCCAGCGTCCCCGCCGTCTCCATCGCTCCAAGTACCGCCGCGCCACCGCTCATATCGAACTTCATGTCTTCCATACCCGCGGAGGGCTTTATGGAGATTCCGCCGGAGTCGAACGTGACCGCCTTCCCCACGAGCACCACGGGCGCCTCATCTCCGCCCCCGCGGTGCTCCAGCACGATAAATCGCGGTTCGTTCGCCGCGGACCTCCCTACAGTCGCGAGCCCGACCAGCTCCACGTCCTCAATGCCTGCGCGGTCGAGGACTTCCACCTGCATGCCGTGCCTCGCGGCGATCTCGCGCGCCCGTTCGGCCAGGTACTCCGGTGTTGCTGTGTTGGATGGTTCATTCGCCAGGTCGCGGGCCAGGTTCGCTCCGGCTGCCATCGCCGCTCCGATCTCCGCGCCGCGAGCCGCCTCGCTCTCATCTGCTCCGTCGTGGAGGATCAGGTCGAAGGTTTCGAGCTCTCGCACGTCCGCGTTTCCGGCGCCAGTCTTGTAGCGCGTGAAGCGGTACAGGCCGAGCGCCGCGCCCTCCGCGGCGGCCTGTGCTGCGGTACGCGAGTCGATCTGTTCCAGCAAAGGCAGGGCGAAGGCCGCGCTCTCCAGCTTCGCGGAGCGAGCCCGGCGGGCGACGGTAGCGGCGGCCCGGCGCAGACGTTCCGCAGTGAAGGCGCCCCGGTCGCCGAGCCCGAGTAGCAGTAGGCGTGGAGAGGAGATCGAGTCTCCCGCATACAGCAGGGTTGTCTCTCCGCGTTTGCCGCTGAAGTCGCCCGAGGAGACGGCGACGCCCGCCACCTCCATTAGCGGTGCGGGAGGCTCTTCGTTCTCGAACAGGCCGATTGCCATGAGGTCGGCGGTTACATCTTCGAGCGCCGATCTTCGTGTAGCGATACGGACCAAGCCGGATCTCCTCTCTAACGATGGGATACGCCTCGACGTGAACGGCCCGAATTATACGGGAAAGGCGCGCCGAGCCCTGCCAGTAACGTGCGGCTGTACAGCGACGGGGTGGCATAGAGAAGGGCGCGGATCTCTCCGCGCCCTATACTTCGTAATACCCCTGCTAGTTAGAGGACCGGCAGGAACTTCTCCAGCTCGTAGGGCGTTACCTGGATGCGGTAGTCCTCGAACTCCTCGCGCTTCAGTTCCAGGAGCCGGGTGTAGGTGTGCTCGCCGAGCGCCTTCTGAAGAAGCTCGGAGTGCTCGGCTTCCTTGATCGCCTCTCCCAGGTCTGCCGGGAGGCTCTGGATCCCCATCTTCTCCCGCTCCTCGGACGTGAGATGGTACAGGTTGCGCTCCATCGGCTCGGGGAGCTCGTAGCCCTTCTCGATGCCTTCCAGGCCCGCGTGCAGGAGCGCCGCGAAGCACAAGTAGATGTTCGCCGACGGGTCCGGGCAGCGCAGCTCCATGCGCGTGGCCTTCTCCTGTCCCGGATGGTAGAGCGGGACGCGGACCAGCGCCGAGCGGTTGCGGCGGCTCCAGGCGATGTAGACCGGGGCCTCATAGCCGGGGACCAGCCGCTTATAGGAGTTCACGTGCTGGGCGAAGATTATGCTGAGCTCTCGCGCGTGCCGGAGCTGACCCGCGATGAACGCCTTCGCCTCGTCGGAGAGGTAGTACTCCGCATCCGCGTCGAAGAAGGCGTTCTTGCCGCCGGTGAAGAGGCTCTGGTGGGTGTGCATGCCAGAGCCGTTCTGGTCCATCAGAGGCTTGGGCATGAACGTCGCGTAGACGCCGTGACGGGTGGCGATCTCCTTGACGACCGTCTTGTAGGTCATCACCTTGTCGGCCATCGTCATCGCGTCGTCGAAGCGCAGGTCGATCTCGTGCTGCGAGATGCCGACCTCGTGGTGCGAGTACTCGACCTTGATGCCGAGCTGCTGCAGCGACTGGACCGTCTCCCGCCTCAAGGCCGTGGCGGCGTCGAGGGTCGTAAGGTCGAAATAGCCACCGTAATCGAGGGGCTCGGTGCCCTTGGAGTCCTTGAAGTAGAAGAACTCGAGCTCCGGTCCGCAGTAGTAGTTGTCGAAGCCCATGTCGCTCGCCCGCTCCAGCGCGCGCCGCAAGATGTGGCGCGGGTCGCCGACGTAAGGGTCGCCGTCGGGAGTCCGGACGTCGCAGATCATACGCGCCGTCGGCTCGTCCTGCGGGCTCCAGGGGATGATCTGGAACGTCGAAGGGTCGGGCATGGCGATCATGTCAGACTCTTCTATGTCCTGATACCCGGTGATGGACGAACCGTCGAAGCCCATACCGCCGTCCAGGGCGTCCTCTAGCTCCTCGGCCGTAATTGCGAAGCTCTTTAGAACCCCGAGCACGTCCGTGAACCACAGCCGGATGAACTGGACGTTGCTCTCCTGAGCCTGCTTGATTACGTCGTCTCGACCTAAACTAGCCAATATTCCTCCTACGCTCGCCTGCTCCGAAATCGTCCCGCGAATCGGGCGCTCTTACAACAACACCGGCCATGATAGGAGCGCGATCCCACCTTTGATATGGCCCGGCGTACAAGCCAGGCTTCGCGCAAGAAGCGAATTTTTGGCCCAACGTATAATAGTTGGCATGGGAAGACAAGACATCTAACGATGTGTAGCGTAAGAGTACCCCAAAAGGGGAACAGACGATATATCAATGAGCTAAGTGCTCTGTCGGGGTAGAATTGAGTGGCGAGATATCGGGCATGTTATCGAGCGTGTTGACTGGAGTGTTGTACTTCGGAGTGCCGGCAGGCGCGGAGACGAGGGGGAGAGATGACGGATAGGCCGGAGGATAGATCCGAGGCGCGGCGCAGGACCGGGCCGCTGGGAGACGAGGAAGAGACCCGGATGGACGAGCGCGAGCCTGGTCGGGCAGAACAGGCCGAGCAGGAGTCGCGGGCGTCGGACGATGAGGCGACGCGACAGGTGCCCACGGAGAGCGCGGAGCGCCGGGAGGACGATGCCGCGTCCGCTCCGGAGGATGAATCCGCGGCGGAAGACACGGGGCCCCTCTCCAGACGGGAGCGCCGGCAGGCGAGAAAGGGAGAAGAGGAGGACAAGGAGACGCGTGTGATCCGCACGCCGGGCTCCGGTACTACGAGGACGCAGGAGGGTGCGGCGTATCCGCGGGGGTACTTCGAGGCCGCCGAGGAGCGGGAAGACCGGCTGCGCGACATGTATGGCGGCGTGGACTGGCTCGCGAGCTTCCTCGGGTTCGTCTTCGCGGTCGTGGCGGCTTCGTTCCTCTCGGCCATCGCGGGCCTCATACTGATCCCGCTGGGCCTCAGCCTGGACCTCTCTTCCGGCTCGCTCGGACCGGCGGCGATCACGGGCCTTGTTATAACCGGTATCCTCGTCTTCCTGATGTTCTTCTTCGGGGGTTACGTGGCCGGCAGGCTGGCGCGCTTCGACGGCGGCCGCAACGGCATGATGACGGTCGTGTGGACGATAGCCGCTATGGTGGCGGTCGTTGCAGTCAGCGGTTTCTTGCCGGGTGGCGTCTTCGACAGCTTCCGCAACTTTATGGAGACCTCGGTTCTTCCACTGCTCGGGGACCTCTCCAACCTGGGTATCGCCGGGATCGTGATCATCGTCGCGATAATACTGATCGCGGTTCTGGGCGGTCTCTTCGGCGGGCGGGTCGGGAGCCGCTATCACTCGGAGATTGACCGCACGACCTAGCCGGAGCGCGCCGCCAGAGCTAGAGCGTACGCAATCCGCTGGCTAATCGGGTATAAACCGATGCGGTTCTATAGAGATTCGAGAGGTGGTGAGTGGGCGAGCACGTTCTATTCAGGACCGGCATCCGGCGTCTGGGCACGAAGGAGCGGGGGTTCTTCTACCGTTACCCGGACTCCGGCGAGACGGTGCGCGAGGAGAAAGTCCTCACGCGGATAGAGAACTTGAAGGTGCCGCCGGCCTGGGAGGACGCTCGCATAGCGCGCGGGCCGAGCGCGAAGGTGCAGGCGGTCGGCTATGACTCGGCGGGGCGGCTGCAGTACCTGTACAGTGAACGCTACCGGGCGCGCAAGGAGCACGAGAAGTTCGAGCGGGTTCTGCGCTTCGCCGACGCCCTGCCGAAGATGCGCAAGACCACCAGCGACCACCTGCGGCGCAAGGAGCTTGAGCGGGAGAAGGTCCTCGCCGCGATGGTGCGCCTCATCAACGCGGCATACTTCCGGGTTGGCGAGGAGCGCTACGCGAAGCACAACCGGACCTACGGAATAGCCACCCTGCGCCGCAAGCATCTCACCATAGAGGGCGACACCATGATCTTCGAGTACAAGGGCAAGTGGGGCCAGGAGCATCGCAAGGCCATCACGGACGCCCGGCTTCGGAGCGTCGTCGAGGAATGCGTAGATCTGCCCGGATACGAGGTCTTCAAGTACATGGACGAGTCCGGCGAAGTGAGGGACGTGAAGTCCCGCGACCTCAATGCCTACATAAAGGAGGTCATGGGGGAGGAGTTCACCGCGAAGGATTTCCGTACCTGGGCGGGGACTCTGATCGCTGCGACCACGCTGGCTCGGCTCGGACCGGTCGGCGAGCCAAAGAGCGCCCAGAAGAACGTGCTGGAGGCGGTCGATACCGTGGCGCACAGGCTCGGTAACACGCGGGACATTGCCCGCACTTCGTACATCAGCCCGAAGGTGATAGACCACTACATGGAAGGCTCCGTGGTAGCCTACTACGCAGAGAAGTTGGAAGAGGTCATCGCGGCCGAGCAGGGCGACCTCACCGAAGAAGAGCGCGCCCTTCTGGAGTTGCTGAACAAGAAGCTCCGCCGCGAGTTGAAAAAGGCCGCTTAACAGAGACAGGAGGCAGGATGAACAAGGCGGACATAGCGATAAAGATCCTCAAGAGCCCGCGCGCTCGCCGGACGGTCGTCAAGGCCCTCAAGAACGAGCACATCCGCAAGATAGTGATCAAGCAGGTCAAGCGCCGCGTTCTCGGCACGAAGAAGTAGCAGACCCTATCCGGGAAGAGTTACCGCTCTCTGCGCCCGCTCTAAGAGATCCACAGCCGCGCCAGACTCAAGCGCGGCTTCCGCGCGCTCCAGGTGGCCATCGAGCGGCGATGACGTGTCTGGAGCGCCCATCCACAGCCGCAGCGCGGCGTTGTACAGGATCAGGGCCCGGACCGGCTCCGCCCCGGCGCCCCCGAGCGCCGCGAGCAGGTTCCGGGTCTCGTCCTCCTCATTCCGCCAGGGTATGTGCGCCTTCGTGGCCCGTATGAGTCCCAGTGACTCCGGCTCCACGCTGAACTCCTCGACCTCGCCGTCCCGGATTCGCACCAGCGACGAGCTACCATCGAGCGGCGCTTCGTCGGAGCCCTCGATCGCCTGGTAGACGAGCGCGTGCCGCACGCCCAGCTCGATTAGCGCCCGAGAGACCGACTCCAGGAACGGCCGGTGCGAGACGCCGATCATCCACCGCGTCTCCGGCACGGGCGAGACGATCTTCTCGCAGACGCTCAAAACCGTGCGGCGGGCCATCTCCCATCGCAATCCCAGCAGCGCGTGCAGCTCCGGCAGGTAGTGCTCCACGCTGGTCGCCGCGATCCCGTGCTCGGTGAGCGAGTTTGCCGCTTCTTCGAGACCCTGCGGAGCGGCGAATCCGAGCCCGCGCAGGGCGTCGAAGACCGTGCGTCCGGCCTTCGGCGGCGTGTTCTCGCCCCCGAGTAGCAGTGTCCGTCCGCCGGCTGCCGCTGCAACTAGTGAAGCCGCCGCTCCGACGTTGAAGGTGCGGAGCTTCCCGTCGAAGCCGCCGGTGAGGGTGACTACCGGCGGGCCGGAGGGAGCGTCTATCCTCCTGGCGAGCGCACGCATCGGACGGGTGTAGGCGGCTATCTCGGCGGCGGAGTCGCCGGCGGCGCGGCCGACGAGCAGGAAACCCCCGATCTGGGCGGGGGTGGCCGCCCTGGAGAGTATTAGCTCCATGGCCCGCTCGCAGAGCGCCGGGTCCAGCTCTCCCAGGTGCGTCGGTCCCCGCGCCCGCTGCTTCAATATTTCGCGGAACTCCTCGCCCGCGCTCACGCCACGGCTTCCTCCTCGTCTACGGCATCGTCCCGATTGTACAGCGCCTCCGCGTCAACGAGAACCTTGCCGCCCTCGACCTTCACCGGGAACGCGAGTACGGGGGAGAGGTCGTCGTTCTTTACCTCGCCGGACGTCAGCTCGATCTTTCGGTTGTGGAGCGGGCAGGAGACGGTCGTGGCGGCCACGTCGCCGTCCGAGAGCGGGCCGCCCCGGTGCGGGCAGACGTCCCCGATGGCGAAGAATCCTTCCTCGGTGTTGAAGACCCCGATGCGGAAGCACTCGATCACGACCCGCCGGCCTTCCAAGCGGGGAATGTCCTCCGTGGCGCAGACCTCGATCCAGCGGCTCATTTACGGCCTATCGTTCCGACGAACTGGTTCTTTGTGGCGTTGCTCCTTCGCTCCAGCCACGGGTCGCTGGTGGCCTCCTTCGCCTGACGCAGACGTTCTCGCAGGCGCTCCGGCTCTCCGGACTCCTCGTTCAGGATGACCTCCTGGATCTTCTCAAGACCGATCCTGGGTACGAAGTCGTAGGTGCGCTCCTTGTAGTGTCCGTTCTCCCGGTAGTACTGCATGAAAGAGATCATGACGTCCTTCGCCTCCTTCTCGGTCTCGACCGTGGCGATCACATCTCCCTTCCGAACCTCCATCCCGGCCGCGCCCCCTACATATACCTGCCATCCGCCCTCGATGGCGATAGCGCCGATGTCCTTGACGCTCGCCTCGGCGCAGTTGCGCGGACATCCCGAGCAGCCCATCTTCACCTTCGCCGGCGTGTAGAGCCGCTCGAACTCCTTCTCCATGTCTATCGCCAGCTTCGTCGAGTCGCCGACCCCGTAGCGGCAGAAGTCCGTCCCCACGCAGCTCTTGACCTGCCGGAACGCCTTCGTGTACGCGAACCCGGAGGGCATGTCCAGGTCCTCCCAGGCTTTCGGCAGGTCTTCTTTCTTCACGCCCAGGATATCGAGGCGCTGGGAGCCGGTTATCTTGATC
>DASSMB010000081.1:0-6173 GCA_035689095.1 Rubrobacteraceae bacterium | reverse complement strand
GTCGCCGCACCGCCGCGGAGAAACGGTCCACGAGCAGCACGACTATGATGGTCGCACCTACCAGTGTAGCTACTTTCGGGTAGTCGAAGAGGTTCATGGAGATGAGGATCTGCTGCCCGATGCCGCCCGCGCCCACGAAACCTAGTATGGTCGCGGAGCGGATGTTGCACTCCCACTGGTAGAGAGTGAGCGAGGTGAAGCCGCTCATGGCCTGCGGCAGCCGCCCGAAGAGGAAGGACTGGAAGCCGCCGGCCCCCGTGGCGCGCAACGCTTCGACGGGGCGGGAGGGGACGGCTTCGAGGGTCTCGCTGTAGAGCTTGCCGAGGACGCCCGCCGAGTGGACGGCGAGGGCGAGGGTTCCGGGGAACGGGCCGAGGCCGAGGGCGACGACGAAGACGAGCGCCCAGAGGATGTCCGGTACGGAGCGGAAGACGTTGAGGACGAAGCGCGAGAGGTGGTAGGGGATGCTCTTAAGCAGACGCTCGCCGCGGGAGGTGCCGGTAGTGGAGATCTCCTGCGTCCCCAGCGCCGCGAGCGGGAACGCGACGACGGCGCCGATGAGCGCCCCGAGGAACGACATCTGGAAGGTCTCCAGTATCCCCGTGCCGGTCGCCGCGAGGGTAGCCACGGAGAGGTCCGGCGGGAACATCTCGGAGACGAACCGTTCGACGGGTCCGGCGTTGGAGAGCAGCTCGACGAGATCGAAGCCAGTGCCGTAGACGCTGTATCCGGTTAGGCCGAGGACCACCAGCACGGTGAGGCTACTCTTCCAGGAGAAGCGCGGGACCGCGCCTCCGATGCCCGGTTGCTCAGTGCGCGGAGACGCCATCTTGTCCCTCCAGTAAGCGGGTCTGTTCTTCTCGGCGGCGGCGTAGGTCTCCGTTCGAGTCCGGGAGCGCCGCGTTCCCTGGGCCGGGGTCTCCGGCGTAGATCTCCTTGAGCATATCCTCGCTCAGGGTATCGGACGGGCCGTCGAAGACGATACGGCCCTCGCGCAGCGCCGCGATGCGCGGGAAGCGGCGCGCTATCTCCACGTCGTGTAGGTTGACCAGGAGCGTAGCGCCGTCGCTGTTGAGCCGCAGCAGCGTCTCCAGGACGCGCTCGGTGGTGACAGGGTCCACGGCGGCGAAGGGCTCGTCGGCCAGGATCAGGTCCGGGCGCTGCACCAGCAGCCGCGCGACCGCCACCCGCTGCTGCTGCCCGCCCGAGAGGTCCGCCGTGCGGACGGTGGTCTTGTCCCCGAGACCCACCTCCTCCAGCGCTGTCCGGACCCTCTTGGAGAGGGTGGGGGCGGGTCCGGCGACGAAGGTCCGCAGCGTCTCCAGGGCTCGCATCCCGCCGACTTCGCCGAGAGAGGTGTTGACGCCGGCGGAGAGCTGCGGGACGAGGTTGTACGCCTGGTAGATAGTGCCGATCCTGCGCCGAACCTTCTTCAGCTCACGGCTCGACAGCCTGTACAGGTCGCGTTCGCCGATGAAGATGCGGCCCGCGGCGAGCGGCGCGTCGCGCGTCAGGGCGCGGAAGAGGGTGGACTTGCCCGCTCCCGACGCTCCGATGACGGCGAGTTGCTCTCCCGGCTCCACCGCGAGGCTCACGTCTTCCAGGGCCGCCACGCCGCCGTAGCGGACCGAGACGGCCTCTAAAGAGAGGCTCGGGACGTTACTGTTTTTCGGCGAGAAGGTCAAGTTTGCGGGCTTGCTCTTCGATGTAGTCGTAGTCCGAAGCCTTCACTTTCTCGTATCCCTCGGCCCGGAGAAGGTCGAGGAGCTTCGGGTCCTTTATGTCCAGGAAGGCGTTCGTTATCTCCTTCTTCGTCTTGTCGGAGAGCGCGTCGCGCACCACCCACGGGTAGCCCTCGATGGGCGCGGACTGCTCTATCACCCGGATCTTGCTCTTGTCCACCACGCCGTCCTTCTCAAGACCGTGCAGGATGCGGTCCTCCACGCCCCCCGCGTCCACCCGGCCATTCGCCACCGCCAGGGCCGTGGCATCGTGGCCGCCGGTGTAGATCTTGTCTTTCAGGTCCGTCCTGTAGTCTATGCCGGCGTCTCTCAGCATGATCGAAGGGTAAAGCGAACCCGAGGTAGAGGAGACGCTGCCGAAGGCGAAGGTCTTGCCCTTTATGTCCTCGACTTTCCTGACGTCGCCGTCCTTTGGCGCGATGATCAGGGAGTGGTACTTTGTGTTGTGCGTCTCGGGGTTTATCTCGGTGACGAGCGGGTGTATCTCCGCCCGCTGGCGCGCCTGCACGTAGGTGAGACCGCCGAAGTACGCCAGGTCCAGCTTACCGGAGGTCATCGCCTCGACGACGGCGTTGTAGGTGGTCGGGACCGAGACCTCGACCTTGCGATCCAGTTTCTTGGAGAGGTAGTCTTCCAGCGGCTTGTACTGCGCCTCGACCTTTTCCGGGTTCTGGTTCGGGATCAGGCCAACCTGGAGCGCATCTTCACCGCTCGAAGATGCGTCGCTCGAAGATCCGCCGCATCCCGAGAGCAGCGCGACAAATAGAGAGGCCGCCACGATGGCGCAGAGCTTTCCCTTCACGGTCCATCCTTCCATTCACGACCCCGATGGTCTTCTCACCCGGCCATCCGGAACGCGCGGGTTATTTTACGCTGGCGCGGAGAGCCTCCGCTGTCTGGGTCCACGGAAGTTATCACGCGGCACCTGTACGTTCAATCGAATGATCTGAACAGATCCGGCATCCAGGCAAAGATAGAAAGGCTGGATCGCTGGACAAGGATCTCCGGACAAGTTACTCGTGACGCACGAGGATGCTAGAGTCCGTTCGTGGAGAATACGGCAAGATCCAAAGCGGATAGGTTCTTCGATGCGCTGCGGGCGAATCCGGTGATACCGGCCGTGCGTGGGCCGGACGGTGCCCTGGATCACGCCCTGGAGACACAACCGGCGGCGATCTTCGTTCTCGGTGGTGATGTGTTCCGGGTGCTGGAGCGGGTCGGCGGAGAGCGGGAGCGGCCGTTTGTCTGCGTTAACGTGGACATGGTCGGTGGTGTGGCGGCGGATGCGAGTGGTGTGCGGTTCCTATCGAAGCATGTTGATGGGATCATATCCACGCACCGGCACGTGATCGAGCTGGCGAAGGGGGCGGGGCTGTTCACGGTGCACCGGCTCTTCGCCATAGACTCCAGCGCCGTAGAGCGGGGGCTGAAGCTCATACACCGCGCCGAACCGGCCAGCGTTGAGATACTTCCGGGCCTCGCCTACCCCGAGATCTCCGCGAGCTATCGCAAGGCGCTCCATCAGCCGATGCTGGCGGGCGGACTTATCAAGAACCAGGAGGCGGTAACGCGGATACTGAAGGCTGGAGCCGCGGGCGTCTCGACCAGCGACCCCGCGCTATGGAAGCATGCTTGACGCGGGTTCCCGGTCGGCGTAAGCTCGAAACCACAAAGCAATAGGCGTTGCGGCGGCGCAGAGAAAACAGAGATAAGCCCCGCGCGGGATCACCGGCTCAGGCACTATGCTGGCGCGTGGTCTCGCGCGGGGCTATTCTTGTGAGGTGGTGAAGGAGGTGATCCTCGGGGTCGAATAAAGAGGGTTGCGGTTCGTGGTGGGAAAGGAGAGAAAGGATAGAGCATGGCAGGGGAATACATACTGGCTATAGACCAGGGGACCACGTCGAGCAGGGCGATAGTGTTCAACCATGACAGCGCGACGGTCGGGGAGGCGCAGCAGGAGTTCACGCAGCACTACCCGAAGCCCGGATGGGTAGAGCACGACGCCAACGAGATCTGGGAGGTCACCCTCGGGGTGATGCGGAAGGCGCTAGATGACGCGGGGGTGTCGCCGGACCAGATCGCAGCCATTGGCATCACCAACCAGCGCGAGACCGTGGCCGTGTGGGACAGGGAGACCGGCGAGCCGGTCCACAACGCCATCGTATGGCAGGACCGCCGCGGAGCCCAGATCTGCACCGAACTCTCCGAGGCCGGTAACGACGAGATGGTTGCGAACAAGACCGGCCTGGTCATAGACGCATACTTCTCCGGGTCAAAGATCAAGTGGATGCTCGATAACATCGACGGGCTCAAGGAGCGGGCGCAGAACGGCGAGCTGGCCCTCGGCACGATGGACACGTGGTTGATCTGGAAGCTCACCGGCGGCCGGGAGCACGTGACCGACTACTCGAACGCCTCGCGCACCCTGATGTACAACATCTTCGACCTCAAGTGGGACGACGAGCTGCTGGAGATGCTCGGCGGCGTCCCGCGAGAGATGCTCCCCGAGGTCAAGCCGAGCTCATTCGTCTATGGCAACACTGACGCTGAGGTCTTCGGCGCGGAGGTCCCGGTCGCGGGCGTTGCCGGAGACCAGCAGGCCGCCCTCTTCGGCGAGGTCGCCTTCGAGAAGGGCCTGACCAAGAACACCTACGGGACCGGCTCCTTCGCCCTCATGAACACCGGCACCGAGCCCATAAAGAGCGAGCGTCAGATGCTCACCACCATCGCCTGGGGCCTCGGCGACGAACCCGTCGAGTACGCCCTCGAAGGCGCCATCTTCATCACCGGCGCCGCCGTGCAGTGGCTCAGGGACGGGCTCGGCATCATAAAGGACGCCTCCGAGACGGAGGAGCTGGCCCAGAGCCTCGACTCAAACGACGACGTGTACTTCGTCCCCGGACTCGTCGGGCTCGGGGCGCCGCACTGGGACTCGTATGCGCGGGGCACCATAGTCGGGCTCACGCGCGGCACGACGCGGGCGCACTTGGCGCGGGCGGCGCTTGAGAGCATGTGCTACCAGACCCGCGATGCGGTCGAGGCGATGGAGCTTGACTCCGGCATAGACATCCCGACCTTCAAGGCCGACGGAGGAGCCGCCGCCAACCGCTGGACGATGCAGTTCCAGGCCGACATCCTGGGCGTGCCGGTCGAGGTGCCGGAGACGCTCGAAACTACGGCTCTCGGCGCGGCGTACCTCGCCGGGCTCGCGGTCGGTTTCTGGTCGGACAAGGAGGAGCTGAAGAGCCGGTGGCGTCTGAGGCGCCGCTACGAGCCGCGGATGGACGAGGAGGAGCGCGAGCGGCTGTACGGACGGTGGCAGGAAGCCGTCAAGCGGGCCAAGAACTGGGCGCAGGAAGCCGTCGAGTCGCCGCTCACCTAGGGAAGTTCGAGTGTGGTCCCGGCGGGAGGTTCTCCCGTCGGGACTGCGCCGGGAAGAAAGGAATTAGATGAAGAAGCTCATCAACGCGCCTGAAAAGGTCGTCGAAGAGATGCTGCGGGGGATGGAGCTGGCGCACGGCGGTCTTATCCGCGTGATCCCCGAGCACAGCATCGTCGTGCGCGCCGACGCCCCGGTGCAGGGGAAGGTCGCGCTTATCTCTGGCGGCGGCTCCGGCCACGAGCCGACCCACGGCGGCTACGTCGGCCCCGGTATGCTCGACGCCGCCTGCGCGGGCGCAGTCTTCACGAGCCCCACCCCGGACCAGATGCTGGAAGCAACCAAGGCGGTGGACGGCGGCGCGGGCGTGTTCTACGTCGTCAAGAACTACACCGGCGACGTCCTCAACTTCGAGATGGCCGGGGAGCTGGCCGAGGCCGAGGGAATCCAGACTGACTACGTGGTAGTGAACGACGACGTGGCCGTGGAGGACTCTACGTACACCAGTGGGCGACGCGGGGTTGCGGGGACCATCTTCGTGCACAAGATCTGCGGCGCGGCGGCCGACGATGGGAAAGACCTGGCCGGCATCAAGGAACTGGCCGAGAAGGTCAACGCCAACGTCCGCTCGATGGGGATGGCGCTCACGAGCTGCACGCCGCCCGAGGCGGGGGAGCCCATCTTCCAGATCGGGGACGACGAGATGGAGATCGGGATGGGCATTCACGGCGAGCCCGGCACCGAACGCAAGAAGATAGAGCCCGCCAACGACATCGTGGACGAGATGCTCGGCAAGATCCTGGGCGACAACGTGGACTTCTCCGGCTCCGACGTGGCCGTGATGGTGAACGGCATGGGCGGCACCCCCATCATGGAGCTATACGTCGCTTACTCCCACATCGCCGATGTGCTCAAGAACGAGGGCGTCAACGTCTTCAGGATGCCCTACGTCGGCGATTACATGACCTCGCTGGAGATGGCGGGCTTCTCTATCACGCTGCTCAAGCTCGACGAGGAGATGAAGGGATACCTGACCGCGCCGTGCGACGTCG
>DASSMB010000080.1:0-4779 GCA_035689095.1 Rubrobacteraceae bacterium | reverse complement strand
CGTAGTCAAAGGCTACGGGGATCACAGGGATTCACCTCCCGGAGTAGTGTTGTCGGTTGCCTGCGCGACGGAGGAATCGCCCGTGCGCGTGCCGGCGGAGCGACCCCGGGCCTCCTGGATCGTGCTCCACACATTGAACGGCAGGGCGGGCATGTCTATGTGCTTCACCCCCAGGTGCGAGAGCGCGTCGATGACGGAGTTTATGGCCGCGGGCGTCGAGCCTATCGTCCCGGCTTCCCCGATCCCCTTGACCCCGAGCGGGTTGGTCGGCGAGGGCGTGACCGTATGCTCGAGGGTGTAGTTGGGAAGCTCGGGGGCGCCGGGGATCAGGTAGTCCACCATCGAGCCGGTTACCAGGTTGCCGCTCTCGTCGTAGACGGCCTCCTCGTACAGGGCCTGGGCGAGGCCCTGGGCGATCCCGCCGTGCAACTGCCCCGCCGCGATAGTCGGGTTGATGATCGGGCCGCAGTCGTCCACCGCGAAAAAGTCGCGCACCTTGACCTTGCCGGTCTCGGTGTCCACCTCCGTGACGCAGAGGTGAGCGCCGAACGGGAAGGTGAAGTTCGGCGGGTCGAAGACTACGCTCTCGCTCAAGGTAGGCTCCATCCCCTCCGGCAGGTCGGCGCCCAGGTACGACTGACCGGCGACCTCCTGGATCGTGACGCTCTGGTCTGGAGAGCCGGCCACGGAGAACCTGCCGCCCTCGAACTCGATGTCACCCTCGGCGGCCTCCAGCATGTGCGCCGCGAGCTTCTTGGCCTTTTCCACGACCTTGTTGGCGGCCTGCCAAACCGCCACGCCGCCCACCGGCGCGCTCCTGGACCCGTAGGTGTCGCGCCCGAAGGGGACGGACGCCGTGTCGCCGTGGATGACCACCACGTCGTCGGGGGTGACGCCCAGGGCGTCGGCGGCGATCTGGGACCAGCTCGTCTCGTGGCCCTGGCCGTGCGGCGAGGTGCCGGTCGCGACCTCGACCTTGCCCGTCACGAGCATGCGCACGTTGGACATCTCCCAGCCGCCGCCCCCGAGACCGAGCCCGGCGAGCGCCTGCGAGGGTCCGAAGCCGCAGATCTCCGTGTACGTCGAGAGCCCTATGCCGAGCTGCACGGGGTCGTTGCTCTCGCGCCGCTGCTGCTGCTCGCGGCGCAACCCCTCGTAGTCCGCCAGCTCCAGGAGCTTGTCCAGCGCCGGCTCCAGGTTCATCGAGTCGTACTCGAGACCGGCCGGGTTCGTTATCGCCCCCTCGGACGGCCCGATAAAGTTCTTGCGCCGCAACTGGGCCGGGTCCATGTTCAGCTTGCGGGCCAGGGAGTCCATGGCCCTCTCGATGGCGTAGGCGGCCTCGGGGCGGCCCGCGCCGCGGTAGGCGTCGGTCGGGGTCTTGTTGGTAAAGACGCCCGTGATCTCTCCGGAGAACGCCTCAAAGTCGTAGACGCCGGGGAACATGCCGACCCCGCCGAGCCCGATGAGCGGGGTCAGGAGCTGCAGGTAAGCCCCGAAGTCGTCGAGCAGCTTCACCCTCATGCCCAGGAGCTTACCGTCGCTCGTGGCGGCGAGTTCGATGTCCTGGATCTGGTCGCGCCCGTGGATCATGCCCAGGTAGTTCTCCGAGCGGGCTTCGTTCCACTTGATGGGCACGCCCAGCTTCCTGGACAGGACGAAGGTCACGATCTCCTCGCGGTACAGGTTCAGCTTGGCGCCGAATCCCCCGCCCACGTCGGGGGCGACGATCCGGATCTCGTTCTCCGGAACCCCGGTGGACAACGAAAGCACGACCTTGACCAGGTGTGGCACCTGGGTCGCCGTGTACATGACGTACCCCTGGCGTCCGGGCTCCTGGTAGACGACCGTCGCCCGCGGCTCGATGGGCGTCGGGAGGACACGCTGCTGAATGTAGCGCTCCTTTACCACCACATCGGCCTTCTCGAAGGCGGCGTCCACGTCCCCGTTGGCCATCACCGCGTTGAAGCACGCGTTGGTGCCCAGGTCTTCGTGGACGAGCGGGGCGCCCTCCTTGATGGCCTCTTCCATGTCCACGACCACGTCCAGCGGCTCGTAGTCCACCTCGACGAACTCCAGGGCGTCGGTAGCCGTGTAGCGGTCGGTGGCGACCACCACCGCCACCACGTCGCCGAGTTGGTTCACCTCGTCCGTGACGATGGGCGGGAAGAACGGGCTCTTCATATCCTCGGCCACCTGCGCGCCGCACGGCACGCCGCCCGGCCACTCGTCCGCCAGATCCGCGCCGGTGTAGGCCGCGACCACGCCGGGTTGCTCCAGAGCCCCCGAGACGTCGAGGTGCGTCACCTTGGCGTGCGCGAACGGGCTACGCACGAACGCGATGTGCAGCATCCCCGGCAGCTTGATGTTGTCGGTCCAGTTGGCCTTGCCGGTTATGAGGGCCGGGTCCTCCTTGCGGGGTACCCCGCCCCCCATGTAGCGTTCTGGTGCTTGAGTCACTCCAACGCCTCCCTTTCTAGCTCGCCTGTCCGGCTACCTGCTGGACGGCCTTGATGATGTTCTCGTAGCCGGTGCAGCGGCATACGTTACCTTCGAGGGCTTCCCGGATCTCGTGCTCCGACGGGTTCGGGTTCTCCTTCAAAAGGCTGATGGAGGCCATGATCATGCCCGGCGTGCAGTAGCCGCACTGCAGGCCGTGCTGCTCGTGGAAGGCCGTCTGCATCGGGTGCCACTCACCGTTCTCGGCGATGCCCTGGACCGTCGTGATCTCACGCCCGTCCGCCTGCACCGCCAGTACCGTGCAGGACTTGATCGACTCGCCGTCCATCAGCACCGTGCAGGCCCCGCAGTTCGAGGTGTCGCATCCGACGTGCGCCCCCCCGATCCCCAGGTTCTCCCGCAGGTGATGGATCAGGAGTAGCCTCGGCTCTACGTCCGCGACGTGCGGCTTCCCGTCCACCGTCATCTGGATCCTACGCAAACCTCGCTCCTTTCCCTAGTAACGCCCTAAAAAGGACGCCGTTCCCCGTTACAATGTGCCCTGCGCGCAGGAATGCACCCCGGCAACCTCCACCGCCGTGGGAGACAACACACCCCGCGCCTCACCCGGTACAAATACCCCTATTCGTTACCCCCTATCATAGTGAAGCCGAGGCAGTCTATCACGCCCGGAATTCTCGCTCTACTCATTCGTTTGTTCACACAACCCTCTGATCTCCACTCCACCCACCACTATGATCTACCACCATCGGTATGCTGGCCACATGAATGCTAAAAACCCGCGCTGCAATGGATCTGAACACGAGGCTGGTGCATGAGGCACACCCGCGAGAAAAACTAGCCGCTGACCGCTATCCGTTCCAGCGCGGCGCGCATCTCCTCCGGCAGGGCGGATGTCTTGCGGGTCTCGCGTTCGACGTAGACGTGGACGAAATGGCCCTGGGCGGCGGCCGTCTCACTATCGTTCCTGAACAGCCCGATCTCGCACCGTACGCTGCTGCGGCCCAGGCGGGCTACGCGCAGCCCGGCATGGACGGTGTCGGGGAAAGTAACCGGCTCGAAGTACCGGCATTGCGTCTCGACGACGAGCCCTATGACCGGGCTCCTCTCGATATCCAGGACGCCTTCACGGATCAGGTACTCGTTCACCACCGTGTCGAAGTACGAATAGTAGACGACGTTGTTGACGTGTCCGTACACGTCGTTGTCCATCCAGCGCGTCGGTATCTGCTGGAAGTGCGGAAACCGGCTCCGGACCTCTAGAGATTCTCTTGTCACCGTCCGCTCTCGCGCGTCCTCCATCTTCCCCTCTCGGCTCTGGATCCATCCAAACAGTTTGACACAGGTTCCGGGAGATAGGATAGTGACTACTCTCTCAAAGGGAATGGAGAAAGGAGTAAAAAGGCGAAGCGCATCAGTAGCCATTCGGTCGTTTTTTGTGTTGAGCGGAAAAGGAAAAGGAGGCGATTACTTAATGGATCTCTCGAAGATTCTTGAGTTTCCGATCAAGGAGCATTTCGCGCAGCCGAGGGCGCTCATGGGCGCGGGCGCCCACGAGAACGCCGGGCCGGAGGCGGCGGAGATGGGCCTCAAGCACGTGCTCTTCGTCACCTCGGGCCTGAAGGGGACCGGGATCATCGACGAGTGCAAGACTAACTTCGAGAACGCGGGTGTCTCGGTGACAGTCTACGATAAGGTCGAATCGAACCCGAAGGACTACAACGTCATGGACGCTTACAAGGCGTTCACCGAGGCCGAGTGCGACGGCTTCGTCTCCATCGGCGGCGGCTCCTCGCACGACACCACCAAGGGCGCGCGGGTCGTGGCGGCTCACGACGGCCGCAACACCAACGAGTTCCAGGGCCTGAACGCCTCCGAGAAGCTCGACAACCCGGCGCACATCGCGATCAACACTACGGTCGGGACGGGCTCGGAGACAACGCCGGCCTACGTCATCACGGACACGACCTCGCCGAAGGCCCCGCACAAGTGGGTGGCTTTCGACCGGGCCTCGACCACGACGCTGGCGATCAACGACCCGGTGCTTATGATGACCCAGCCGCCGCAATTCGTAGCCTACACGGGCTTCGACACGATGGCTCACGCCTCGGAGTGCTACACGAACAGGGTCCAGTTCCACTCCGCGACACCGCAGGCTTTGCAGGCCGTCAAGCTGACGACGGAGAACCTGCGCGAGGCGACCTACAACCCGCACAACTTCAAGGCGATGGAGGCGATGTGCTGGGCGCAGTACATGGCCGCGCAGGCGTTTAGCTCCGGCCTTCTGGGCATCCTGCACTCGCTCTCGCACGCGGTCTG
>DASSMB010000079.1:0-9068 GCA_035689095.1 Rubrobacteraceae bacterium | reverse complement strand
TAGGTTAGGCTTTGCCCTCGGCGGCGTACTCCTTCAGGAAGCCTTCGAAGAGGCGCATGTGGCCCTGCTCGTCGCGCAGGATGTCTATGACCATGTCCTGCGTTACCTGATCCACGCCCTCCGTGACCTCGATGAGGTGGGTGTAGTGCTCGATGGCGCCGCGCTCGGCCGAGATCACGCCCTTTATGACGTGAACTACGTCTACCTGATCCTCCGGCGGCTGCAAGAAGCTCTGCTCCGCCACGAACTCCGCCGAACCGGGGACGACGCCGTACAACTCCTTTATGCGCGCCGCGAAGTTCTGGGCGTGCCCCAACTCCTCCTGAATGTCCGGGATCAGGGACTCCTTCACCTGCTGGGCGCGGACGCCGTCGGGGTTGGTTGAATTCGTGACGTAGTTGATGACCGTCTCAAGCTCCATGAAGTACGCCTTCTTCAGGAGACCGATGATCTCCTCGCGTTTCCCGGTCAGTTCCTCGGAGAGTATCCCCTCGCCGCTGTGATCGGTCGCCATTCCCCTTCTCCCTCTGTAGATGATGGTGGGAGCATTCTCACAGACCCCGGCGGCCGTGTAAAACGCGGCTACTCCGGCTCGCCCACGCCGCCGATGCAGCGGTTACCGGAGAGCGGCGCCAACTCACTGATCCTGAACTGATCCACGAACTGCCGCAGGCGCGGGTCATCCGCGCCGTCGAGCCGTAGCTGCACCCGCCAGGCGGTAGCGATCACGGGCGCGGGCAGTCCAGGATACGGGCTCACGATGACGTAGTCCTCGTCGCCGTAAGAACGGAGCTTCTGGACCTGAGCAGCGGGCAGGTTGGGACGGTACGTGATCCAGACCACCCCGTGGTCCATGCTGTGGACGGCTGTCCTGTTGTCTATGGGCTTCGAGTAGAACCCGCAGTTCTGCCAGATCGGGGAGTGGTCTCCGTTGGTCGGGGGATCGCGATCGTACTCGATCTTCCCCTCCCGCGTCTCGTTCGTCGTGGCCGGGAAAAGTTTGACACCTTTCGGCGGGTCCTTCGGCAGCGGTTGCGGCGGGTCCGAAGGCTTCCCGTCAGCCGGGGTCATGTTCGTGATCTCCCTCGGCCCGATCTTCGCGTTCTGCAACGCGCTTGCCTGCTCGCTGGTCTTCTCCATCCCGGAGGTCGTCTCTTCGGAAGCTCCGCCGGACGCACCGGTGTCCTCCGTCGTCGCGGAAGCCCCGGACTCCTGGCCCGTCTTCTCCGGCGCGTTACCCTGCGGCTCCTCCTGTCCGCCACCGCACGCGGCCAGGGTGAGCGCCAGCAAAGCGGCTATGAGTACGGGAGCAAACTTTCGCGGCAGACCTTTCAAACGCAATTCCGCAGCCTCCTTCGAGAACCGTTTCTCAGGATACTACGGATGTGGCGGAGACTATAGATCTATCGCCGGTGGCGAAACTAGCTCGCCGCCCACTCCTTGACGAGCAGGAATCGGTTGCCGTCCGGGTCGGTGAACCGGGCCTCGGCGAGGTCCCAGCGGCGCAGGGTCGGCTCGCACAGGAAGCTCACGCCCCGCTCCGAAAGCTGCTCGTAGGTCTCCTGAATCTCCTGCGTACGGAAGATGATCCCCGTCTCGCCGCCGATCACGCTGTGAGGCAACCCCGCCGTATCCGGCTGCACGAGTCTCAACCAGGTTCCGGCTCCAGCCCTGGCTCCTGGAAGCGAGATCTCCACTCGCCCCTCTCGCCCGCCGCGCCGCTCGAACCCCAGAGCGCTCACGTAGAAACGGAGCGCCTCCTCGATATTCCTAACGTACACGGCCAGACATCCGGCTGCGCCTTCGATCACACCGCCTCCTTCCGTATTTTCTTCGCCTCTCTCCCGCCGGTACGCGCAGACGGCGCATCAGCCGGACCCCAATATGCTAATAGCTCCCGGCGTTCTCTCTGTTAGCCGGATGTAAAATCTCGGTGAATATTCCTTGAAAAGCTCCCGCCTTCGGCCATCCTCTCTTCCAATGCCACCGGTTCGTAAGAGCGCCAGCTACATCGAAGGCGGGAGGATCAGAACCGCACAGCAGAAACCGCGCCAGTGCGGCGCGGCTTCGTGGTGTGTATCCGGGGCGTCATCTTGAAGGAATCCGCTCATTGCCTCATCGCTCGGGCTCGAACTAGGCGCTGGTGGTCCCTCCCGTGTCGTCTCGCTCGCGCACGATCTCCTCGACCTGCCTTGCGGCGCCGGAGATTACCTCCCGGATGCGGCGCAGCTTCTCCCGGTCCAGCCGTCCGGCGTGCATCTCGCGCCCGAAGAGCTTGCCGAGGCCCATGATCTCGTGCCGCATCTCGTGCATCTCGGCCGCGATCTCGGGGTCCCATCCGCCCCCGACCCGGGTCCAGATGTTTTCCACCGACCGCTGATTCTCTTCGAGGAACTTGCGTCCCTCGGCGGTGATCTCGTACACTTTTTTGCCGTCCTGCTGCGTCGCGGTCGTGTAACCCATGTCTTCCAACAACTGCAGCGTGGGATAGACTGAACCGGGGCTCGGCGAGTACATCCCGCGGAACCTCTCCTCCAGAGCCCGGATGACCTCGTACCCGTGAGAGGGCTTCTCCGCGAGCAGGTCCAGAATTACGTACTTGAGGTCCCCTTTCTCGAACATCCGTCCCCGCTGCCTGGGATCCGGCCCAAACCCGCCCCACGGTCCCGGCCCGAACGGTCCTCGCTTCATCCCTCGCCCAAACATACTTCGCGCCTCCTTGTGCAATCGCCTCGCAACTCTATGACCCATCCGTCAACTCCCTCCGGTCGTGCTCCCACAGCGCATACCCCAGGCTCCCCTCGTGAGCGCGCACCTCCACATGCCCGTCCTTAGCCAGCTTCGAGAGCACCCGGTCCGCCTCCGAAACGCCCAGCGAGGTCTCAAGCGCCGCCCGCGCCGGTGTAACCTCGCCATGCCGTGCCAGCACCTTCAGGATCTCCTTCTCCTTGAGCCCCTCATCGACCGGCCCCCTAGCCCGATCCCCTACACCTCCGGCAACTCCCCGCACCGATGACCTCAGCATCGGCGCCAGGAGAAACGGAACCATCCAGAAGAGTAAGAAGAACGGGAAGAAGTGGAACGTACCCGCCGCAGAGAAGAGAAGGATTCCACCAGCCACCAGAGCCACCACCAGCATCGGCGACGCAGACCCCCGCCGCCTGCCCGCGTAAACCATCCTGCCCGGACCGTACATCTCGCCTCCTTCACTACATCCACCGCTCGACTTCAGATCGCAGTATATCACGATATATCGCGATAGTACCTGGAATTTCTGGCGGCATTTGGGTGCCCAGTTCGAGGATAGGTCAGACCTCCTCGTCATGCTCTCCCCATAGTCTTCCTCCGGCGCTCCTGCTACCGTGTGGGATGTGTTAGTGGCGCGTTCAAGGCTGGCTCGGGACCTGAGGAAGCTCGGGGTGGGGCCGGGTGGGGTGATGATGGTCCATTGCCGGATGTCCGCGCTCGGCCATGTGGCCGGTGGCGCGGAGACCGTCGTACGCGCCCTGCTGGACGCTCTGGGTCCCGAGGGGACGCTCATGGCCTACACCGGCTGGCAGGACGAGCCGCCTGAAGACCTCGGCGATCTGGACGATGAGGCGAGGCGTGTCTACCTCGAAGAACATCCGGCTTATGACCCGCGCGTCGCTCTCTCCCGCCGCGAACACGGGAGGATCCCCGAAGCCTTGAGGACCTGGCCCGGAGCGCGCCACAGCTGGCATCCGGAGGCGGGTGTGGCGGCCGCCGGCCCCCTCGCCGAGGCCCTCACCTCCGAGCACCCTTACGATGATGCTTACGGCTCCGGCACGCCCTACGCCCGGCTGGTCGAGTTCGGCGGCCAGGTCGCAGTGCTGGGCGCGCCGCTCGACACCGTGACGCTCGTGCATCATGCGGAAGCCATAGCAGAGGTCCCCGGCAAACGCCGCGTTAGCTACGGCATGCCCGTGATGGCGAAGACCGGCGAGCGCGTGTGGCGGACCTTCTCGGACATCGACACCTCGGAGGGAGCCTTGCCTTACGAGCGCGTCCTCGGTGAGGAGGACTACATCGAGCACATCGCGCGTTCGGCGCTCGCGGCCGAGGCTTCGCCGGGGAGGGGAGGGCCGGTCGGAGAGGCTACGGCCTACCTGTTCGACGCCCGCGGACTGGTCGAGCACGCGGTCGGTTGGATCGAACATAACTTCCCGTCCGCCGGGGGCTCGACGGACCTTGAATAGCCGAGGTTCCTACCCTTCGGTTCTACTCTCACCGTAGGAGACGGCAATAACGGCGACGCTCCAACGGCACGTCTTCATTCCAGCGCATCAGGGGCGAGCAGGCTTCGAAAAGCCGGCTGACAAACATCTGAAGCAGGTCCAGAGAACGTATACACAAGCCCGGTTAACCACTGCTCGCTCATGCGGTTGTAACGGGGCGTGTCCACACCATACGGTCCCACCAGCGCTGGCAAAGATCCCGCGATCGCGGCCTGGACGTTCCGCCTGGTTACTAAAGTCCGAAGGCGCGCTTTGGGTTTGCGGGTCCGGGGTTGGCGAGGGCGTCGAAGACGAGACGCTGGGCGAACGGATCGTCGTAGATGTTCTGATGGGTTACGAGGAGTCCGCCGTTGTATTTCTGGAGCGTTATGTTTCTGGTGCGCTCCGTGCCACGCAGGAAGCACCGAGTGTAGGGGATTATGATCTCATCGTCGTCCGTGGCGATCTGAGTGAAGGAGCCGGGGCCGGGAGTGTCATCGCCGCGGTTGAGGTTCTTCAGGAACGTGGAGCCGGCCCGCTGCTGGTCGCAGGCAGGACACGGACTCTGAATACCCAGGAGCCTTCGGAAGTCGGCCTGTTTGAGCTCCGTACCGTAATTGGAGGGAGCCAGCCCGATCATGTCCTGCACCTTGCTCTTGCCGCCGAGGTTCTTGATCCAGTACCGGGGCATCATCCCGCCCTGGCTGTGTCCGACGAGCGAGACTTTGCGGGCATCAGTGTATGCCAGCACGTTGTTTACGAAGGTCCTAAGCTCTTTCGCGGAGTCCTGGATAGGTCCGAGCCCGCGGTTGCCGTAGTTGAGCGCGAACACGCAGTAGCCCCGCTGCTTCAGCCGGGGAGATAGAACGGCCCAGTTCTGCTCCATAGTCTCGAACGTCCCATGCACGAGCACCACCGGAGCGGGATGTTTCCTGGTCGGCTTGCAGGGAATGTTCGCTCCGGGCGGCGGCGTGCCTTCCTTGGCCAGGAAAGGCGGAACGGTAGCCTGAGCGTCCGACTTCCCGGCGAGCACGAACATGCCCACAAGGACGGCGATCAGTGAAGAGAGACCCATCCAGGCGAGCCTGGATCTATGAAGCCTGACCGAACTACATCCGAAAGCCTCTCTCATGTTCCCGCCTCTCTACCTTCACGCAAAAAGATCTCCATTAGACGGCGCCATTATCGTTGTCCGTCACGACGATGTAAACAGGCTTCGGAACACGCTACGCGAGTGGGCAACGCCTTGTCCGCGGCAGGCCGGTGCTCAACCGGCTGAGGGCAGTTTGAGGTGCATGCCGGGGTAGAGCTTGCTCCCCGAAAGGTCGTTCAACGCCCGGATCTCCTCGACTATCGGTCGTGGATCTTCAGAGGGAGGGTAGTGTGCGGTCGCCACGGACCAGAGAGTATCGCCCGCCGAGACCTCATAGTACACGGACGGCGACTCGGCGTCGGCGCTGGCGCCGGAGTACAGAGCCCAGGCGGCGGCCATCGCGACGAGTAGCGCGCCCAATCTCCGGCGCCGATATGTGCGGTGCGGTCTCACCCGTGGAAGATACTGGATACGAGGTCCGTTCCCAACGGTTTATTGACCCAGACAGAGATTATTTCCCGGCGCGGAAGAAGGCCCAACGGCAGCATCAATCTGCCAGTTCTCGTGTAGTATCGGAGAGAGGAGGTGATCATGGAGGAGACCGGGACGCGGCGGGTGGCAATAGCCTGCCAGGGAGGCGGTAGCCACACGGCTTTCACAGCCGGGGTACTCAAGAAACTGCTGACGGAGAAGCGAGACAGGCACGAGGTCGTTGCGTTGAGCGGAGCCTCGGGCGGCGCTATCTGCGCGCTGCTGTCCTGGTATGCGCTGCTCACGGACGGGGCAGGGAGAGCCGTAGAGTTGTTGGACTCGTTCTGGGCGGAGAACTCGGCCAACTCGTACTGGGACATGGTGCTCAACGACCTGTTCGTCGAGTCCAGCCGGCTGCAGGGGACCGTCGCCCTGCCCGAGATCAGCCCGTACCTCTACCCCTCCATGGCCCAGAACCGCCTGCGCGCGATGCTCGAAGACCACGTCGAGTTCGAGAGGCTGGCGGACCTCGCGAAACCCGGCAGCCCGGAGTTGCTAGTCAGCGCCGTGGACGTCCTTTCAGGAGAGTTCAAAGTCTTCAGAGACGCCGAGGTGAGCGTCGAGGCGATCCTGGCTTCCGCCGCCATCCCGAACCTGTTTCGGGCCGTGAGGATCGGTGACGGAGTGTACTGGGACGGTCTCTTCTCGCAGAACCCTCCAGTAAGGGAGTTCGTGGCGGATCGTCCGGTGGGGAAGAAGCCCGATGAGATCTGGGTGATCCAGATAAACCCGGAGAGGCGGGAGCAGGAGCCGACCTCCGTGGTGGACATAATGGACCGGCGCAACGAGCTCTCGGGCAACCTCTCGCTAAACCAGGAGATACGGTTCGTGGGGAAGATCAATAACCTCTTAGACCATCTTCCCGGCGACCATTACAAACGCATCACGGTGCGCAGGATCGAGATGCTCCGCCCCCTGGACGCCGCCTCCAAGCTCGACCGCCGCCCATCGTTCATACAGGAGATGATGGCCTACGGCGAGGAGCAGGCCGAGGACTTCCTGAGGGAGCTGCCGGACCAGGATTCGAACCTGGACTAAGTGATTCAGAGTCACTCGTGCTGCCGTTACACCATCCGGCAATGCAACGGCGAGTATTGTAACCTCTTATCCGCCCGGCGTCGAGCTTCTAGCCGCTGGTCTGAGCTATTCCGCCGCTCTCTATGGCGCGCAGTATCTTTATGCGCTCCTCTATCGGCGGGTGGGTGGAGAAGAGGCCCTTCGAGCGCTTCTCGAACTTCTTGATGGGGTTGACGATGTATAGGTGCGCGGTGGCGCGGTTGGCGGCTTCGAGGACCTCGCGGTCGCCGGAGATCTTCTGTAGGGCGTCGGCGAGGGCGGCGGGGTTGCGGGTCATCTGCACGGCGGTCGCGTCGGCGAGGTACTCGCGCTGGCGGCTAATGGAAAGTTGCAGGAGGCGGGCGAAGATCGGGGCGAGGATGGCTAGAAGGATTGCTATGACCATCATGATCAGTTGTATCTGACCTCCACCCTCGCGGCTGCGGCCTCCCCTGCCGCCCCCGAACCACAGCCCGCGCAGGAAGAAGTCCGAGATGAGGACCGTAGTCCCGACCAGGATGCCGACGAGCATGGAGTAGCGGATGTCGAAGTTCCCGACGTGGGACATCTCGTGCGCGATGACGCCCTGAAGCTCGTCGCGGTCGAGCTTGTCGAGGAGACCCTTCGTCACGGCGACGGCGGCGTGCTCCGGGTCGCGGCCGGTGGCGAAGGCGTTGGGAGCGGTGTCGTCTATGATGTAGACCTTTGGCATCGGGAGGCCGGAGGCTATCGTCATCTCCTCGACCACGTTGAAGAGGACGGGTGCGTCGTCGTGCGTGATCTCCTTGGCCCGCGACGCGGCGAGCATTATCCCCGCGCCGCCATAGTAGGAGATCAGGCCGGAGACTACGCCGGCGACGAGGGCGAGGGCGAGACCGAAGAGGGCGCCGACCGGGTCCCCGATCCAGGCATACCCGACGATATAGCCGAAGAGGACCACGAAGAAGAGGAAGCCCGAGATCAGGAGCAGGCTGTTGCGCCGGTTGACGGCGATGCGGTCCCGGAAAGTGCCCTGGTCCATCCGTTCCTCAGTCGTAGGAGACCGTTACCGACTCCCGCTCCGGTCCCTCCGCCGCGAAGTACTCCTTCTCGGTGAAACCCATCGCGCGGGCGAAGATGACGGCCGGGAAACTCTGTATCTTCGTGTTGTAGCCTTGCACGGAGTCGTTGTAGTGCTGGCGGGCGAAGGAGATCTTGTTCTCCGTCGAGGACAGCTCCTCCTGGAAGTCCAGCATCACCGTGTTCGACCGCAACTCCGGGTAGTTCTCCGCGACGGCGAACAGGTTCCCGATGGCGCCGGAGAGCCGCGCCTCCGACTGCGCCTGCTGTCCGGGTGATTGCGGCTGCATCGCCTGCGAGCGGGCCTGCGTGATCTGGGTCAGCACGTCCTGCTCCTGGCGGAAGTACTTCTTCACGCCTTCGAGGAGGTTCGGGATCAGGTCGTAGCGCCGCTTGAGTTGCACGTCTATCTGCCGGTACGATTCCTCCACCTCGTTGCGACGCCGCACCAGCCCGTTGTAGGTGGAGATGGCGTAGATCACGAGCACGACGACGATCAGGACGAGAACTATGATCAGGATAGTGCCCAAGAGAACCTCCACGACTAGGCGGGCTGTCACCGGCTATTATAGCCTCAACGGACCGGACCAAGGAGACCCTCCTGCAAGAATACGACCCTCTGGCCGACCTCTATGACCTGGAGTACGTCCACGACTACGACCTGCCCTTCTGGCACGCCCTCGCCGGACGCGAGCCCGGTCCCATCGTCGAATGGGGCGCCGGCACCGGACGCATCGCCATACCGCTCGCCGAGGCGGGCCACGAAGTCACCGCCGTCGAAATCTCAGAGAGCATGGTCGAGCGGGGCCGAAAAAAGAGCGCGGCTGTCGAATGGGTCCGGGGCGACATGCGAGACGCGAAGCTGGAACGAAAGTACGGGCTCGCCATCTGCGCGTTCAACTCGTTTCTGTGTCTCGTCAGTGTGGGCGACGCGCCGGCTTTCCTGCGCAACGCGCGTGAGCACCTTGAGCCGGGAGGGCTGCTCGGGATAGAGGTCTCCGCTTTCTCGCCGGAGGAGTTGCTCGATCCGCCCGGAGAACCGAACCTGCAACACGACTTCACCCGCGAACTGCCGGGCGGATGGCTCGACCGTT
>DASSMB010000078.1:0-5746 GCA_035689095.1 Rubrobacteraceae bacterium | reverse complement strand
ACCTGGAAGCCCTGCCAGTAGAGAGGTTGTCCGCTCTCGTCCCGGATCAGGACCGCCTCGTCCCGGATCCAGACTACCCGCTCGTCGCGGCAGATGATCCGGTACTCGACCTCGAAGGTTTCACCGCACTCTTCGGTGCGGGCGTCCTCGGCCAGCACATATTCGCGGTCCTCGGGGTGAATGATCTTGAGCCAGAGCTCCGGGTCTTCGAGGAAGGCTTGCGACGGATAGCCCGTCTGGTCTTCCACCTGCGGGCTGACGTAGGTGATCGCGCCGGACGGGAGGCCGTCGACAGTTCCGGTGGCCTGCCGGTACGTGACGGCCGGCATCTGCTCGACGAGCGTCCGGAAGCGCTCCTCGGCCTCCCGCAGCCGCCTCTCCGACTGCTTCCTCCCGGTGATGTCCCGGACGGCGCTCACGCGCACCTCGCGGTCTCTGTAAATGGATGTCTTTCCCCGGATCTCCACGTCGAACCGGGCTCCGTCTCTGCTGATCGCGACAGCCTCGTAAGGCTCTTCGAGACCGGACTCGATGTTGCGCCGCGCCAGGTCCCGCGATTCCGGCGCCACGAAGTCGAAGACCCTCTTACCCAGGATCTCCCGCTGCTCGTAACCGAACAGGTCGGCGAACGCGCGGTTGGTCTCCAGGACCCAACCCCGCTCAAGGATAGCTATGCCCTCGAAGGTCGCGTCCGCGAGGCCCCGGAAGCGCTCCTCGCTCTGGCGCTGGGCCTCCTCCGCCCGCTTGCGTTCCGTTACGTCCATCATCGAGCCGAGCATCCGCACCGGCCTGCCGCCGGCGTCCCGCACCACGTAGCCCCGGTCCGCGACCGTAGCGTACTCGCCGTCGGCGCGCCGGAGCCGGTACTCGCAGGACCATGACTCTCCGCCTCCATCGAGGGCTTCTTGCAGGCTCGACAAGACATTCTCTCTGTCGTCTGGATGGATCCGTCTCTCCCACCATGCGCCGCTCTCGCCGACCTCATCGGCCGAGTAGCCGAACATGGCCTCGATCGCGCCGTCCCAGTGCTGTGTCCCGCTCTCGAAGTCGTTGTCCCAGATCACCTCGTTGGTGGCCCGCGAGACCAGCCGGTAACGCTCCTCGCTCTCGAAGACCTGCCGCTCGGCCCGCTTGCGTTCCGTTATGTCCTGAACCGTTCCGGACATCCCGATAGGCGCGCCGCTCTCGTCGAACAAGACCTCGCCGCTGGACTGGACATGGCGCGTCTCGCCGTCTGTCCGCACTATGCGGTAGTCGAGGTTATATGGTTTTCCCTCGAAGGATTCATCTATAGCTTTGCATACCAGGTCCCGGTCCTCGGGATGAATGGCACCCAGGTAGTGCGTATCGTAGTCGGGCTCGAAGGATTGCGGGGCGTGGCCGAAGATGCGGTAGTGTTCGTCCGACCAGAGCAATCCACCCGTGGCCGTGTCCCATTCCCAGCTCCCGAGGTGCGCCCGCTCCTGAGATGCGGCGAGGTTCGCCTCGCTACGGCGCAGGCTCTCCTCCGCCCGCCGGCGCTCGGTTATGTCCTGGATCTGGGCTACGAAGTGGAGCGGTTTGCCCTCCGAATCCCTGACGACCGAGATGTTGGTCTGCGCCCATACCAGGTGTCCGTCGCCGTGGAGGTATCTTTTCTCGTGCTGGTAGCTGTCTAGCTCTCCCGCCATGACACGACGCTCGTAGTCCATCGTGAGGTCCCGGTCTTCGGGGCAGGTCACGTCGCGGAAGTTGGTGGCGAGCATCTCCTCCTCCGAGCGGCCGAACATCTCGCACAGGGCCCTGTTGACCCGCAGGTAGCGTCCGCTACCGGGATCGGTGAGCGCCATGCCGATGGCCGCGCTCTCGAAGGCGCTCCGGAACCGCTCCTCGGCCTCGCGCAGCTCCCTCTCCGCCTCCAGGCGTTCGGTGATGTCCCGCGCCGAGGCGAAGAGCATCCGCTCGCCGCCGTAGTCAACGGAGCCGACGTGAACCTCGACCGGGAAGGTCGTCCCGTCCCTGCGGCGGTGCATCCCGCGATGGACCCCCGCGATTCTGCCGGGCTCTCCGGAGAGGGCGCGCTCCCAGAGCGTGCTCTCTTCCTGCTTCCAGCGCTCGTCGCGCGCGACGAGGTTCGTGGCGAAGTCTCCGACGCGGAGCGAGAGCATCTCATCGCGGGTGTAGCCCAGAGACCGGCACGCCTCCTCGTTGCAGTCCACGATACGGCCCCGGCTGTCATGCACCAGCAGGGTATCCACGGACTGCTCGAAGAGCTGCTTGAAGCGCTGCTCGCTCTCCCGGATGGTCTTCTCCGCCCGCTTGCGCGCGGTGATGTCGCGTATAACACCGGTGAACACCCGCTCGTCCCCCAGATGCGCCTCTCCGAGCGAGAGTTCCAGCGGAAACTCCTCGCCGCTCTTTCGCCGTCCCGCGAGCTCCACCGGCCCTTTACCGACCACGCGCGCCTCGCCGCCGGACAGGTAGCGCCGGAAGCCCGCCTCGTGCGATCCGTGGAAACGCTCGGGCATGAGCATCCGCAGGGGCTCTCCAACGACCTCTTCCGCGCCGTAGCCGAAGGTCCGTTCCGCTCCGGGGTTGAAGGACCGGATCACGCCGTCGGAGGACATCGTGATGATGGCGTCCTGCGCCGTGTCCACTATGGCGCGGGTGCGGATCTCGCTCTCCCGGAGCGCCTCCTCCGCCCGCTGGCGCTGGGTGATGTCCTTGGCGATGCCGTAGACGCCGACCACCTCGCCCTCAAGGACTATTGGGATGTTGGTGACGGCGACCGGTACGCGGCTGCCGTCCCTGGAGATGACCGCCGTCTCGTAGCTCCGCGGCTCGCCCCGCAGGGTCTTCATGAAGTGTTCCGCAGCGCGCTCCAGGTCCTCGGGGGCGAGCAGACGTCCGGAGGTCTGGCCCAGGATCTCATCGGCCGGGTAGCCGGTGATGCGCTCGACCGCCGGGTTGACGGAGGTGAACCTGCCCTCCCGGTCGAACGAGAAGACCGCGTCCGGGTTCTCCTCGAAGAGGGACTCGTAGCGCTGCTCCGATGCCTCCAGCGCCGCCGCCTGGGCCAGAAAGCGCCGGTTGAGGACCGAGGTGAAGATCGCCACCCCGAGGATAGCCAGCGTAGCCGCGCCCACGGCGGCGGCCAGGATGGAGGTGCCGGTCTCGGCGGCGCCGGGCGGCGCCTTCAGGACGTCCCTGGTCGGGGCGAAGCTCGCGGCGGCCATGCCCGTGTAGTGCATCCCGGAGATAGCCCCGCCCATCACGAGCGCGCTGGCGGCTTTAAGGCGCAGCCACCGGCCCCCCGGACCGCTTTCGCGGCGGAGCTGGTAGGCGAGCCAGAGGGCCGCGAGGGAGGCGCCGAAGGCGATCACCGCCGAGAGCCCGACCAGCAGGGGGTCGTAGCTGACCGCGGCTTGCATCCTCATCCCCGCCATGCCGATGTAGTGCATCCCGAGTATGCCCGCGCCCAGGAAGAGTCCGCCGGAGACCAGCTGCGGACGCCCCATAGTCCGCCGGCTCACGATAAATAGCGCCAGGCCCGAGGCGGCGATGGCGACCAGCAGCGAGAGCGCGACCGTGGGCGCGCTGTAGGTCATCGGCATGGGCACGCTGAAGGCGAGCATCCCGATGAAGTGCATGGACCAGATCCCGGCTCCCATCGCCACCGCGCCGCTGGCGAGCCACACCCGGCGGGCGCCGCCCTTCGACGCCGTGACCCGCCCCGCCAGGTCCAGAGCGGCGTAGGAGGCGATCACCGCCACCAGTATCGAGAGCGCGACGAGGCGCAGGTCGTATGTCCCGGTCATCTCCATCAGATCAGCGTCATATCAGTTTCGCCCCTCGAAAATCATACACACGGTCCCCACTCGAGTCAGGATCACCGCTTATTCGCCGCTTGCTGGACTTCCGCTTCGAGGGCCAGCCTCACACGGGCGAACTCGCTCTCGATGCTCTCCAGCAGGTCCTTCGCTTCCGAGAGGGCTCCCGCCGTCCCGGCCTCCTCCAGCCGGGCGGACCGCTCGCTCAACCCGCGGGCGCCCATGTTGCCGGAGCTGCCCTTGAGGGCGTGGGCGGCGCGCTCCACGCCCGCCGCGTCTCCGGCCTCGATCGCCTCGCGCAGCGTCCCGAGACGCTCTACGGTGTCCTCGACGAACAGCCCGGCCAGCTCCGCGATGATGTCCGGCTCTCCCTCTTCCTGCAACTCGCGCAGCGCCGATAATACCGCGTCATCCAGCGGCGGCTCATTCGGGGACTCCGTCGGCGTCTCCGGCGGCGGCTCCGTTCCGCTCTCGATCTTTACGGGCTCGTCCGCCTCCGCCGGGCCGGGCGCTTCCGGGCTCACCCAGCGGCCGAGTACGGCTTTGAGGTCTTCCGCCTTCACGGGCTTGGAGAGGTAGTCATCCATGCCGGCGGCGAGAGCCTTCTCCCGGTCGCCCTGCATGGCGTTGGCGGTCATGGCTATGACCGGGATGCTGCGCGCTCCCGCGCAGCTGCCCCGGACGTGGAGCCGGTACGCCTCCAGCGCTTCGAGGCGGCGGATCTCGGCGGTCGCCTCGTAGCCGTCCATCTCCGGCATCTGAACGTCCATCAGCACGGCGCCGTAGGAAGGGTCGCGTTCGAGCGCTTCGAGAGCCTCGCGTCCGTTTTCGACCACGTCCACCCGGTATCCGAGCCTCTCAAGCATCCTGACCGCTACCTTCTGGTTGATGTCGTTGTCCTCGGCGAGCAGCACGCGCGAGCCTCGCTCGCTCCGCATCTCGCGCAGGGTGTGGCGGGTAACCAGTCTGCTATCAGTATCCTCGTCCCCGGTGCTGTCCGCCGCCATCAGGGTCGCGAGGGCGTCGTAGAGCTCGGACTGTCTCACGGGCTTGGTGAGGTAGGCCTCGATGCCCGCCTCCAGGGCCTCCCGTCCGTCGCCGCGCCGGCCCATCGAGGTGAGGAGTATCAGCCGGGTGCGGGAGATGGCGGGGTCCTGTTTTATCTCGCGCGCGAGTCGCATACCGTCCATCCCCGGCATCTGCATGTCCAGGATCGCGGCGTCGTAAGGCTCGCCCCGTCCGGCGGCCTCCCGCAGCTCGCGCAGGGCCTCCGCGCCGCCCTCGACACCCTCGCTCGCCATGCCCCACGAGGAGAGTTGCCTGTCGAGGATCTGGCGGTTCGTCGCGTTGTCGTCCACTACCAGCGCCTTGAGCCCCGACAGCTCCACGCCGGACGTATCTCTTACCGGGCCGCCGTCCGTCTCCATCAGCGGCAGCTCGAAAGAGAAAGTGGAGCCGGCGCCGGGCTCGCTCTCCACCCATATGCGCCCGCCCATTATCTCCACCAGTTGCCTGCTGATGGCGAGCCCCAGCCCCGTCCCCCCGTAGCGGCGCGTCGTGGAGGCGTCGGCCTGGGAGAACGAGGCAAAGATCTTTTCCTGCTGCTCCTCCGTCATCCCGATGCCGGTGTCCGAGACGGAGAAACGAACGGTCCGCATGCTCTGCTGGTTTCCCCGCCGCCGGCCGGCGGTCTCGACCCGCAGGACGACCTCGCCCTGCTCGGTGAACTTGATCGCGTTTCCAAGGAGGTTCGTCAGCACCTGCCGGATGCGGCCGGGATCTCCCCGGAGAGGGGAGGAGATGTCCGGCTCCACGAAGCTCGCCAGCTCAAGGCCCTTGATATGAGCCCGGTCGGCCAGAAGCGTCACCGTGTCCTCGACCGTGAGCCGCAGGTCGAAGTCTATGATCTCTATGTTCATCTGCCCGGCCTCTATCTT
>DASSMB010000077.1:0-20882 GCA_035689095.1 Rubrobacteraceae bacterium | reverse complement strand
AACCTGAGCCCCGATGAGTACACCTGGACCTTCGAGAAGTACCGCAAGTACTCCGAAGAGGACATGATGCACGACCTCTTCGAGGTGGGATACGTGGACAAGGCGATCCTCCAGTCCACCTATCTCACGGATTTCTACGATAACGGCTTCAACACCATCGAGCGCAACCACACGCTCGTGGATAAGTACCCGGACAAGTTCCTCTCCAACTTCGGCTGGGACCCTCGCAACGAGGAGAAGGGTTTGGAGATGCTGGAGCGCGACTTCGAGAAGTACGGCTCGAAGGGCGTCAAGCTCTACACGGCCGAGTGGAAGGGAGAGTCCCACGGCTGGAAGCTGGACGATCCCTGGTCGCTCAAGCACCTGGAGAAATGCCAGGAGCTGGGGATAAAAAACGTCCACATCCACAAGGGACCGACGATCTGGCCGCTCAACCGCGACGCCTTCGACGTGGCCGACGTCGACCGGACAGCGACTCTCTTCCCGGACCTCAACTTCGTCGTAGAGCACGTGGGACTTCCGAGGCTTGAGGACTTCTGCTGGATCGGGACGCAGGAGCCCAACGTCTACGGCGGGCTCGCGGTGGCGATGCCGTTCATCCACGCCAAGCCGCGCTACTTCGCCCAGATCATCGGCGAGCTACTGTACTGGATCGGTGAGGACCGGCTCATGTTCGCCAGCGACTACGCGCTCTGGCAGCCGAAGTGGCTGGTCGAGAAGTTCGTGGATTTCCAGTATCCCGAAGACCCCGAGTTCGACGACTACGCCGAGATCACACCGGACATAAAGCGCAAGATCCTCGGCCTCAACGCCGCGAAGCTCTACGACATAGAGGTCCCCGAGGAGATGCAGCTCGCCACCGCCGGCAGCGCCACCGGTCAGATCGCCGCCGAGCCGGCCAATCCGGCCTGATGCCGACCCGCGAAGCGGTCCTGGACGCCCTCTCCGGCGTCCGGGACCCCGAGCTTGACGAACCGATCACCGACCTGGACTTCGTCTCCGGCCTGGAGATCGAAGACGGCGCCGCCTTCGTGCGCCTGCGCCTGCCGACTTACTTCTGCGCCCCGAACTTCGCCTACCTGATGGTCGCGGACGCGAAGGCCGCCGTGCTGTCAGTAGCGGGCATCGAGCAGGCCAGGGTCGTCCTCGACGATCATTACGCCTCGGACGAGATCAACGGCGGCGTCAACGAGCATCGCGGCTTCGACGGCGCGTTCCCGGACAAGACGGAGGGTGGAGACCTGGAGGAACTGCGCACCACGTTTCGCCGCAAGTCGTTCGTGAGCCGCCAGGAGCAGTTGTGCCGGGCCATGCTCTCGGAGGGACACACCCCGCTGGGTCTGGCCGGCATGTCCCTGCAAGACGTGCCGCCATCTGGAGAGTTCGAGACCTACCTACAGCGCCGCGCGGAGCTTGGTCTGGATATCGGGCCGAGCGCGCCGCTGATCGTGGACCCGGACGGCAACAGAGTCCCGAGCGAGGCGGTAGTCCAGCACCTGCGGTTCGCCAAGACGGTGAGAGTGAGCATCGAGGGGAACGCCAGTCTGTGCCGGGGACTTCTTGCAACCCGATATGGAATACAGGAAAAGGAGGAGGCAACAGCATGAAGGCAGCGAGGCTACACAAGTACGACGCGAGCATCCCGTCGGAGAGCTTGAAGCTAGAGGAGATCGAGGAGCCGAAGGCGGACGGCCCCTTTGACGTAATCGTCAAGATCGGGGCGGCGGGCCTGTGCCGTACCGACATACACATCATCGAGGGCCAGTGGGCTCCTATACAGGACGCGGACGGTAACCTCCTGCCCTATGTGCTGGGACACGAGAACTGCGGCTGGGTCGAGGAGGTCGGCCCGGCGGTCACCAACGTGGCGGTCGGGGACACGGTGATCCTGCACCCCCTGATCACCTGCGGACTGTGCCGGTACTGCCGCGCCGGCCGCGATATGCAGTGCGAGAACGGCGCTTTCCCCGGCATCTCCCAGGACGGCGGCTTTGCCCAACTCCTGAAGACCAGCGCCCGGGCGTGCGTGAAGCTCGACCCGATCCTTCAGCCCAAGGACATCGCGGCCCTCGCCGACGCTGGCCTGACCGCACACCACGCCGTCCGCAAGTCCGTTCCGGAGCTTTACGCGGGCACCAACGCCGTAGTCATCGGGGCCGGCGGACTCGGGCACATCGGCATCCAGTGCCTCAAGGCGATGACGCCCGCGAACGTGATCGTCGTTGACCCCAACGAGGAAGCCCTCGCGCTCGCGAAGGAATGGGGCGCGGACGATACCGTCAAGGTCGAGGACGGCTACGTGGACACCGTGATCGAGATGACCAACGGCGGCGCGGAGGTCGTCTTCGACTACGTGGGCGAGCGCGGCGCCGAGGACGACGCCTGGAAGATGACCCGTCCCGCCGGTTCGCACTACGTCATCGGCTACGGCGGCACCGTCGAGGTCCCGACCATCGACATCATCTCCACTGAGCGCAGCGTCGTCGGCAACCTGGTCGGCACCTACAACGACCTCGCCGAGCTGATGAACTTGACGGCCCGCGGCCTGGTCAAGCTTCACACCGCGACCTACCCGCTCGACGCCGTCAACGACGCCATCCAGGACCTCAACAACGGAAACCTCCGCGGACGCGGCATCCTCATCCCCGAGGGCGCGGAGAGCTAGTAGCCGCGCCAGATAGGGAAATTCCTCGCGGCCCAGGCGTGATGTCCGGGCCGCGAGTCTTTCTTATCCCCGCTGGTGATCCTTGACCGAGGGTATTCCGGCGACGCCTTCGGCCTCCCGGACGGCCCGCAAGATAGCTTCCTGCATGACGTGAGCGCCCCACGCGCCCACCACGTCGGGGACGGCCTCGACTTCTCCGACGGACGCGGCGAAGACCACGTCGCCGTCCACCGTCGTATGCACCGGATAGACGGCGCGGGCGAGGCCGTCGTGGGCCATCTGCGCGACCTTCGTGGCCCGCGGCTTTGTGAGAGCGGCGTTAGTAGCCACGATACCGAGGGTGGTGTTCTCGCCCCACCGCATCCGGGCGGCGGCCTCGGGAAGAAGTTTCAGGGTGTCGCCGAGGGTCCCGTCGTCCAGCCGGGGACCGGCCACGATACTTCCACCCTCGTCCCGTACATCGCCGAAGGCGTTGACGGCGGCGAGCGCCGCCACGACGAGCCCGTCGTCGAGCCGCACGGAGGCGCTCCCGACGCCGCCCTTCATCGCCCGGTCCATGCCGAGGACCTTCCCGACCGTCGCGCCGGTCCCGGCCCCAACGCTACCCTCGGCGAACGCTCCGTTTACCGCAGAGGACGCGGCCAAGTATCCCATCGGGGCGTCGGGCCGGGCGGTCGGAGAGCCGACGACCAGGTCGAAGAGCACGGCGGCCGAGACGAGCGGTATTTTCGCCACCCCGATGTCCAGACCGACGCCCCGCTCTTCGAGGAAGCGCACCACTCCTTCGGCTGCTGCGAGTCCGAACGCGCTGCCGCCGGTAAGGAGCAGGGCGTGGGTCGGGCGCACCGCGCCGATGGGACCGAGCCGGTCCGTCTCCCGCGTGCCGGGGGAGGAGCCCCGCACGTCCACGCCAACGACGGCGGGCCGGTCGAAGAGGACGGCGGTGCATCCGGTCAGGCCCGCGGTGTCGGTGGCGTGGCCGACGAGCACGCCGGGCACGTCGCAGAGGTTGCCGGACACTCTGAGGCTACTCGTCCGGGCTCTCGGAGGCCGGGACGACCTCCCAGTCCTCCGGGTCTGCCGGGAGGATGTCCGGGTTGTCGCGGGCGAGACGCCCGAGCGGCACCAGTTCCTGGTCGCTGCGCTTCGGACCGAACTGGACGAAGACGGAATCCCGGACCATCGAGTAGTCCGTCACCTTGCCTTCGCGTTCGTCGAGCTTCACTACCGTGTTCTTGAACGGCGCCCGCTCCTTGAATTCCTTGTAGGCATCGTGCTCGTATCGCATACAGCACTTCACCTCGCCGCAGCAGCCTATTATCTTCTCGTTCGGCGTCACGCCCTGTTGCTTGGCGAGCCGGACGTTCACCGGACCCATGCTCCGAGCCCCGCTCCACGTCGCGCAGCACAGCGGCAGCCCGCACGTGTCGCAGCCGCTCGTATCGCCCGAGCGCTCGATGAACGAGAACCGCCGCATCTCCACGCGGGCGTCGTACAAACCTTCGAGCCCGTCCCTCACCCGCGCCAGGTCGCGCTCGCCATCCGCCTGGTACTTCACCTCGATGTAGGAGCCGTCGAGAGAGACGTCGCACCCGATAAACTCAACCGCGCCGATCTGGTGATCGCGGGCGAGCTTTACGGCCTCCTTGCGGATCTCACGTCCAAGCTCCCGGTGAGCGTCCTCCTCCCGCTCGTCCTCCCGCGTGACGACCCGCAGTATGTCGTAGGGCTCCGTGTACGGCTCGCGGCGTCGGGGAGTCAGGGCTACGCGACCGACGAACTCTCCGTACTCCGTATCCACGACGACCCGGTAACCGACGCGCAGGTCGAGGTCTCTAGCGTCACAGAGCCGCGGCACGCTCCACCCGGAGACGCGGACGTCTACGAGGCGGGGTAGCTCTCCGCCGGGTAGGTGTCCAGTATTCTGCGCCGTATCCGCGATAGGGTAACCTCCAGGATCGCCTCTGGAGAGACATTATACGCAAGGCCCGCGCGCGCTTCCCCAAGAGCAAGCGCCGCCCCCGCCCAGTCCGCGCCCGGGTACTGATCCACCCTCGCCCGGATCTCCGTCACCCGGTCCACGTTCGCCACGAGGTCCTCCGCACCCACATCCACGGCCGCCGCGTCCCGGTACAGCAGCGCGAGCAACTCCAGCGCCTCCCTCACCGCCCCGTCCCGCGCGGCACGTCCGGCCCGCTTCGCGCCCTCCTTGGCCCGGCGATCCGGCTCCTCGAAACTCTCCAGGTAAGCCGCCTCTCGCGCCGCCCCGACCGCCTCGGCCCGCGCCACGATGCGTGAGACGGCCCGGTGGCGCGTCTCGAAGTCCTCGTCGAACGAGAACCCCGCCTCGAAGACCGCGCCGCGCAACTCTTTCATCTCTGGTTCCTCGGCGTATCGGATCGAGAGCCCCACACTCCCCCGCCCCAGCGCCGCCGCCAGTTCCGGCTCCTCGACACCCCGCTCCCGCAAGAACTCCGCGACCTCCTTCACCGCCACCGGGTTGAAGCGCACCGTCTGAGCGCGGGAGGAGATCGTGGGCATCACACCCTCGCGGGATGCCGCGAGCAACACGAAGACCGTCTCCCCTTCCGGTTCCTCCAACGTCTTCAACAGGGCGTTCGCCGCCTGCACGTTGAACGTGTCCGCTTCCAGGATGAAGACCCGACGCGCCCCCTCGAACGGCCGGCTCGCGGCCACGCGCACCACCTCCCGGACCTGTCCGATGGTCGTAAACGCGCCCTCCGGCCGGACCTCCACGAGGTCCGGATGCATCCCCCGCCGCGCCCGGTCCTCCACCGCCGCGTCTCCATCCGAGACGAGCGCCGCCCCGAAACGCCGCGCCACCGTGCGCTTGCCCACACCCGCCGGTCCTCCGAAAAGGTAAGCGTGCGCGACCTCGCCGCGCTCCACCGCCCGTTCCAGCAGCGTTAGCGCCGGCGCGTTGCCCAATATTCCGTCGAAGGTCCTCGTTTCAGTCATCCTCGCCGTCTCCACGGTTCGAGAGCGCGGCTCCGACGCCCAATGCCATGTAAAGCCCCATTATCTCGCTGTCCGGTCTCCGGTCCACACCGTCCCCGAATAACTAGCCGCCATTGCCCCGAGTATATTGCAGACCCTGGATCTCCCCTACCACCAACTCCGCCAACTTCTCCGGTAAAAGCGAAGCATCGAGGACGACTATCCGGTCCGGCTCGGAGAGCGCTAGCTCCTCGAAACCCTCCTCGACCCGCCGCATGAAATCCGCCCCGACCAGCTCTATCCTGTCCAGCGGCGCTCCGAGGCTTTTGGCCCGGCGCTCCCTCTCAGCCGCATCCAAACGCAGATAGAAAGTCCTGTCCGGCAGAACACCGCCGACCGCCCTGGCATTCAACTCCCGAACCGCCGCCACACCGAGCCCGCGCCCGCTGCCCTGATACGCGATGCTGGAATCCAGGTAACGCTCGCACAGAACGTTCTCCCCACGCTCCAGGCTGGGCTGAATCTGCAGCCGGGCGTGGTCCGCGCGCGCCGCCGCGTACAGGTAAGCCTCGGTCCAGGGGTCCATGTCCAGATCGGGGTCCAGCAGCACCTCCCGGATGCGTTCGGCAGCAGGTGTGCCGCCGGGTTCGCGGGTGAAGCGCATCGGGGGATCGGCATCCGCCAGGACTCTCTTCAGGTGTCTTACGAGGGTGGATTTGCCGGAGAAGTCCAGGCCCTCGACCGTTACGAAGACGCCCCGGCTCGCGGCGGACCTCCGGGTCTCTCTAGGCCGCAGCCCGGCGCAGCGCGTGGTGCTCGGCTGCCTGAACGTGCGCGTGGAAAAGGTTGCGATGCTCCGCGCCGGCGTCCCGCATCGCCTCGGCGTGCCACTGTACCCCGACGAGCCACCGCTCCGAGAAGTCGTGCGACTCGATCGCCTCTATCACGCCGTCCGAAGAACGCCCGGAGACGCGGAGTCCGTCTGCCAGGTCCTTGATGCTCTGATGATGGTAGGAGTTAACCTTCACGCAGGTGCTCTCCGTGATCCCGCCAACCCACGACCCCTCGTGGATCTCGACCTCGTGCGTCGGCTGCCATTTCGGGGTCTCCTGCCGGTGCGCCAGGATCTCCCGTCCCAACTGCGCCGGCAGGTCCTGGTACAGGGTCCCGCCGAGCGCGACGTTCAGGACCTGCAAACCCCGGCAGATACCGAAGATGGGAATTCCGCGCCGCAGCGCCTCCCCGAGCAACGCCATCTCGAATGCGTCCCGCTCCGGGAGAGTCACGTTGAGTTCCGGGATGGGCTTCTCGCCGTAGTAGCTCGGGTCCAGGTCGCTCCCACCGCTCAGTAGCAGCCCGTCGAGACCGCCGATCACGGCTTCAGCCGCCCGCTGCTCCCCGACCGGCGGCAGCACCACCGGCACTCCACCGGCGTGAGCCACTCCCTCCACGTAGTCCAGGTCGGCCCGGACAAAACGGCCCAGCGGACGGGTCGCGATCTGGTCCACGTCTTCTTTGAGAGTTGCGGTTATGCCGATAACGGGTGCCAAGCTAACTCATCCTTTAAAGAATCTTCACGTATCTTAACTATAAGGTCGCAGAATAGCATACGATCGCGAAGAGCGTCCAGATCAGCACGTACCCGAAAGCGCGGGCGCGAAGGGTTGCGGCTCGGTTCTGTGGCGTTTCCAGGTTGGAGAGTTCCATCCGGTCTTCTAGGTGGTAGATTTCTCCAGTTCCTGCGCTCTCTCTGTCGATGGCTGCTCGACCTCCTGCCGGTCTTCGTCCGCCTTCGCGGCGGCCTCTTTCTGCTCCTGCTTCTTCGGACAGTCCATGTTGATGCACGTTATCCAGGGGCGCTTACCGCCGAGAACCTTGATCTCCGGCGAGCCGCAAGCGTCGCACTGCGTGCCGAGCGGTATGATCTCGCCGCGCTGCGGCAGCGGGTAGGTGACCTTACACTCCGGGTAGCCGGAACATCCGACGAAGCGCTTGCGGCTCTTGCGATTGCGGCGGATGATCAGGTCGTGCCCGCTCTCCGGGCACTTACCGAGCGTCTCGTCCGTGCGGATGCCCTCCCACACGATGTCCGCGAACTCGGTCTCTGAGTTCTGGAGGTGCTCGTAGACCCTGCGGAGCACGTCGCGCGACTCATCCACGACGTTCTCCTTGCTGATCTTGCCCTCCGATATCGCGTCCATGCTGCGCTCAAGCTCCGCCGTCATCTCGTGCGAGGCTATCTCGGAGGCGAAGTCCGTAAGGGCCTGCGCCACCTTTATCCCCTTCTCAGTCGGGATGAGCGGGTCGTCGTGGACGTAGCCCCGGTCGTAGAGGTTTTGTATGATGTTCGGGCGCGTCGCTTTGGTGCCCAGCCCCAGGTCCTCCATCACGTTGATCAGGCGTCCCGCGCCGTAACGTCCGGGCGGCTGCGTCTCTTTAGCCAGAATCTCCGAACTGACAACCTTCACCACTTCGCCCTCGCTGAGGTTTGGGATCTCCTCGTCGGCGCGGCGGCTGTACGGGTATGCAGCGAGCCAGCCTTCCTCGGTTACCACCGTGCCGCCGGTCGTTAGCGGTTCGCCGCCGGAGTCGAAGCGCAGCGTGGTGCGGAGCGTCTTGGCCGGTCCCATCAGGGTCGCCAGGAAGCGCCGCACGACGAGCTGGTAGATCTTCCACTGGTCGTCCCGGAGCGCCTTCTTCGAGGCGTATCCTGTCGGGTAGATCGGGGGGTGGTCCGTGGTCTCTTTCTTGCCGCGGGTCGGAGAGAGCTTCTCCTGTGCGAGCAGCCTCTCCGCGTGTTGTCCGGCTCCCTCGACACGCTTGAGGTATCCGAGGACTTCCCGAAGATCCAGCGACCGCGGATAGACGGTGTTGTCCGTCCGCGGGTAGGAGATGTAGCCGTCCGTGTAGAGGTCTTCGGCGAGCCGCGCGGCCCTCGAAGGGCTGATCCCGATGCTCGCCGCCGCCGTGAGGAAGCTGGTCGTGTTGAACGGCGCCGGAGGCTGCCGGGACGCGGACTTCTGTTTGACCTCGGTGACGGTGGCGGTCTCGGCGAGGTTCTCGTACGCCGCGCGGACCGCCGCCTCTTCCTTGAAGCGCTCGGTGGCGTGGCGGACGGTGAACGGCTCGCCGTTCTTCAGCGTCGCCTCCAGCTCCCAGTACGGCTCGGGGACGAAAGCGCGGCGCTCGCGCTCGCGCGCGGCGATCAGGGCCAGCGTCGGCGACTGGACGCGCCCGACGGAGAGGAACGCGCTACCGTAGCGCTTGGTGGCGCGGGAGACCCACCGCGTGAGGGTGGCGCCCCAGATCAGGTCAATGTCCTGCCGCGCCTCACCGGCCGCCGCAAGCTCCCGCGAGACCTCGACGAGGTTGTCGAAGGCGCGGTTAACCTCCCCCGGCGTGAGGGCGGAGAACCGGGACCGCTCGACGTGGTCCATCAGCTTCGGGTTCGCCTCGAAGACGAGCGAGAGGGCCTCCACCCCGATCAACTCGCCCTCGCGGTCGAAGTCCGTCGCCACTACGACCCGGTCGGCTTTCTTGGAGAGAGACTTGATCGCCTCGGCAACGCCCTTCTCGGAGACGGACTTGAGGATCTCGGCGTCGATCAGCTTCGAAGGCTCGACCTTCTGCCAGTTGGAGTACTCTTCCGGGTACTCGGGGTTGAGGACGTGGCCCTTCAGGCCGACGGAGACGCACTCCTCGCCCTTCCAGGTGAACGTATGATGAGGAACGCTACGATACTTCCCCTCCTTGACGGACCCCTCCGCCAGGAACTGGGCAATCTTCTTCGCGGCGTTCGCTTTCTCAGAGATTATTAGTCGCATATTGATCCTGGTTATAACACAATGCAGTAGCTTGTAGAACAGGCCACAAGGACTGGCGTAAGCTCGATCACCAGACGCTACCGCTCGGTGCCGGGTTGCGTGGCAACGTCGTCCGGGACGATATCACCGATTACGCCTCGCACTATCAACAGGCCCGCTATGCCGATGAGCGTGGCGAACCAGAGGGTCGCCAGACGGATCAGCAACGTCAGTGCTACTGCTGGTCCGGCGGCGAGCCCGGCGTAGAACTTGAACATGCCGGCCATGCTCGCCTCCGCCGCCCCGATGCCGCCGGGCAGCATGCTGCCGACGCCGATCAGAGACCCGACCGCGAAGACGAAGACGACCATCAAGAACGGCAGGCCGGCGCCTATTCCGACGGAGCAGAGATATACCGCCAGGATCTCCAGTCCCCACGAGAGGAAGGAGATGGCCGTCCCAACGATCAGGGGCCGCGTGCCGAGCAGCACGTTGGACGCGCCGTGGAAGTCCTCAAGATGCGGCGCAAGCCGATTGAGCAGGGGCAAGCGGGAGAGTATCCGCTCGGCCAGCAGGGAGAGCCGGCGCGAACGGAGGACCGCGATGCCCGCGACGGTAACGGCCAGGAAAAGGATCAAGACCCAAGGTCCGAAGCTGAAGGCCAGGGCGCCCAGTAGCCCCCAGGCGACCATCCCCGTGCCGTCGGTGGCGCGCTCGGCTACGACGGCGGGAGCCGTGCGGGCTATCGGGGCGCCGGAGACCTGCCGGACGAAAACGCTCTTGAGCACCTCGCCGAACTTGCCGGGTGAGATCGCCATGGAGAGGCCCGCCGCGAAGATGGCCGCGTTCACCGGCGCCGGCACGGACACCTTGAGCAGCCGCAGGTAGTACCTCCAGCGGAGGAAACGTCCCGTGTAGGAGACGGCGACGAGGCCCAGGATGGCCGGAGCGAGCGACCAGCGGAAGTTCTCCAGCGCGTCCCGGAGGTCATCGAAGCCCGAGAAGACGGCGAGGACCAGGTACACGGCCACGCCGAGACCGAGCGCCAGGGTCAGGTTTCTACCGATCCGCTGCACGGCCCTAGAGTATGTAGATGACCGTCATGACGACCGCGAGCCAGAGCAGCAGCGAGACCTGGAGCGGCCGGTCCCTGAGCAGCAACATGTCCGGGTTGCCGCCGCCATCGCGGTGAACGAGCAGCATATACCGGAAGACACCGTATATCACGAACGGGATGCTCGACATCATGAAGATCTCCTGCTCGCTCCTGTAAACCGTGAACGTGTAGAGCGCGTACCCTATGATCGTCGCCGATAGCATGATGTTCATCATCTCGTCCAGCATCGGCACCGAGTAGTCCCGGAGGTTCCGGCGGTGGATAGCCGCACGCTCCCCCAGCGTCGCCAGCTCGTGCCGGCGCTTCGAGAAGCCCAGGAAGAGCGTCAGGAGGCCGGTACACACGATCAGCCAGGGCGAGACGGGGCTGCCCACAGCCACCACGCCAGCGAGAGCCCGGATCACGAACCCCGCCGAGATGCTCATTACGTCGAGGATCGCCATGTGCTTGAGCAGCGTGGTGTAGACCGCCTGAAGACCGATATACGCGAGCCCCGCGATCCCCACCCCCGGATTTACTCCAAAGAAAGCTACAGCAAGTCCTCCCGCCGCCAGCAGGAACGCAAACGTCAGCGCGGAGCGAGCGGATATCTCGCCGCTCGCCACGGGCCGGAGCCTCTTGAGCGGGTGCTTGCGGTCCTCCTCGATATCAAGAACATCGTTAGCCGCGTAGACAGCGCTGGAGAGGAGACAGAAAGCGGCGAAGGCCAGTACCGCGTCTAATACCGGGGACGCCGAGAGTGCCTTCCCCGAAAAGACCAGCCCGGCCATAACGAACCCGTTCTTGGTCCACTGTTTTGGCCGCGCCAGCCGGAGAAAGGAGCCCGCGAATCCCGTGGTGCCGCCTGCTTCCATGCCAGCGGGTTTCTATCACAAAACGCCCCGAAAGTCTCTATTCCGCAAACATTAGCCGTATTCCTTCACAGCAGCACATCTTCAGGTTGGTTAAATTACCCACGTGAGAGTATCGAAGCCGCAAGCAATTCGCGCCAGCGTCCCGGAGTCCGTTTGATGGCGGCCGGTCGCGGACGTTCCGTCCTGGCCGAGTGGTTCTGGCTGGCGCGGCCCTTCAGCCTGACGGCGGCGGCGCTGCCGGTGCTGTTCGGGTCCGCGCTCGCGCTCGCGGACGGGGCGTTCAGGGGCGGAGCTTTCCTGACAATGCTCTCGGGTAGCCTCCTGATCCAGGCGGCCACAAACATGTTCAACGAGTTCTACGACGAAAAGCGCGGTCTCGACACGGCGGGCGCAGTAGGGATCGCCGGCTCGATAGTGCAGGGCCGGATGCACGCCCGCTCCGTCCTCATCGGAGCGCTGTTCTGCTACACGCTGGCGCTGTTCTGCGGCATCTACCTCATCGCCGTGGGCGGCTGGCCGATACTGGTCCTGGGATGTCTCTCGGCGCTCGGCGGCTACCTCTACTCCGCCGGTCCCCGGCCCATCGCCTACACCGCGGCGAGCGAGGCGGCCGTCTTTATCTTCATGGGTATCCTCATCGTGGTGATCACCTACGGCGTACAGGCGGGCGAGTTCCCGCTCTACGTACCGTTTGCGGCCCTCCCGTTCGGCGGTCCCGTGGCCGCCATCCTGCTGGCGAACAACATCCGGGACATGAACTCGGACCGCCGCGGTGGACGCCGGACGCTCCCGATAGTCTTGGGGCGACGCAGGGCCATCCTCATCTACAGGCTCCTGCTCCTCGAAGCCTACGTGGCACTGATCGCCCTGATCCTCCTGGGCATCGTCCCGGCCGAGTGCGCCATGGCGCTCGTGAGCCTGCCGATGGTCGCCAAACTCTGGCGCAACATCACGTCCAGCACGGTCCCGGCCCGGCTGGACCCGGTCGTCAAGGCAACCGCCGGGTTCCACGCCGTCTTCGGCTTGCTATACACGCTAGGGGTGCTGGCCGGAGGGCTGGCCTGACGAGAAGATTCCGGCGAGCTAGAGGTCTCGCTCCTCAGGCTCCTCGATCTCATCGTGATCGGCGTCGTCCTCTTCGCCGAGTTCCCGGACCCTCACCTCGGAGACCGGGTTGACGTAGCGGGCGATCAAGATGCTCGCCTCGTACATAACGATCATGGGCACGGCCATCAGGATCATGCTGTACGGGTCCTGCCCCGGCGTGAGCGCTGCGGCGAGGATGGTGTTTAGCACGATGGCGTGCCGCCGGTACTTTTTCAGAAACGGAGCATCGACCAGTTCCAGCTTCGCGGCCACGTAAGTCGCAGCCGGCAGCTCGAAGACGATCCCGAAGGCCAGCAGGAACCGCGTAACGAACGGCAGGTAACTCTGAGAGGTGATGATGGTGTCGTAGCGGTCGGGGTCCCAGCTGAGCAGGAACTGGGTGCCTATCGGGAGAACCAAGAAATACCCGAAGGCGACCCCGGCCAGGAACAGTACCGAAGCGAGCGTGATGATCGTGTAGGTGAATGCTCGTCCCAGGTCTCCGACGGCCGGCGCGACGAACGCCCACGCCTGGTAGAGAAGTATGGGGATAGTGAGCAGGAAACCGACGTAGAGCGCCAGCTTCATATCGGTGAAGAGCTGCTCCGTTACGCCGGTTACGTTGAGCTTGCCGTGCAGGGCGTCTCCCGCCGGGGCGAGAAGCGCGTCGAAGATGCGGTCCCGGAAGAACCACGCGACGATGGAGACCGCCACGAACGCGATGGCGACCTTGATGAGCCTGGAGCGGAACTCGTCCAGGTGCTCGATCAGGGTCATGCGCGCCTCGCCGCGCGCTTCGCGCGAGCGAGTGGGTAGTCTGAGGCGTCCTGCCATCTAGGTTAGAGAATCTTCGCGGTTTCTAGCGCTGCTTCTGCTCGGCCCGGTCGGCCTCGGCAGTGACATCTCGGGGCCTCTCGGCGTCCTCTTCCAGGTGCGGGTCGTGCGCCTCGCCGGTCTTATCGGTCTTGCTCTCGGCGGCGGCCAGTTCCTCGTCCTTCTCTTTCTCCTTGTCCTTCACCTCGCCCTCGCGGGTGCCGGCTCTAAACTCCTTCACGCCGCTACCGAGTCCGCGGGCAAGCTCCGGAACCTTCTTCGCTCCGAAGAGCAAAAGGATGATGACGAGGGCGATAATAAGCTCCGTCGGTCCTAGTGATCCGAACATCTCTCTCCTCCTAACGGTACTTACTCAGAACCACTTCGGACATTATACGACCTGAAGTGGCGCGGCGGATCATTTCTCTAGCCTCCGCCAGACGCTCCGGTGGTATTTTCGCCCTTCAGGATCTGCGAGATACGGTCCTTCACGGCTTTCGCCTGATCTCCCTTCGGCGCCCGGTCCAGATACCCGTTGTAGTACTCAATAGCTTTCGCGGAGTCGCCGGCCTGATCGTAGGCCTGCCCGGCGAAGTAGTAGGAGTCCGCGCTCTTGGGCTCCAGCTTCGTCGCGTCCGCGAAGGAGTCGCCGGCCTTCGCGAAGAGCTTCTCTTTCTCTTTATCCGACGCCGCCTGGGCCTGCTGCGCGTAGACCGAACCGAGCGTATTCGCTATATCCGCGTTCTTCGGCATGTCCTTACGGCCCTTTTCGAGCACCTTCGTGGCGTCGTCCGGCCGGTTGTTCTGATAGTAGAGGGCCGCGAGCGTCTGCACCGCCTGCGGGTCCTTCGGATTCTTCTCGACCTGTTTTTCGGCCTGCCGGATCTGCTCCTGCGCCGAGACGGTCTGTCCGCCCTGCTTGGCGTTCTTGTTACCGCCGAACAGGTCGAACAGGTTGTAGTTAATGTTCGTCCCCACGCCCATGAAGATAAACGACAGCAAGAACACGGCCGCGAGCCCGATGGCAAAGACTTTCGTCCAGAAGCCTAGCCTGTCGCGGTTCATCATCATGGCGGGATAAGTTCCTCCGGGTCTTGGACTCAGACCCGATTGTATATCAGGTTGCCGCCAGCAACAGTGGCCGCGACGCCCCCACCGGCCGCCGACTCGAGAACGTCCCGCTCCGGGTCGTTCCCGCCAGGCCCGGCCTCCACCACCGCGAGGTCCGCCCACTTCCCGGCCTCGATGCTCCCGGTCTCGTGCTCGATGCCGAGGGCCCGCGCCCCTTCGAGGGAGGCGAGCCGGAGCCCCGTGGCCCCGTCGAAGCCGTGCAGCCTCACGGCGAAGAGCGTCTCCTCGAAGAGGTTCATGCTCGGGCTGCTCCACAGCCCGTCGGTGCCCATCCCGACCCGGACGCCGTGGCGCATCATCTCCGATACCCGCGAGACCTCGCATCCGAGGAAATCGTTGGAGCGCGGGCAGTGGGCCGCGGCGACCCCGCTGCGGCTAAGGACCTCGATGTCGTCGTCCGAGACGCCCGTGGCGAGGTGCGCGGCTATCGTCAGGGGCGCGAGAAGGTCTATCTCCTCGGCGTACCGGACCGGCGAGACGCCCCTGCCGCCCCACTCGTTCTTCCCGAAGATATCCGCGAGCCCGCCCGTGCCGTCCCGGACGAACTCCACCTCCTCCGGGCTCTCGGAGAGGTGTATCGCCAGCCGCCAGCCCATCTCCCGCGTCCGGTGCGCCGCGAGCCGCGAGGACTCCGGGTCAACCGTGTACGGCGAATGGACGCTGACCCGCGCCGCAACGCGCTCCGGCAGACCTTCTCCGAGATCCTTCACTTTTCCAATGATGGAATCCACGATCTCCTCGGAACCCGCCCCATCGAAGTCGCCGGGGAAGAACTCCGCGTAGACGGCGCCCGCCATCCCGCTCTCCGCGAGCTGCGGCAGGCATTCACCGTAGGGTGATGACTCTGCCATGAACGTCGTCCCGGCCTCTATCGCCTCGCGCGCCGAGTCCCGCGCGGCCTCCGCCGTCCACGCCTCCTTCTCCGGCAGCTTTTCTATTAGCCGCCCGAGCCAGCCCGCGAACGTGCCACCCTCCGGCGCGTCCTTGCGACGGAAACCCAGGTGCGCGTGCGCGTTCACGGCGCCCGGCAAGATCACACACCCCGGAAACTCCCGGACCTCCGCATCCGGCTCCGCGCGTCGCAGGTCTTCGAGCGTCCCAACTGCGCCGATGCGGCCGTCGGGAGCCACCAGGGCCGCCCCGTTCCTGACAGCGGGAGCGGAGACCGGGAACACGGTGTCGGCGGCGAATATCACTGATTTCTCAGGCATCTCTTCCGACGACCTCCGCCGCCACGGCCTCCAGGATCGCGCGCTCCGCCGTGTCCGGCAGGATACTCAGGTCGTCCACGGCGGCGTCTATCTCGCCGCGCGCCCACGCCTCGGTCTTCTCAATGGCGTCGGTGGCGAGCACGGCTTCGATCCCGGCCTCCAGCAGGTCCGGCGACGGGTGCGGATCGGCGAGCACCTCCCGGATCTTCTCCGCATCCCCCTCCTGCAGCGCGAAGATGACCGGCAGCGTAACCGTCCCTTCCGCGAGGTCCGTACCGATGCCCTTGCCCATAAGGCCCGGCTTGCCCACGAGGTCCATCACGTCGTCCGACATCTGGAACGCTATGCCCAGCGCGTTGCCGTAGGTCGCCAGAGCATCTATCTGGCGCAGGGAGAGGCCACCAAGCGTACCTCCCGCCACGCAGGCCGCCTTGAAAAGTCCGGCGGTCTTCTTCCTGATGTGGTCCAGGTAAGCCTCAAGCTCCACCGGAGCGCCACTCGCCCGGTACTGCTCAAGCTCCCCCGCCGCCAGCCCCTCGGCCGCCTCGGAGAACGCCCGGACGAGCCTGGGGTCCCCGATCCCGGCCAGCTCCGAGAACGACTCCGCGAAGAGGTAGTCTCCGGTGGCTATCGCGATCTCTCTTCCATACGCCGCCACGGTCGTCGGCTGCCCGCGCCGGGACTCCGCCCGGTCCACTATGTCGTCGTGGATGAGCGTCGCCGTGTGCAGCACCTCGATCGCCGTCGAAGCCCGTAGCAGCGACTCCCTATTTGGCTCGCCCAGCCTCGCGCTCAAAATGAGCAGCAGCGGCCGGAGCCTCTTCCCCCCGGAGGTCAGCGATTCGAGCGCCGGCTGCGCCAACGCCGCCGGGGCGCGCTCCCCAACCACGACGAGCCGGTCCTCAACTTCCTGCCACACCTCGAAAGCTGCATCCGGCAGCGCGCGGGTCAGGTCGCTGGCACTCTGCTCGAAGCTATGCACGCCGGAATCCACGGTGGAGGGTGATGATACCGCCCGCGAGCCGGCTCCATGTAACGCTTTGTAATCCATTACGTCTCATTATGACAGCTAACTCGTCTGGCGCCACGAACTCTTTCACCGATTCCGGCAGATACGAGTAAGCCCAGGCATCACCGGAGATCCTCGCCCCCAGCCGCGGCACTACCTTATCGAACCACAACCCGTAGAACGCGGAGGCTATCCTCCCCGCCGGCCGGGCTATCTCCAGGCAGACGACCGCTCCGCCCGGCCTCACGCACCGGGCCATCTCCGCGAACAGCGCATCGAGGTCCGGGATGTTCCTCGCCCCGTAGGCGATCGTCGCCGCGTCGAATGCTTCTGACGGGACGCCGTCGAGCCTCGTGGCGTCTCCGAGCTGGTACTCGATGTTCGGGAGCGGCCGGCGTTCGGCGGCCCGGAGCATCTCGCGCGAGAAGTCCACGCCGAGGACAGAGCCCTCGGGTCCGACGCGGCGGGCAAGGTCGCGGGTCAGGCTGCCCGTGCCACAGGCCAGGTCCAGGGCGCGGTCGCCGGGGCGCAGGCCGGTCGCCGCGAGGACTTTCCTGTTCCATATACGGTTCAGCCCGGCGGTCATTACGGTGTTGAGCAGCTCGTAGCGGCCCGCTATACGGTCGAACATCTCCTGTACGAGCCGCGCCCGTTCCGTTCCGGATGGAAGTTTTCCGGCGGGTGATGGTCCCTTACGCGCTCCGTTCACCGGCCACCTCCCCGGCGGCGGCCGTGATCCTCTCTCTGGAACGCTCCGGGTCTTCGCCGGAGATGATCCGGAGCAGGTCAGCCAGGTGCGGCGTCCAGAGCTCCAGGTCCACGCCACCGCCCGCAGAGACGCGGCCCGCGCCGTCCCGGATCATACGGCTCGCGACCGCCACGAACTCCGGCTCGTCCAGGCGCGAGATAGTCTCCACCGCCCAGGCGTAGGCATTGTCGCCGACCAGAATCTCATCATCCGTAGCTCTCTCACCAGAGGCGTAATGAGAATCGAAGCCGCGCTGCAAATATCCGAGCGCCTCCGCAACCACGGCGGCCCGTTCTTCCTCATCCGGTACTCCCCGGGAAGCCCGGCGGAAGACCTCTTCCAGCGAGACCTCCGGGGTTCGGCGAGCCGCGCGCTCCATCTAGCCGCGTCCCGCGAACCACTCGCCCGCGGCCTCGAAGGTCCGATTCAGATCCTCCTCAGTGTGGGCGGTGGAGATAAAGCCCGCCTCGTACTGGCTCGGAGCCAGGTAGATCCCACGCGAGAGCATGTGCCAGAAGAAGTCCTTGAACGCCTCTATATCCGACCGCGCCGCCGTCTCGAAATCCGTGACCGGACCCCCGGTGAAGAAGATGCTCACCATCGAGCCGACCTGGTTTATCGTGAACGGCACTCCACCTGATGATGCAGCCTCGTTCATCCCCTGTCTCCAGCGCTCCCCGCTCTGCTCCAACCGCTCGTAGAAGTCCGGCTCGGCGGTGGCGCGAAGTGTGGTGAGGCCGGCGGCCATCGCCAGCGGGTTGCCGGAGAGCGTGCCCGCCTGGTAGACCGGCCCGGAGGGCGCGATGAGGTCCATGATCTCCCGCTTCCCGCCGTACGCCCCGACAGGGAGGCCGCCGCCGATGATCTTGCCGAGCGTCGTCAGGTCCGGCGTCACCCCAAACCTCTCCTGCGCGCCGCCACGCGCGAGCCGGAACCCTGTCATCACCTCGTCGAAGATGAGGACGACGCCGTATTCGGCGGTAAGCTCGCGCAGCCCTTCGAGGTAGCCTTCGGCGGGCGGCACGCATCCCATGTTGCCGGCGACCGGCTCCAGGATCGCGGCGGCGAACTCCTCGCCCTCACGCTCGAAGAGTTCTCTGACGGCCTCCAGGTCGTTGTACGGCAGGACGGCGGTGTCCTTCGCGGCCCCCTTCGTAACGCCGGGGCTGTCCGGGAGGCCGAGGGTGGCGACGCCCGATCCAGCAGCGACTAGCAGGGCGTCGCCGTGGCCGTGGTAGTTGCCGTCGAACTTCAGGATCTTCTCGCGCCCCGTGTACCCGCGCGCGAGCCTTATGGCGCTCATCGTCGCCTCTGTCCCGGAGTTGGTCATTCTGACCATCTCTACGGACGGCACAGACTCGCAGACCAGTTCCGCCAGCTCGACTTCCAGCTCCGTCGGGGCACCGAATGTCGTACCTTTCCTGGCGGTGCGCTCGATGGCTTCTATGGTTTCCGGGTGGGCGTGGCCCATAACGAGTGGACCGTAGCTCATTACGTAGTCCACGCAGGAGTTGCCGTCCACGTCGAAGATGCGCGAGCCCTCGCCGCGTTCCATGAACAGCGGGTCGCCGCCGACCGAGCGGAACGCGCGGACCGGGCTGTTCACGCCGCCGGGCATCCTCTGTACCGCCCGCTCCATCAGGCGGGCCGAGCGGTCCATTGAGATCGTGATTCTTGCGTCTGAGTCACTATATTGCAAGGGTACGGACTCCCTTCGGAAAAGGTAGCGAAAAGTTTACTGCAATGGTCGTTCGACGTTCGTGTTCGCTCGCACTCGCTACGTTTCTTCGCCGGACTGGCTGACAAGCTCAGCGAGTATTTCGACTATCTGATGATGGTTTTGTATCGCCGTCTCGGGGCCGAGGCGATAGCCGCTGAGCCACTTAGGTTTGGCAACTTCGACACCTGGCAACTTTGATACGCGGTCAACGTAATTCTGCACCGCTTGAGGTACATCTTCTTGATTCTCACTATGTCCGAGCGTGAGGTCTGTCAAGCCCATCCAGCCGGAGACACCGGGAGGAAAGAGCCACGCTATGGATAACGGCCTCGGGCGATCCAGAGAAGTCATCCGGATCGAGGTTCCGGCCGGCCCCCACGAAAATTGCAAGCCTAGTCCGTGGCATACGTCCAAAAGATCCCGGAGTGTTTCGCGGTATGCGTCGTCTTCGACCCTCTCTAGGAACTGAATTTCGTTCGTTCGCGTCCGTGAAGTCTCGCTCGTGCGGGTTCGTTGAGTCGAACCGGAACCATGACTTTCAGGTTTCAATACAGTCCGGGATTCGAATGCCGAAAGATTCCCTGCAGAGAATCGCACCAACTCAACGGCATAAAATCTGGCGCCTCGCATCGTAGAGTTCAAATATTCGACGGTTCGTTCCATCGTATCTCTGAATCTCTGAGCGACTACGACGTAGTGGAACTCACCGCTTTCAAGTTGCTGTGAGAGCCTCTCACGAAGAGATGCTGTTTCCTCATCCGACAAATCGGGCCAAATTTCGAGGGCCGCATCTATAATTGAAGCCTTTCCTCGAAGCCGCGCATCCCGGCAATGGTCGCCGGAAAAGAAGCGTCTGGCTACCGTACTCTCAAACTCCTCGTACGACATTCGCCAGAGATCAGAACCATAATCCAAAAGTTGGGCCAGTACATGACGAAAGTCGGAATTTTGAGGCCCGGTTTTGAACTCGATGAGGAGAAGTTCTCCATCCCGAGAAACTCCAATGAGGTCAACCGACCCCGACGGAAGCGTTGTCTCACGCCCGACAATCATCAGCGGACCGGTCATGCCAAACTCGTCCACCGGCAAGAGATCCGGCGTGTCCTTCACGATTTCTTGAAGCTGAAATTCGTCGTCGGCAAGCACCTCCGTCAGAACGGGACGACTCCCATCCTCCCGCCAGACCATTACCTTACGAGTCACAAACCTCCCCCCGCCGACTATTCACCCAACCAACTCGCCACGTCCGGCGCGTGGTAGCTGATGATTATGTCGGCTCCGGCGCGCTTTATGCCGGTCAGCGCCTCCATGACGGCCCGCTCCTCGTCCAGCCAGCCGTTCTGGACGGCGGCCTTCATCATCGCGTACTCGCCGCTCACGTTGTAGGCGGCGACGGGCAGGTTGGTCATCTCGCGCACGCGGCGCAGGACGTCCAGGTACGGGAGCGCGGGCTTGACCATCACTATGTCAGCGCCCTCCTCGATATCCAGGACCGTCTCGACGAGGGCCTCGCGGGCATTGGCGGGGTCCATCTGGTAGGCGCGGCGGTCGCCGAACTGTGGCGTCGAGCCGGCCGCCTCGCGGAAGGGCCCGTAGTAGGCGCTCGCGTACTTGGCGCTGTAGCTCATGATCGACACGTGCTCGCAGTGCTCGGCATCGAGCTGCGCGCGGATCGCACCGATGCGCCCGTCCATCATGTCGCTCGGCGCGACCACGTCAGCACCCGCACGCGCGTGCGAGAGCGCAACGTCGGCGAGCAGCTCGAGC
>DASSMB010000076.1:0-8397 GCA_035689095.1 Rubrobacteraceae bacterium | reverse complement strand
CGCGGGCAGATGTTCGACGCCGTGGTGACCATCGTCGGCTGCGACAAGACGATACCGGCGGCGGCGATGGCGCACGTGCGGCTCGGGATTCCTGGCGTCATCGTGTACTCGGGATCGATCAAGCCGGGGCGGTTCAGGGGGCGCGACGTGGTGGTCGGCGACGTCTTCGAGGGCGTCGGAGCGAACGCCGCGGGCAAGATGAGCGACGCGGACCTGAAGGAGCTGGAGGAGCACGCCTGCCCCGGCGCGGGGGCTTGCGGAGGCCAGTACACGGCGAACACGATGGCGATGATCCTTGAGTTCCTCGGCCTCTCCCCGATGGGCTCCGCCAACCCGCCCGCACTCGACGGCCGCAAGGACGAGGTCTGCGTCGAGGCCGGCAGATTGGTGATGAAGCTGCTGGAGCGCGACCTCACGCCGGAGAAAATCCTCACCCGCGAGTCGTTCGAGAACGCGATCGCGGCCGGAGCGGCCACCGGCGGCTCGACGAACCTGGTGCTGCACCTCCTCGCCATCGCGCGCGAGGCCGGCATCCCGCTCGACATAGACGACTTCGACCGGGTCAGCGACCGCACCCCGATCATCGCGGACCTGCTGCCCGGCGGGCGATACACCGCCGTGGACGTGGACGCGGCCGGGGGATCGAAGCTCATCGGCAAGCGCCTGCTCGACGCGGGCCTGATCGACGGCTCGCAGATGACCACCACCGGCCGGACACTCGCCGAGGAAGTAGAGGACGCCGAGGAGACGGAGGGGCAGGACGTCATAGTCCCGGTCGAGAATCCGCTGCGCGAGACCGGCGGGCTCGTGATCCTGAAGGGCAACCTCGCGCCGGAGGGGTGTGTCGTGAAGGTCGCGGGCTACACGCGCCTCACGCACACGGGCCCGGCCCGCGTCTTCGACTCGGAGGAGGAGGCGATGGAGGCCGTGCAGGCGGGCGGCATCTCCGGCGAGGACGTGGTCGTGATCCGGTACGAGGGACCGAAGGGCGGTCCGGGCATGCGCGAGATGCTGGGCGTCACCGCCGCGCTCGTCGGCCAGGGCCTGGGAGAGACGGTCGCCCTGCTTACGGACGGGCGCTTCTCCGGCGCGACCCGCGGCCTGATGGCGGGCCACGTCGCCCCCGAGGCGGCCCATCGCGGCCCGATCGCCGCCCTGCGCTACGGCGACACCGTGACCTTCGACATCACAAACCGGACCCTGAGCGTGGACCTCACGGACGCGGAGATCGAAGACCGCCTCTCCAACTGGACCGAGCCGGAGCCGCGCTTCACGCAGGGCGTGATGGCGAAGTACGCCGCGCTCGTCTCCTCCGCCTCGAAGGGAGCCATTACCAGCCCGGAGAACCTCGGGAAGTAGCGCGCCTCAGCCGCGAGCAGCCCCGCGCGCGGAGCTGCGGACCTCGGAGACCGCGCCGGGCGAGATGAGACCGGCGGAGGCGGCGTGCTCGGCGGCCACCGCCGTGTCCTCCGTGAGCACCATCTCCACGCCGAGGTCGCTCGCCTCCTTCATGAGGCTCTTGACCTGGGCGTCCCGGTCGGCGGCGGTAACGTCCCGGATGTAGATGGCGAGGATACGTCCGGGGTGCTCGCGCACGGTCTGGACGTAGATCTCCGGGTCCTCCTGTCCCGAGTCCCCGACGAGCACGAACGGCATCTCCGGGTAGGTGCGGAGCAGGCCGCGGATGAGGCCGAGCTTGTGCTCGTGGTGCTTCCCGAGCGCCGTAAGGCTCCAGTCCTTCAGGAAGATCGGACCGGGCGGCACGTCGTGGACGTTGAGGAAGTCTTCGATCACGTCGTAGATGTTCCACGGGCTGCTGGAGACGTAGAACGTGGGGTTGTCGTCCCGGCCGGACGGGCCGCGCCGCAGCGCCTGGTAGAAGGCCGAGACGCCCGCGAAAGGCAGCCGCGTCCGGGCGTCGTTGAGCAGCGTGATCCAGGCCATCTTCAGCGCGTTGGTCGCGTTGGAGCGCACCACCGTATCGTCGAGGTCGCTGATCACGCCGAAGCGCGCCCCCTCCGGGACGAGCGCCTGCCCCGTGGAACGCACAACGCCCCCGCCGGGCGAAGGCGGCGAGAGCAACTCGAGCTCTACCGGATGCCAGGCGTTAGACTCGGGCAGCGGCTCCGGCAGCTCGAACCGCACGTCGAAGAACCCCTCCTCGTCGGCCACGGTATCAACCTCTATCCCCGCGAATGAGGCTCGCACCCTCGCGCTGGGGACCTCGTCGCTGGCGAACCGGCGGGCCATGTTGCCGAGGTTCGTCAGGAGAGAGGAACTCTGGCCGGAGCGGGTGATGCCCCTCTCCTCCAGAACGCGGCCGCGCAGGAACAGCTCCCGCCGCGTGCCGTGCCCCCGGTACGGGAGTATCTCGAACGGGTCCAGCAAGCCGAAGCGGCGCTTCACCCCGAACCGCGCCGCGTCGTACCGTTCCTCCAGCGCGTTAGCCAAAGGTGAGATCTTCCTTCCCCAACTCATCTCTTCTCCCCTCTGTTTCCGAGTTTCCGGCGAGATACTCTACCCCTACCCTGCATCCCGGAACCTGTCGCAAGCAGCCAGACTCGCCGATGGAGCGCTCGTATATCTCCTGCGGCGGGTGAGAATACCGCCTGACCGCAAAGTAATGCCGGAGAGGACGGCTCTTGCTAGTTTTCGCCGTCCTTCCCGGATGGGAAGGCCACGAGCGGATGCACGAACCACAAGTAGACGGCGAGTAGGAAGACCACGGCAGCCGTTGCGGAGCCGGCGGTGGAACCGAACGTGAGGTCGGAGACGACGAAGATAGCCCCCGCCATCGCCGGCACGAGGAAAGCGAGCCCCCCGATGGTCAGCCGGTTCGCCGCGTACAGACGTTCCTCGCGCAAGTGCCTGCGCCACAGCATGCGGTGATGGGCGGACGGCGCGATGAGGAGCACGGTCGCGACCGCCGTACAAAATAGCGTCGCGAAGAAGACGTTTTGTTGCAGCGGAGTGGTACTGGCGAACCGTTGCGAGAACGGCACCGTCAAAAGGAAAGCGAAGAGGATCTGGACCCCCGGAAGCACCACCCGGAGCTCTTGCAGAAGCTCGATCAGCTCCCGCGCCGTGCGTTCCTGCCGGTCTTCCCCGGTTGACTGATCTTCGCCGCTCTCCGGCCGGTCTACCAACTCCGCCATGTCAACGCCTCCGTTTAACACAGATTTAACCTGTATTATACGCGAGCCGCGGATTACCGGATAGGCTCGGCGGCGCCTTCTGGCAGGCATAGAAGCCGCGACGCTCCCATCCGTTAGCTCTGCAGGAACTTGACGCGCCGGGGCGTCAGTTGATCTATCGCTACCTGCTCGACGCTAGACCACGGGAGGAATACATATCCAGGGTTGCTTCCCACCCGCGTCTCCAACAGGACTCCCGCCGGGTCCCGGTCGCAGACCAGTCCCTCGACGGAGCGCCCGCCCCACGTCGTAACCGTTACGGAGACGCCTTTCCTGAAAGCGTCAGAGACTCTTGGAGCCTGGGTGTGCCACCCTGCCGGCTCCTCTTCTGGCTTCTTGCCTGATCCTTGCTCGTCCACGATGCCTCACGCCGTCTCGACCCCGGCGGCTGATCTCTTTATACATCATGTCCTACGGAAATGAGGCGGATCCTGACAATAGTCGTCACGGGTGCGGCAACTCAGGGCAGGCCCTCCTCGACCGGGACGATGATGCCCTCGGTCAGGACGAACCCTGGCGGGGCAGCCGCGAGCCACACGATGAAGTCTGCGACCTGGGAGGGCGGAAGAGCCCCGGACGCGGCCTCCTCGCCGCTCTCGTCCTTCCGGTCCTCGGGGTTCCACACCCCCCAGTTCGTCGCCATCGCGCCGGGGTAGATGATGCACGCCCGGATGCCGTGCTCCCGGCCCTCATCGGCCAAAGATTCGGTAAGGCCCGTCAGACCGAACTTCGAGGCGCAGTAGGCGGCGGCGTTCGCCCAGCCCTTCTTCCCCGCCACGGAGGAGACGTTCAGGATCAGGCCGGACCCCGCCTCCCGCATGTGAGGAAATGCGGCCCCCGAGAGCAGGTACGGCGCCCGCAGGTTGACGTCGAGGGTCCGGTCCCATCCCTCCACGTCCAGGTCCGCGACCGCGCCGGGCGCGTCCGTCCCGGCGGCGTTGACCAGGATGTCCAGCCTCCCGAACTCCCCGACCGCGGCCTCTACCGCCGCGAAGGTCTGCTCGGCGCTGGCGAGGTCGGTCGGCAGCGGGAGCGCCCGTCCTCCGGCGCCCGAGATCTCCGCCTCCACGCCCCGCAGGTCCTTCTCACTGCGAGCCACCAGCCCGACATCCGCTCCGGCCGCGGCGAGAGCGATGGCCGTGGCCTTCCCGAGACCGCTGCTCGCGCCCGTCACCAGCGCGGCCTTGCCGCGCAACCTTTCCATTCCACCCTCGCTCATCACAGAAGTCCCTTCCGAATATCATCCGCGCTCCACCGCCCGGACCCGCAGTATGCCGGGTCTCGCCAGCCCGCGCCGGATGATCAGCGTCTACAAGGGGCCGGGCTAGTAGTAGATCGTCTGCCCGCTCTGGATGTAGTCCGGGTCGGCGACTCCGTTGTTACTCGCCAGGTACTCCGTGGTGGTCCCGAGCTGCAGGGCTATCTCCGAGAGCGTGTCTCCTGGTTGGACGACGTAGGCTCCGCCGGACTGGGGCATCGAAGTCGTCTCGTACCCGCTGCTGGTCGGCGCTGGTTCCGTGGCAGCCGGCTCGGGCGCGGGTTCCGTATACGTAGCCTGTGATGTGGTCTGCGTCGGCGCGTAGGAAGTGCTGTCAGCGTACTGGTAATCCACGTAGTCTACACCGGCCTGGTCGAGGCCCAGCGTCTGCGCGGCTGCCTGGGAGAGGTCGAGGTCCCGGCTCCCCACATAGGGTCCGCGGTCGTTGATCGTAACGGGCACCGAGTTGCCCTGATAGCTGACGATCAACTCCGTCCCGAGCGGCAGCGTCTTGGACGCGGCCGTGTACCCCGACGGGTCATAGGGCTCGCCGCTGGCCGTCGGTAGCCCCTCGAACCCAGGACCGTACCACGACGCGAGCGCCGTCTCGGCGTTGGCCCGGTCCACATTAACAAATGCCATGACCGCGAAAGCCAGAGCAAAGATCCACAGCACGCTAAAGAGCCTGTGTAGCACGTATCCCCCCTCGTTCAACGTCTACTTCCGGTTCAAATGAACTTCGATTACGGGGTCAGTATGACGACCTCATCCAGAGGATCAAGAGCGTTCTAGCCGTTATCTCGCGGTGGTCATCTCCCTTCCCCGCGGCCTGCCGGACACCTCCGAATTTTCTCTTGTCAAGAGACTGCGCGCCGCTTATCTATGCGGTTTATCGGGGGTATTATCATGGCGCGAGACGAGGGGTGGCAGAGACCTCGCTACGAAGGGCTCGAAAAATTCTGTAGAATATTGCCATGATAAACCGTAGCGGGGACACATATACGGTGGATGAGGCCAGCGCGCTGCTTGGTGTGCCGCGGCCCACGCTGTACCGCTACCTCAAGGAATATTCCATCCCCTACCAGCGGAGGTCCGGCAGGATCTCCGTCCCCGAGGAGTCTCTGGAGCGGATACGGACGGTGCGCGAGTTGCACGATGAGGGGCTCGGGACCGCGGCCGTGCGGCGCCGGTTGCAGGCGGGAGAGGGCTCGGACGTTGACTGGATCGCCGAGCGGCTGGACCGGCTCTCCGAGGCCCTGGAGACCTCGCAGTCGAGCCTCAAGCCGACCGAGGGCGTCTCGTCCTCGCAGGCGCTCCACATCATCCTGGCGCGGCAGAGCCTCCTGATCTCCGCCGTCTTCAACCTGACGGAGATGATGGAGGAGCTTCTCGCCGTCTCCGGCCGGCCCCGCAAGCCCGCCCTCGACTACCTGGACGAGCAGAGCCGCCTGGAAGCGGACGCCAGCCTGCCCCCGGACCTGCGGGACGACGCCCTCGCGCTCCGCGGTGTCTCCGACGTGAGCCCCGGCGTCCGCGCACCTGCGGAGCCGGAACCCATCGAGGCCGTGCCTGTTCACGGCCGCCGTGACGGGTTCGGCGCTCTCGCCCGCCGCCGGCGGCGCACCGTGGCGGCTCTCGCGTTCCTGGTTATCCTCGGGGTCGTCGCGGCCGGCGTGTTCTTCTGGCGCGCAGCCGGTCTCTAAAAGTACCGGCGCTACCTCCCCCACCGCGCCCACCGCCCGGAGAAGACCCGATTGCTGGCTCAAACGTGCCCTCGCGGTTAGAATACATGTTCAGATCTCATATGCGGGGGAGGTAGCGCTTTATGCGTTGGGAAGAGTACATGGTGAAAGGGATGGCCGCGGCGCTGGTCATCACGGGGCTCTTCAGCCTGTGGATGCTGTGGCAGCTCGCCGACGTGCGCCTCCCGAGCCTCACGCCATCCGCCATCGCCCAGGACACCACCAGCACCGGCCTGGAGACGACAGCAGAGACCACGAGCGAAAGCACCGCGTTCCAGGAGACCACCCAGCAGGGCGCGACCCAGGCAACCACTGTCGAGGAGACCACCACGCAGGAGACCACGGTCCAGCGCCCGAACAAGCTCAAGAACTCCGGCGGCCCCCGCTCCCGCGCCGTGCCCCTCATGCCCGGCGGCCGGTGCCCGAAAGAGTTCCCGGTGAAGCGTCAGGGAACCTGCCACGCCAGGAGGTAAGGCCAGGAGGTAGTGCTTCGCGGTTTCATGCGGAGGACATTTAGGGATAACTGGTCTCCTGGGACCTCTTTATCCGGGAGCGAGCAAATGGCGCAGAACAACGATAAGTCGGGCGGCGGGGACGGCGGGACCAAGAAAGTCGTCTACGCGGCGTTCGCGGCGAACCTCCTGATCACCATCTCCAAGTTTATCGCCGGGTTCATCACGGGCAGCGCCAGCCTTCTGGCCGAGGGAGCGCACTCGATAGCCGATACCGTCAATCAGGTCTTCCTGCTCGTCAGTTTGCGTTCGGCCAAGAGCAAGCCCGACCGGACCCATCCCTACGGGTACGGGAAGGACCGATTCTTCTGGTCCCTGATCGTCGCGGTCGGTCTCTTCGTCGCCGGCGCGGTCTTCTCATTCTACGAGGGAATCTCTAAGATCCTCGAAGGCTCCGGTGGAGAGAGCGCGTCGTTCCTGGCGGGCTACATAGTCCTGGGGGTCGCGTTCGTCTTCGAGGGCGCGTCTTTCGTGATAACGACGCGGGAGTTCGGGAAGTCCGCGCGGGAGGAGGAGCGGACGTTCCGGGAGCACTTCAGGATGACCCGCAACACGACGATGAAGGTGCCGCTCTACGAGGACTCGGCGGCGCTCGTGGGCCTCCTCATCGCGTTCGCGGGGTTGTTGTTCAGCCAGTTGAGCGGGAGCCACGTCTACGACGGTATCGCCTCTATCGCCATCGGGGTGGTCCTGGTCTTCGTGGCCTACGAGCTTGGCAGGGATTCCCGCGCCCTGTTGCTCGGCGAGGCCGTGCCGCCCGAAGACGAGGAGCGTCTGCGGGAGACGATCACCGGCTTTGAGGAGGTAAACGACATCGTGCGGCTATTGACGATGCACCTGGGACCGGAATCCGTCCTGGTGAACGCCGAGATCCACGTCGCCGACGGGATGGATACCGACGGCATCGAAGACCTCATCGCCCGCATAACCAAGAGGATCGGCGAGCAGCTACCCGAGGTGACCCAGACTTTCCTCGAACTGCACCCGCCGCAGGAGGAAGGTCAGACCGCGCCCAAGAGCGACTGAGAGTAAGGGAGCGGAGCGCTCAGGTCTTGCGGATCAGGCGGTCCACCGGGCCCCGGAACCGCACCGTGGCCCCCTCCCTGGACTGTCTCTCGTAAAGATTAAATCCCCTATTTGGGGGATGTGCCGGATCGTGCCCGAAAGTACAATGGGTAGTTGGGAAAGAGAAGGACGAGGATAAGGAGCGCGATGGCGAGCGGAGTTGAGAGCGAGCAGAGGGTCCTGCTGGACCTTCGGGGCAGCGTATGTCCGGGGCCGACCGGCGACACGCTCGCGGCCCTCAAGAAGCTCCCGCCGGGGGGCGGCCTGGCGGTGATCACGGACTACCCTCCCGCCCGGCAGACCATCCCCCGGCTGGTCGAGAAGCGGGGATGCCGCTGGGAGATCACGGAGGACGACGGGACGGTTTTCCGGCTGGAGATAACCAAAGGAGCAGAGTGAGTGATGGACGGAAATAACCAGCGACCGCTGATGTACGTCGCGACGCACGGCACCGACGACCCCACCCTGGCGACCATGCCCTTCCTGATCGCCACCGGAGCCGGGACCGCGGAGATAGACTGCTGCATAGCCCTGCTCGGAGAAGCGGCGATCCTGGCGAAGCCCGGCATGATAGACGCCGTCCACGGTGTCGGCTTCCCGCCGCTCCGCGAGCTCGTCCAGAAGGT
>DASSMB010000075.1:0-3567 GCA_035689095.1 Rubrobacteraceae bacterium | reverse complement strand
ATGCCCGCCGAGATCACGTACACCCACCCCGCGCCGGAGGTGCTGGCGATGGCGTACAGGATCAGGGCGAGGCACGCCAGGAACGTGAACTTGGCTGTCTTCCTGATGCGCTTCAGCGCTCTCATCCTGGTCGCCGCTGCCTCAAGCCGGAGGCGGGACGGATGTCAGGATCTCCTCCACCACGCTCTCCGCCGTCACGCTCGATGAGGATGTAGCTCCGCCGCGCACGCTGATCCTGTGCGGCAGCGTGTTCGGGGCGAGCGCCTTGACGTCCTCCGGCCCGACGAAGTCCCGTCCCTGCGTGGCGGCCCGCGCCTGGGCCGCCCGGATGAGCGCGATGGACCCGCGCGGCGAGACGCCTAAAGAGACCGCCGGGTGCTCGCGGGTCGCCTCCGAGATTGCCACCGCGTAAGCCAGCACCTCCTCGTGTACCTGCACGCCGCGCACGACCTCTCTCGCGTCGCACACTTCTCGCACCCCGACGACCGGCAAGATCTCCTCCAGCGGTCGGCGCTCGACCTGGGCGCGCACGATCCCCAGCTCCGCCCTCCGCTCCGGATAACCCATGCTCGCCGCGATCATGAACCGGTCCAACTGCCCCTCCGGTAGAGGATACGTTCCGTGGAACTGGTGCGGGTTTTGAGTAGCCACCACGAAGAACGGCTCCGGCAGAGGACGCGAGACGCCATCCACCGTGACCTGGCCCTCGGCCATCGCTTCGAGGAGGGCGCTCTGGGTGCGGGGCGTGGCGCGGTTGATCTCATCGGCCAGAAGCACCGGCGCGAAGACGGGACCCGCGATCCACTCAAACCTCGCCTGCCGGGGGTCGAAGACGCTCGACCCGGTTATGTCCGACGGCAAGAGGTCCGGCGTGAACTGTATCCGCCCGAACTCCGCGTCTATTGACGAAGCGATGGCCCGCGCGAGCGTCGTCTTCCCGACGCCGGGGATGTCCGTGAGCAGGATGTGCCCCCCGGCCAACAGAGAGACGAGCGCGAGATCCACCACTCCATCCTTCCCCACGACCACACCACGCACGTTCTCGCGCAACCTCACATAGACTTCCCGAACCCCTACGAGTCCCTCCGCCGTCAGTCCGCTACGTTGCACTCCGCCTCCACGCTCAAGATAGGCACCATATGTATATCAGGCTCTGGCCGCATCATGCCGTTACCGTCCTGCTATTATCGGCCTCGTGCGGGAAATACTTGAACGAGACCCCCAGCGGAGCACGGACCTCTCCATGATGCGCCGGGCTCTGCGCGCCGCCGGCGAAGCCGCCAGGAAGGGCGAAGTCCCCGTGGGAGCGGTCGTCGCCCGCGGGGACGAGGTGATCGCCGTGGCCGCCAACGAACGCGAGATGACCCAGGACCCTACCGCCCACGCCGAACTCCTCGCCCTCCGCCGCGCTGCCGCGGCCCTCGGCACCTGGCGCCTCACCGGCTGCACCCTCTACGCTACCCTCGAACCGTGTCCCATGTGCGCCGGGGCCGCCCACGCCGCCCGCATCTCCCGCCTCGTCTACGCCGCCCCCGACCCGAAAGCCGGGTTTGCCGGAACCCTCCACAACCTCCCGCAAGATACCCGCCTCAACCACACCTACGCCGCAGAAGGCGGTCTGCTAGAATCCGAATCCGCCCGCCTTCTGCAAGATTTCTTCCGGGATCGCCGCCAGAAGCCCCGATAGGAACTACGCGCACAAGACTCAAGCGTCGATACACATTAAACTTAAATGCTCAGTTGAATGTTTTTTGCATGGAATGCCAACCATAAATCATAGGTGCAATGTAGTCATTTGACCTGAACATAAAGGTGCGCAATTTGCTGGGAATTCCTACATTTTGCGTATTAGTGAAAAAAATTTTGAAAAAATTTCTCGATCTCTATCCGGAGGCAGAGACCGCTTATAAATGCGGTTTATTCAGTTTAACGTCAAGTTAACCTCACGTTAAGGGTTATGAAGATGCTATTGCGATCCGAAAATGTGGTGTGCTAGGTTTCTGAAGTACCAGATGTGGTGGCGAGGCTACGGGGGTTACAAAGTGCAGTGTCCCTACTGTGATTTTGAGGATACGAAGGTGATAGACAGCCGTCTATCCGAGACCAAGGACGCTATCCGGCGTCGTCGGGAGTGCCTGTCGCCGGAGTGTGGGAAGCGGTTCACGACCTACGAGCGGCGGGAGCCGTTGAGGTTGATGGTCATAAAGAGGGAAGGTGGCCGGGAGCCGTTTGATCGGGACAAGTTGCGGGCCGGGCTGTTGAAGGCCTGCGCCAAACAGAAGGTCTCGGACGAGGACGTAGAGGTCATAGTGGACGAGATCGAGGCCGAGCTGCGCGAGCGGCGCCGCCACGAGGTCAGCTCGCGGCGTCTCGGGGACATGGCGCTGGTGAGGCTGCGGAGGCTCGACATGGTCGCGTACCTGCGCTTCGCTTCCGTCTACCGGCAATACACGGATGTGGATCAGTTCCGCTCCGAGCTCGTCCGGCTCGCTGGCTCCGGCGTCGGGGTGCGCTAGGGCCGGCGGAAGCCGCCGGGTACGGATAAGAACAGAAGTAACCTCTGGGGAAAACCACCAAAAGTAATAAAAGTAATTGTTGGAATAAGCGATACGAGCAGTAGAATTCAGGGAGGATGAGTATGGAAGTAGACCGAAACAGGCTGACCCACGCCGAGTTGTCGGAGAACGCGATCGCCGTTCTGAAGAAGCGCTATCTCAAGAAGAACGAGAAGGGCGAGGCGATAGAGGAGCCCATCGACATGTTCCGAAGGGTTTCCTCGAACATCGCCGAGGGTGAGTTCCGGTTCAAGGAGGGCGAGGAGGCCCAGACTCTCTACGAGGAGTCGAAGGAGAATTTCCTCCAGATGATGCTGTCGAGGAAGTTCATGCCGAACTCCCCGACCCTGATGAACGCCGGCCGCGAGTTGCAGCAGCTCTCGGCGTGCTTCGTGCTGCCGGTCGAGGACTCTATTGATGGGATCTACGACACCCTCAAGCACCAGGCCGTCATCCATAAGAGTGGCGGCGGGACGGGCTTCGGGTTCTCGCGGCTGCGTCCGAAGAACGACCTGGTGAAGAGCACGATGGGTGTTTCGAGCGGGCCGGTCTCGTTCATGGCTATATATGACGCTTCTACGGACAAGATCAAGCAGGGCGGAACCCGGCGCGGGGCGAACATGGGCATCCTCCGGGTGGACCACCCGGACATCGAGGAGTTCATCACCTGCAAGCGCGAGAACGACCAGATCAACAACTTCAACATCTCCGTCGCCATCACCGACGCCTTCATGGAGGCTGTCGAGAATGACACGGACTTCTACCTGACCAACCCGCGCGACGGCGAGGTGATGAAGACCGTCCGGGCGCGTGACCTGTTCGCCAAGATCGTCGAGGGCGCTTGGCTGAACGGCGAGCCGGGCGTGGTCTTTATAGACAAGATCAACGCCGACAACCCGACGCCGCAGTTCGAGATCGAGAGCACGAACCCTTGCAGTGAGGCGCACCTGCCGCCGTACGACTCGTGCAACCTCGGTTCGATCAACCTGGAGCGCTTCTATATAGAGGAGAC
>DASSMB010000074.1:0-15273 GCA_035689095.1 Rubrobacteraceae bacterium | reverse complement strand
GGCTGATGATGGTTGACGGCTCCACAGCAGCCGGTGTTCTTCGAGAAGTTGGACTGACCGAGGCCGACGTGCGCCGCATCCTCGGGAAGATGCGGGGCGAGGGGGGATTGGGCGAAGACCCGGACAGCCTGCTCGCCAAGCATGGCTGCGACATCACCCGGCTCGCACGCGAGGGGAAGCTGGATCCCGTGGTGGGGCGTGAGGACGAGATAAAGCGCGTCATCCAGATCCTCGCTCGCCGCACCAAGAACAACCCGGCCCTCATAGGTGAGCCGGGCGTCGGCAAGACCGCCATAGTCGAGGGGCTGGCCCAGAAGATAGCCACCGGCTACGTCCCGGAGGTGCTGAAGGACCGGGTCATCTTCTCCCTGGACCTCGGCTCGCTCGTTGCCGGGACGAAGTTCCGGGGCGAGTTCGAGGAGCGGCTGAAGGGCGTCATAGATGAAGTCAAGAGCGCGTACGGGAGGATCATTCTCTTCGTTGACGAGTTCCATAACCTCGTTGGCGCCGGAGCCGCCGAGGGCTCGATGGACGCCGGGGAGATCCTGAAGCCCGCCCTCGCGCGCGGCGAAGTGCAGGTCATCGGCGCGACCACCATAGACGAGTACCGCCGCCACGTGGAGACCGACGCCGCCTTCGAGCGCCGCTTTCAGCCCGTCCTCATCGAGGAGCCGACCGAAGAGGAAACCGTTCAGATCCTCGCGGGCATCAAGGACCGCTACGAGGCGCACCACGGGGTCGAGATCTCCGACGAGGCCCTCAAGGCCGCCGCGCAGCTATCTCATCGCTACATCGCCGACCGCTTCCTGCCGGACAAGGCGGTGGATCTGCTGGACGAGGCGGCGAGCCAGGTCCGCATCGAGACGACCATGATGCCCGACGAGTTGCGGGAGCTGGAGCTACGCCTGCAGGAGCTAACCCGCGAGGGTGCCGCAGCCGTCGAGGACCGTGACTACGAGCAGGCCGCCCTGCTGCGCGCGGAGGCGGACACCCTCCAGGCCGAGTTCCGGGAGGCCCGCGAGCGCTGGATGGAGGAGGCTGGCGTCCGGGAAGCGGTCGTCGGGAGGGAGGAGATCGCGCGCGTCGTCAGCGCCCGTACCGGTATCCCCGTAACCCGGATGCTCAAAGACGAGGCGGAGCGCCTGCTCTCGATGGAGGACGCCCTCCACCGGCGCGTCGTCGGCCAGGACGCGGCGGTGGTCGCCGTCGCCGAAGCCGTCCGCAAGGCGCGGGCCGGTCTCGCCAACCCGAACCGTCCGATAGGCAGCTTTATCTTCCTCGGGCCGACCGGCGTGGGGAAGACCGAGCTTGCGCGGGCTCTTGCCGAGTACCTCTTCGACGACGAGGACGCCATGATACGGCTCGACATGTCCGAGTATATGGAGCGCCACGCCGCCAGCCGCCTCGTCGGCGCGCCCCCCGGCTACGTCGGCTACGACGAGGGCGGGCAGCTCACCGAGGCCGTCCGGCGCCGCCCGTACTCCGTCGTCCTGCTGGACGAGATCGAGAAAGCACACCCGGACGTCTTCAACATGCTCCTCCAACTCCTCGAAGACGGACGGCTGACGGACAACAAGGGCCGCACGGTCTCTTTCGACAACACCGTCGTCGTGATGACCTCCAACGCCGGGGCGCACCTCATCCCCGGCGCCGAGGAGATGCGCGAGAGGGAGGAGGAGATCCGGGACCGCCTCATGCAGGAGCTTCAGACGTTCTTCCGGCCCGAGTTCCTGAACCGGGTGGACGAGATCATCGTCTTCCACTCCCTCTCCGATAAGGAGTTGGTCGAGATCTCCACTCTCCTCCTGGAAAACCTCCGCAAGACCGCCGCCGAACAGGACATAGACCTCCAGTTCTCCGACGCCGTCGCCCGCCGGATAGCCGAAGAGGGCCGAAATTCGCGCTTCGGCGCGCGTCCGCTACGGAGGGCTATCGGAAAACTTATCGAGTCTCCGCTGAGCAAGGAGATCATCGCCGGTCGCATAAACCCCGGATACACCGTTCGGGTGGACCTGGACGCTTCCGGTACACTGACCTTCGAGAGGGCGGATGCTCCGGCTTCCACCTCTGTGACGCCGGAAGCCTCATAACGCCGCCTCTACGCGGGGTTTAGCCTTCGGAGCGTCGCAGCAGGCCTGTGGATAACTTTCAAAACAGCCTATAAAAGCGGGCCGATCTCGCTCGCTAAGGCCGCGCAAAGGGCCAACTTTAGGCGCAGGGACAATTACACTTAACCTTAAGATTATATTGGACCTTAACTTTAGGTAAAGCTCCGAAAAATACTTTCAGAAAGCCTAGCGTAGCCTGAATAAGCGTGCTAGGGTTGGTCGCATGAGAGAGGACATGGAGTACATAAACGGAGTATTGGACGAGCTTGACGCCATCGTTCGGGAGGCGTCCGGCGTACCGATGCGGAAGGGCCGGGCGGTCGTTGACCGCGCCGACCTGCTCGTTATGTTGGATGAGTTGCGCGGGTCTCTGCCACCGGAGCTCTCGGAGGCCGAGTCCATAAGGCGTGAGGGCGGCGCGATAGTCTCGGCGGCTCATGAGGAGGCTGCTCGCATAGTGGAGGAGGCGCACCACCGCGCCGACTCGATGGTCGAAGAGACCGAGCCGTACCGGCGAGCGTTGCGGCGCGCTGACGAGGTAATAGAGCGGGCGGAGCGTTATGGAGAGGAGATCTCCGGCGGTTCCGAGGTATACCGGGACCGGGTGATGGGCCAGCTCGAGAACTGGTTCCAGGATTCTCTGGTGTCCGTGGGAGAGTCGCGCCAGGAGCTTAGCGGCGCGCCGGTTCACCGTCCCGAGCCTCAGCCCGTCCGCCAGCCCGTGCCGGATGCTTACCAGGAGAACGGCGACGAGCAGCGCTGGCGCGCCAGCTCCGCCTGAAGTAACTTCCCGCGGCGCGAGATCAATCGGCTCGACGCTGCTTCGTTAGCGCGTCCGTGACCATACCGCGCCACCCGCCGGGGTGGTACTGCGGATCCTCTCTAGTTCTTCGGACTGCGCAACCTCGCGGGTTAGAGGTCTCCTGTGGTATCCCGCGCAGGAGACATGGTGGATGCGAGCGCTTCCAGACGCAGGTTTAGCTCGTCCAGGGAAGAGTTCAGGTCCGTGGCGGCGGTCGCGTCGAGCGAGACGCGGACGATGCGGGCTCTCAGGGTCAGGAACTGTTCGGAGGTAGCGGAGATCTCGGCGTCCGCCTTATTTACTTCTTCTTCTATCTCGCGCAGCGTGGCTTCACGTTCTTCGTCCGTCCTTCCCGAGCGTAGCTCGCGCACCGTGCTCGCGGCCTTCTCCCGGCGGTGAGCCACGTCCACCAGCCGGTCCGCCGCCGCGTGCAGCTTCGGAACGGCGTCTTCGAGAACCTCTCGCGTTACGTCGTCGGACTCTTCGATGGCCTTGATGGTGCTTCGGTAGCTCGCCAGGGCCGCTTCGACCTTCTCGCGCGTCTCTCCGCGCGGGAGCCAGCGGGCGCGGCGGTCCGGGGAGACGTCGGAATTCGTGGCGTTGTTCCTGACCGGGGCGATCGGGGAAGTAGCGCCTTCGCCCAGGACCTTTTGCCGGAGGTTGGGGTCTCTGGAGGAGAGGAATGCGAGAGAGGCGTAGGTGACGAGGGTGAGTGGGAGGAGCAGCCAGGCAAGAGACGTCGCGGGCAGGGCTGCCACGAAGACCACGACCCCGATAAGGAGCATCAGCAGGTTCATCGGCCGCAGAAGCGCGGCCCTGGTTACCTTTCGCCGGTCGTCCGGAGAGAGGGGAGTCGGCGCGGAGGGTAGACGTTCAGGGGCTGGCATCTCTCGCTCCATCGTCGGTCCGTTCCAGGCGCACGGTGCCGCCGACCTTCAGCGCGAGTGCGTGGGCGGCGTTGCCGGTGTTTATCGCCAGGCTCAGGCGCCAGTGGGAGTCGGGGACGATCACCAGCTCGCCGCTCTTGGCTGCCCCGAACGTCTCCAGGTAACGAACGCCCATGCTGCCGTCTCCGGCGTCCACCGTCAGGGTGTCGCCGTACTCCAGGCCGGCCTCTTTCTGGAGGATCGAGAGCCGGGCGTTGCCGTAGCGGTCTATGTCCATGATCCTGGCCTTCATGCTCCGGCCATCGCTGCTGACCTCTACTCCCGGCGGGTCGAAGCTCGTGAGCGAAGACGGCTCCACCGCTTCGCCGAGGTTCGCGAGTTCCACGCCAGCCGCCAGGTGAGCCGCCGACGGAGCGAAGATGTCGCGGCCGTGGAAGGTGCTCGATATAGGGTGGACGTGGTAGCCGTCATTCGTAAGCAACACGGCTTCGGAGATCCCGCCGAGCGAGTCCGCGGCCGGGATAAGAAGACCATTGTCCGGGCCGACCAGGAGCGCGCCGCTCCGGGCACGGAGGGCGATGGCGCGCCGCTCGGTGCCGACGCCGGGGTCCACGACGGCCAGATAGACGGTGTCGTCGGGCATGTAGTGGGTCGCGTGGGCCAGGAACTCGGAGCCGATCTCCACCCCGAAACCCGGTATCTGGTGGGTCAGGTCCACTATAGAGACGCCGGGGGCTATCCTCAGCATAACGCCCTTGCAGGTGCCGACAAAGTCGTCGGCGAGCCCGAAGTCCGAGAGAAAGCAGATCGGCCGCATATCAATATTATAAAACGGCGCTTGCTCCGGGGCCGCTGGACCGCGTTAGGACTCCGGAGTCCGCTAGTCGCTGATCGGGCCGGAACTCTTGCCGCGCAGCTTCTGGACGGCGTAGTAGCCCTTGATACCCGCGCGGGCGGCGCGGGCGCGGAGCGGGCTGAGATCTTTCTCGTGCGCGCCGACGTAGCTTTCTTCGCGTCCGCCGAACTTCTTCTTGAACTGATACACGCCCCACAGCGGGTCTCCCTCGCGCGGCTTGCAGGGACCCCACATATCGTAGCGCGTCGCCCCCGCCTGCCGGGCGGCCCGCAAGACCTCGAACTGCACCAGGTAAGAGGCGTAGAGGTTCTCGCTGTCCGCGGCGGACGCTCCATAGAGGTAGTACGCCTCGGCGCCGAAAGTCAGGATCATGGCTCCTGCTAGAAGCCTCTCATCGCCCTCCTTGCGCGCCACGATGAGCTGCGCCGGGAGGGTATCGAGGAAGTCCCGATAGTACTCGCGGGTGCGGGTTGCGAAGTTCTGCCGCCGGGCGGTCTCTTCCAGCAGGTCGAGAAATGCCTCCAGGTCCGACTCCGGCCGGGCGGAAGGACCGGCCACGACTCCTTCGCGACCTGCGCGCCGGACGCCGTAGCGGGTGTCTTTCGGGAGGGCTTTCAGTTGCTCCTCGGGGTCTTCGAGAACTTCGAGGAGTCGCGTGCAGCGCGGCTGTACGGAGCTATCGCTCCTCGTGAAGCCTCTCGCCTCGAAGCCTTGCTCCTCGCTCACGCGGGGCTCGACCCGGATCAGGGCCGCGCCGCTCTTCCGCGCGTGATCTGAGACGGACTCCACGACGTTCACAAAGGACGATTCGTCGGCGCAGAGCGGACCGTGGGGGACGTAGGCCAGAGATCCGAGCCCCGGCAGCGGCAACTCCCTCAGCAGCACCTGGGCAGCCGCGTCTCCGCCGTCGGAGATCAGGCGCAGGGACTTCCAGCCGTGCTTCTGGCGGAACTCTCCCCACTCCCAGGACTGGAGCACGCTCCCGCCGAGATCCACGACAGAGCTGTTCCACGTTTCACGGTTGTGAGCTTCTGTAAGGACAGTCAACCTCCTGATCGGTGTCGGCGCAATTATCGGGAAAGCTCCGGCGGTTGGCAAACCCCTACGGTCTCACCGTCCCATGCCGAGACCGAGGGACTGGACCATGAGCTTGAAGTCCTGCGGCCGGCTGGATGCCTGCAGGGCTTCCCGGTAGTCCACCCGCTCCTCCTCCACCAGCTTGAGGAGGGCCTGGTCGAAGGTCTGCATCCCATAGTACTCGCCCTCGGCTATCGCCTCGGAGATCTGGCCCGTCTGGTCCGGGTCCATGATGAAGTCCCGGATGCGCCCGGTGGTAACCATGACCTCGCACGCCGCTGCCCGGCCCTTGCCGTCCGTGGTCCGCACGAGGCGCTGCCCGATGATCCCCTTGAGGGTGCCCGCCAGCATCGCCCGCACACCGTCCCGCTCGTGTGGCGGGAAGAGGTCTATGATCCGGTTCACCGTCTCCGTCGCGTCTACCGTGTGCAGAGTAGAGAGGACGAGGTGCCCGGTCTCGGCGGCGGAGAGGGCGATCTGGGCGGTCTCGGAGTCCCGGATCTCACCGATAAGGATGATGTCCGGGTCCTGGCGCAGCACTCGCCTCAGGGCCCGCGCGAAGGACGCCGTGTCCGTCCCGACCTCGCGCTGGTTAACGAGGCTCTGCGCGTCCTTGTGCAGGAACTCTATCGGGTCCTCGATGGTGACGATGTGCTTCGCGCTGGTGTGGTTGATCAGGTTGATCATTGACGCGAGCGTCGTGGACTTCCCGCTGCCCGTCGTGCCGGTGACGAGGATGATGCCCCGTTCCTCTTTGGAGAGCGTGCGTATGGCCTCTGGCAGCCGCAGGTCCTCGAACCGGGGAATACCGATGGGTATGAACCGCATCACGATAGAGACGGAGCCTCGCTGCCGGAAAGCGTTGACCCGGAAACGTCCCAGCCCGGCCACCGCATAGGAGAAGTCCGCTTCTCCCTCGCTCTCGAACTCTCCGGTCAACTGCGCCGGTATTATCTCGCGCAGAATCTCCTCCGTGTCCTCGGGTGCTAGCTGGTCATACCCTTCCAGAGCGGCCAATCCCCCGTGTACCCGCACCGACGGCGCCGCGCCGACCTTCAGATGAAGGTCGCTGCCGCCCAGCTCGACGAGCTTGTTTACCAACTCATCAACTCTCTTCGCCTGCAACATCCCAAACACCCTTTCTCTACGAACGTTAGCCGTTCTTTCATTCTTCGACCGCCAGCCCTACACACTTTAGTCTCATCCTCCTCAAATACCAACGCCTACAGAAAACCCATATATAAGCGCCAGAAGCCCGCTCCGGGTGCCAATAGTTGAATCTCGACCTTAAACTAACCTCACCTTGTACTAATGGTTCATGTGAATTTCGTTGCACGGTTTGACTCGGGTTGAGACTCAAGATGTAGTGTGCGTGGGGCTCAGGTAAAGGACATATCGTGCGCGGTGGAGAGAGTGTTGGCGAATTTGGCTTAGGTATAGGGTTTTCTTTGGGTTGCGCGGTAGTAGGGGTGGTGCTAATTTTGGCATCAGCAGGTCTTGCGGACCCGGGGCTCGGTTTAAAGCTTGGGTTGAAGCGTGGGATCTGTGCGGGGCCTCACCGGCGGGAGGGGGTGGTGAGGTCCGATATGAGGCTCCTTATGGGGGGGAGCCGGTGCCCCGGCGGACGGTCTTCGCCGGGGCGTTTGCCGTTATGAGAGTACGGGGTCTCAGTCGAAGAGGGGGGCCGCGGTACTGGCGTAGGCGGTGAGCCAGTGCAGGTCGTCCTCTGTGAATGGCTCGGTGGAGTTGCGGGTCGCGTAGACGACGCCGACGATCTGCTCTCCGCGCAGCACGGGCACGGCGAGGGAGTTCGTCCAGCGGGTATTCGTGCGGGCCTGCGGCAGACGGCGCGGGCCGGTCACGGCGAGGGTGGGGTGGTTGGTGCTGATGACCATGTCCACGACGCTCCGGTCGGCGGTGGTGAGGTCGCGGTGGTTCGGCTCGCCGATCGGGGTCAGGTCCGGGAGCCGTATCAGGCCGACCCAGTCCGCTTTCAGCTCGCGCTGGATGTCGCGGGCGATCTCCTTCGGAGGCGCCTCCGGGTCCAGGCTCTTCGGCAGCGAGGGGCGGAAGATCAGCCGCGAGGAGAGGATGAAGTTAACGCCCGTGGCCGCGACGATGCCGAGGAAGCTGAAGATCACGTAGTAAGGGAAAGCGTCCGTGACGTACTTGAGCAGCGGGTAGTAGACGGCGAAGTTCGCCCCGATCCCGACGATGGCGACCGGGTAAGCTAGAGCGCCGCGCAGCAGGAAGTGGATGTGGCTGGAGTGCCGGATGTCCCGCCAGGTAAAGGCGTTGTTCAGGAGGAAGTTGCTCAGGATAGAGAGCCCGACGCCGAACATCCAGGCGATGACCTTGCTCGCATTGAAGAACTCGGCCAGGACTACGAGCGTCAGGATGTTGACCAGCACTCCCGACGCGCCGACGAGCGCGAACTTCCAGAAGCGGCCCGCCGCCGGCACGTACCAGAACAGGCTCAGGATGTGGCTCAGGTAGTCGAGACCCTGGCGCATGCTCGCCTTCGAGACGCCGGCGTTGCGGGCCTGGAAATTGAACGGCGCCTCGACGACCTTCAACTCCGGGGCGCACACCAGGATCTCCAGCAGGATCTTGAACCCCGTCGGCCGGAACTGGATACCGGAGATGGCCTCGTTCTTTATGAGGAAGAAGCCGGTCATCGGGTCGCTGGTCTTGCGGGCCTCCTTGAAGACGACCTGCGCCAGGTACTTGCTCCCCACGGAGACGGCCCGACGCACCGGCCCGGAGAGCCCGGCGTAGCTGCCGCCCGGCGCGTACCGGCTTGCCACCACCACGTCCGCGCCGGACTCGCGCGCGAACTCCAGCATCTCCCGCACCTTCTCCGGTGGGTGCTGGAGGTCCGCGTCCATTACGCAGGTGTACTCGCTGTCGTGCGATACGGTGTCCATCCCGGTGGTGACGGCCGTCGAGAGGCCGCCCTCCCGCTCCGTGCCTTCGCGGTGTATCAGGGTGACGCGCTCGTCCTCGGCGGCGAGTTCGCGGATGACCTGTGGCGTATGGTCGGTAGAGTCGTCAACGAAGACCACGCGGTAGTCGATCCCGGTCAGCCCGCTCCTCAGCTCGCGCACCAGCCGCGGGACGTTATCCGCCTCGTTGCGCGTCGGGACGACGAGCGTGATCTGGGTCCTCCCCGAACTTCTTGAGTCGTCACGCAGGCCACCTCTCTCGCCCACGCTCGCACTCCGTCCACCCACCGCTCGGTCGTCCGCTCTCATAACCGCTCTAGGCTAGCATATCCGCAAGAAAGAGCCCACACAAACGGTACACTAGGATCGGCGCTGGATGATCCCAACCGGAGGTACGATGACTTACGATACTGGCAACGACCGGCAGCGAGCGCACGTATACGTCTCCGGCGGCGTGCAGGGCGTATTCTTCCGCGAGAGCGCCCGCCAGAAAGCCGAGGAGCTCGGCATCGCCGGATGGATCGAAAACCTCCCCGATGGCCGGGTGGAAGCCGTCTTCGAAGGCTCCCCGGAAGACGTGCGCCGCATGACAGAGTGGTGCGAACAGGGACCGACCTACGCCACGGTCGAAGATGTCCAGACCGAACTGGAGGACGCCCGGGGCGACCTGCGAGGCTTCGAGGTACGTTGACGCCCACGCCGAAGCACGCCATCCCTAAAGACCTCTCCCGGCTCCTGGCCGCATCAGGAGTGCGCGTCGCCGGGCACCGCGAGATCGACTACGGTACCCAGTACCGCCTTGCCCGCGGCCCCGATACCGCGAACCTGAACGTGTACCGCACAGGCAGGGTTTCGGTAGATGGCAAGGCTTCAGAGTTGAAGACTCTTCTGGAGAACTGGCGGGTCGCGAACAGCGCTCCGAAAGCCGGTCGGCCGGCAAATGCGATGAATGGTGCCTCGTTCCCGGCTGCCAGCGGCGTGGCGCGGCTGGGCATAGACGAGGCCGGCAAGGGAGAGTACCTGGGGCCGCTGGTGGTCGCGGGAGTACGGGTCCTGGGAGAGAGCCAGGACCGGAAGTTGCGGGAGGCTGGGGTGCGGGACTCGAAGGACCTGAGCGTCGCGCAGGCGCGGGAGGTCTCCGGGCTCGTGAAGCGGATCCTCGGTGAGGAGAACTTCCGCATCCTCTCCCTGGAGCCCAGGACCTACGAGGAACGCCGGGACGCCGCCGGACGCAACGTGAACCGTCTGCTCGGTGAGCTGGACGCGGAGATCCTGGATGAACTTGCGGTTGACGTTGAGGTCGTGATCCTCGACAGTTTCGGGCCGAAGGCGCGTTCTTATGTAGAGCCGCGCGTGCCGCCGGGGGTTCGGCTGGAGGTGCGTCCGCGGGCCGAGGACGACGCGGCGGTGGCGGCGGCTTCCATCCTGGCCCGCGCCAGGTATCTGGAGGAGATGGAGCGGCTCTCCGGTCGGGCCGGGTTCGAGCTGCCGCGCGGCTCGACGCACGTGCTGGATGCGGCCAGGAGAGTTTATCGGGAGCGGGGCATGGAGGGGCTGAGAGACGTGGCGAAGGTCCACTTCGCCACCACGGAGCAGGTAACCGGCGGTTCGGGAACGAGAGTAAAGAGAGGACGAGCTTAATGATAGACCTTCGGAGTGATACCGTGACGAGGCCGACCGAAGGCATGCGCCGGGCGATGGCCGAGGCGCCTGTCGGGGACGACGTGTTCGGTGAGGACCCGACGATCAATCGCCTGGAGGAGTACGTGGCGGAATTGCTCGGTAAGGAGGCTGCCATCTACGCGCCCTCCGGGACGATGACCAACCAGATCGGAGTCCACGTCGGAACCGGGCGCGGGGAGGAGGTGCTGTTGCACGAGGGGGCGCACATCTTCAACTACGAAGCCGGTGCGCCCGCCCTGATCTCCAGCGTGCAGGTCCGAACACTCCCCGGCGAACGCGGCGTCATCTCCTCCGAGACGCTGCGCGGTGCGATCCGGCCGGAGAACGTCCACTTCCCGCGTCAGACCCTCCTGTGCCTGGAGAACACGCACAACATGGAAGGCGGGACGGTTTTCCCGCTCGAAGAATTCGCCGCCGTCGCCGCAGAGGCTCACGACCTCGGCATGAAGGTCCACCTCGATGGCGCGCGCCTCTTTAACGCCCAGGCGGCCACCGGGACCCCCGCCAGCGAGTGGTGCCGGCACGCGGATACCGTCTCCGTCTGCTCCTCCAAGGGTCTCGGCGCGCCGGTCGGCTCCCTGCTGGCGGGCGATGAAGACACCATCCGGGAGGCCCGGCGCGCCCGCAAGGCGTTCGGCGGGGGGATGCGCCAGGCGGGGATCATCGCCGCCGCCTCTCTCTACGCCTTCGAGCACAACATAGACCGCCTCGCCGATGACCACGAGCGGGCCCGTGCGCTCGCCGACGGTCTCGCCGAAGCCGGATACTCCGTAGACCCGCCCGAGACCAACATCGTGCTCGTCGAGGTCGGTGACGCCGATGCTTTTCTGCGCTCTCTCGCGTTAGAAGGCGTGCTGGCGACGCCCCGGACCGCCTCCTCCATCCGGCTCTGCACCCATCTCGATGTGACAGACCGGGATATACAGGACGCCGTGGAGGCCGCCGCTCGCGTGAGAGCCGCCACCGGAGCTAATTGAACATGAACATCAGAGTAACTCTAATAGACAGGCGGGACCTCGCCGCTCTGCTGGCTCTCCTAGAGGAATCTCTGCGGAACGGCGAGCCGGTCCCGGAGGCGTTCGCGGAACTGCTGGCCGGAGCGGTAGAGAGCGGAGACCTGGAGGTTCTGGGCGCTTACGCGGAAGGGGGGCCGGTCGGCGTCGCCATACTTGCCTACCGCCTGAACGTGGCGGCTGGCGGACTTTTCGCCAGCATAGAAGACCTGTACGTCCGCCCGGAGGTCCGGCGCCAGGGTGTTGGGAGAGCTTTGATGAGATCAGTGAAGCAGCGCTGCGCTGCGCGAAGAGTCTCTTACGTTGAGGTTGAGGTGGAAGACGGATCCGCGGAGGCGTTTTATGCGGCTTGCGGCTACGAGCGGGAGCCCGATGTGCGGGTCATGTCGGTGTCTCATGTCCTTTGAGACCCGGCTTCCAGCTCTCGCTGATCAGTGAAAGCTCTCTAAAACTCCAATACCTCGTAGACGGAGACCTCGCGGAAACCGAGGTCCTCGTAGAATTTCCGGCCGCGGGCGTTGGCGGCGGCGACCTGTAGTGAGACGCCGTGGGCTCCGCGCTCCTCGGCCCAGGACCTGACGCCCTCTATCAGGGCGCGCCCGACGCCGAGGCTGCGGTAGCCTTCCTCGACGAAGACGTCGTCCACGGAGGCCCAGGTCTTCGAGTGGAAGGTAGGGGAGCCCTCGCGCAACTCGCCGGAGATAAAGCCGATCACGCGCTCCTCGGGGTTGGCGACGGCCACCAGCAGGAAGGAGTGGCTGCTGCTCGCCAGGTCCGCGAGGAAGCGGCGCATGGTGCGCTCCGCCTCGGGAGCGGTGTTATAGACGGGGTCGTAGGCGGCGTGCTCGCGGGCGCTCTGCACCCAGAGCCGGGCCGCAGCGGGGGCATCCTCGCGCCGTCCACGTCGGATGACGAACTCTCTCTCGGCCATGCCGGAATCCTAGCGGATATGGCGCGGCATGTCGGATGTGCGCTGAGGTATGATCCCCTCGTCGGTCGGAGAGGAGTGCGGGACGCAGGGCGAAGCTACAAAAACGGTCATGAGGAAGCCGGGGCGTCTGTGGGAGGTGGACGCCGCGCGGGGCATAGCCATCCTCATGATGGCCTTCTACCACCTGACGTATGACCTGGACACCTTCGGCGGCTACGCCATCGAGTCCACGAGCGGGTATTGGGCGCTCTTCGCCGACACGACCGCGAGCCTGTTCTTGTTCCTGGTAGGAGTCTCGCTCACTATCAGCTACATTAGGGCGGGCGGGGAGAGCGCGGGAAACCTCTTCGGCAAGTACCTTTTGCGGGGGCTCAGGGTCTTCGGTTACGGGATGGTCCTGACGCTCGTGACGTGGGTTGCCGGTGTGGGCATCATCGTGTTCGGGATACTGCACTTGATCGGGGTCTCCATAATCCTCGCGTACCCGCTACTGAGGTTCCGGCTGCCGAACCTGGTCTTGGGCGTCGTCATGATCGTAGTTGGCGAGTACATGCGGCTGCAGGGGGTCTCCTCCGAGAGCCCCTTGCTCCTGCCCCTGGGCGTCGTGCCGGAGAGCCTGTTCATGCCGGACTACCGGCCTCTTTTGCCCTGGTTCGGCGTGGTCCTGCTGGGCGTCTTCTTTGGGAACCTGCTCTACGGCCGGGGCTACGCGGAGAGGCGGGCGGGAGGCGAGAGTCCGGTTGCGGCTAGGCCCCTGGGGTTCCTCGGACGGCACTCGTTACTGATCTACCTGGTCCATCAGCCGGTAATTATCGCTCTGTTAGCGGTCTTGGGGATCATAGAGTTCGGGGGGCTCTGAGCCGCTGCGGTTTCGGCGTAAGGGTTTTCTTTCTACCTTAGAGCAGGTAAAGTATCTATCGTTGGGTGTTCTTCGAAGTCGGGAGGTTAGTTCAGAAGAGAGACTCGTGTCGTAGATAGGTTTGGTGAACCGGGTAGCAGGCATCGGTTTGCGAGATCGGCGGAGAGACAAAAACCAAAGCGCCAGGACTCTCCTCACGGAGAGTTGACGAGGCAGACGTTCATCGAAACATTCGGCGGGTGCGTCTCGGCAATCGGGCGGTCGATAGGACGGTGACAAAATCCGGTGGCGACACCGGGGACAAAACACCGTCCGGGCCCGGGTGGATCCCAGTCTCTTTTTCTGCCTTTCTCTACCGTGCATCCCCGGACGATTAGAGGGAGGTTGACGCATGTGCGGGATTGTTGGTTACGTCGGCAGGGAGCGTTGTGTCGAGGTGCTGATGGAGGGCCTTAGGCACCTGGAGTACCGCGGCTACGACTCGGCGGGACTTGCCCTGGCCGTCCCTGGCCTGGACGAGGTGGCTCAGGTAAAGCGGGTCGGTCCGCTGAAGGAGCTGGCCGAAGCCGTCTCGCAGCATAACGGACACTTCGCTAACGTGAGGACCGGGGTGGGGCACACGAGGTGGGCGACGCACGGCCGTCCCACCGAGGCGAATGCTCATCCTCACACCGGGGGCTACGCAGGTAGCGATGGGGACGGTATCGTCGCGGTGGTCCACAACGGCATCGTCGAGAACCATGTGGAGCTTAAGGAAGAGTTGGAGCAGCGGGGTCGTGTCTTCCGCTCGGAGACGGACACCGAGGTGATCGCGCACCTGCTGGCCGAGCGGGTGGAGGATGGGGAGCCGTTGCGCGAGGCCCTGACGAATACGCTGAAACGGCTGCGGGGCTCGTTCGCGGTCGCGGCGGTGAGCGCCAAAGAGCCTGAGAAGGTGGTGGCTGCGCGGCACCAGAGCCCCCTGGTGGTAGGGCTCGGAGACGGCGAGAACTTCATTGCCAGCGCGGTGCAGGCGCTGCTTGGGGAGACGCACCGCTTTATGGTCGTGGAGAACGGCGAGGTGGTGGAGATCACGGGCTCTTCGGCCAGTATCTACACGATGGACGGTGATCCGGTCGAGCGCGAGAGCTTCGAGGTTGACTGGGACGCCGAGGCGGTAGAGCTCGGCGGCTACGAGGACTACATGCTCAAGGAGATCCACGAGCAGCCCGCGGCCCTTCAGGCGACGCTCGCGGGGCGCCTGGACGCCGACGGGACGGTAAACCTCTCGGAGATGGGGTTAGACCTCTCGAACGTGGATCGCATCGTTATCGTGGCCTGCGGGACGGCCTATCACGCCGGGCTCCTCGGCAAGTACGCCATCGAGAAGTTCGCCCGCCTGCCCGTTGAGGTGGCCGTCGCCAGCGAGTACCGCTACTCTGACCCGATAGGCGACGAGAAGATGCTCGTCGTAGCCATAAGCCAGAGCGGGGAGACCACAGACACCCTGGCCGCCGTCGAGGCTGCGCGGGAGTTCGGCGGACGGGTGCTGGCCGTGACGAACACGCAGGGCTCACTGATCACCCGCGAGGCCGACTCCGTACTGCTCACGAAGACCGGGCCGGAGATAGCGGTCGCCTCCACCAAGACCTTCCTCGCCCAGGCGACCCTCCTGTACGTCCTGGCCCTGGAGCTAGCCTCGCTGCGAGGCACGCTCCAGAAGGAAGAGGTAGCGCAGATCGGTCGCGCCCTGCGCCAGGCGCCGGAGAAGGTGGACGAGACGCTGAACTTGTTGCATGGCCGCGTCGAGGAGGCTGCGGAACTCTTCGAGGAGGCGCTCTGCGCGCTGTTCCTCGGGCGCGGCGCGTCTTTCCCGGTGGCCTTAGAAGGGGCTCTAAAGCTCAAGGAGATCTCCTACATCCCCGCCGAAGGATACCCGGCCGGTGAGATGAAGCACGGTCCCATAGCCCTCATCGACGAGCGCTGCCCCGTGGTCGCCGTCCTGGGCGAGGGGCTCTTGCGCGAGAAGACCCTCTCCAACGTCGAGGAGACCGTGGCCCGCGGCGCCAGCGTCATAGCCATAGCCCGCCAGGACGACCCGGACGCCGAACGCATAGCCCGCGTGGTGCTACC
>DASSMB010000073.1:0-11633 GCA_035689095.1 Rubrobacteraceae bacterium | reverse complement strand
CGCCCGGATGAGGCCCTCCTCATCAACCGGAATACCCAACTCGGCGTAGAGGCGCTTCATCGTCGCCAGGGTGTCTGCCCGAAGGTCCTCGTAGCGGACCACCGTCTTGTATCCCCGGTGTGCGTCGTAGGCTCTCTTGGCGTTGCCCGCGTGCTGGAGGTAGGTCTTCGCCCGCGTCTTGACATAGACGTTGGGGTTCTTGTCCGGTAGGGACTCTCGCTTCCGGCTATCCGTGTTGCGCCTCTCGTGCAGCCAGCTTCCTTCACGGCGCGCGTCCATGCTGGAGGCTACGACGTCCCTCGGGTCCCGGATCAAGAGCACCATCCGGCTCTCCGGCATGGCCTCCATGAGAAGTGGTGCCCCGATGGAGCCGTTCGGTTCCTTGACCACCAGGTACCCGCCACGGGTCAATTCCGGAAACCTGGCTGCGGCTCCACCCAGGACCATCTCCCTCATCGGCCCCATCCAGGTGTCCTTGTACGCTCCGCCCAGGATGAAATGCTCACCGCGTTTGTCTATGCGATGTTCGGCCCGTACGTAGTAGAGGTTACCGAAGAGCGCTCCCACCAGAGGCTCGCGCCATACGGTCTGACCCTCTATCTCCCCCATCATCGCAGCAAGCCAGGTACTTCCGGTTCGGCCGGAGCCGAAGATCCAGACAACGTTCTCCGGTCTAACCCGTGTCTCCGCCCCGTCCTTTGGGATACGCTTACTGATTGCAAGCCTCCGGCCCCTGCCGACTACACGCCGCAAGACTCCCTTTATTCTCGTCAACGTGGAGGGCTTGTATCCTGGCACGCCCGAGTTTCGCGTCATCTCTTTATTCCCCATGGCAGTTCATGATGGGGACAGTCTTTCAAGGGCGGCACCAGATCTACTCCCGTTGATATATCTATACATATCCAAAATCAACGCGCCATATGTTCGCACAAAAACCTTGCTTTGAGTAGTCGCGTCATCGTGTGTTTCAATCTCGTAGATGAGACCATTTACATACGATGTTTCGAAATCGAAACATTTTTGAGAATATGTTTCGAAAATGTTTCCTTGAATACTTAAGTTTTCTGCCACGATGGTCGATAATAGAGGTAGAAACAACTGTATTATCCTCTCGGAGGGGGAGATTTGCGTTCAGGAATTATAGTTCTTGCGACTCTTGGTTTGGCCGCAATCATGGGATTAGTTGGTCCCAGCTCGCACGCGACGGCCCAGCAGGCGTCCATCTCTGACGAGTTCGGTTCGGCAGCGAATGAGTCGAACGTCCCGAAGGAGTTGCTCCTTGCCATGGGATACGTCAACAGCCATTGGGAGATGCCGCCTCCCACTGCCAGCGACTACGATAAGAACGATCCCGAAGGCCGGGGCACATACGGTGTCATGGCGCTGGTACAGAACCCTTCGAGGGATACTCTGGGGAAGGCTGCGTCTCTAACCGGACTATCTCAGGACCAGATCAAGAGTGAGCGCGATGCGAACATCCGGGGCGGGGCGGCGGTCCTCGCGGACATCCAGGGCTCGCAGAAGCCTTCCGACCTGAGTGGCTGGTACGATGCGGTTAGCAAGTACGGAGGCAGCGGGCAGTACGCGGATCAGGTCTACAAAGTGCTGAAAAGCGGTGCCTCCGCAACTATCTCGACGGGAGAGAAGGTAGATCTGGCGCCCCAGAACGTCGATGTTCCGCAACTATTCACCGCGCAGGCGACCGGCGATTATTCGGGCTCTACCTGGTACGGGAACGGCGGTTCGAACTACACCCCCTCCAGCAGAGAAGCCTCCTACGACATAAACACCATCGTAATCCACGTGACGCAGGGCTCATGGTCAAGCGCCATAAACTGGTTCGCGAGCCCCAGCAACACCGGATCGTCCGCTCACTATACCGTGCGCTCTTCCGACGGCTTCATAGGCCAGTCGGTTCATCAGGATGACATCGCCTGGCACGCTGGATGGTGGCCGACCAACACCCACAGCATCGGCATCGAGCACGAGGGTTTTATAAGCGACCCGTCGTGGTTCACCGACGCCATGTACAGGTCTTCGGCCCGGCTCTCGGCCTACCTCGCAAAGAAGTACAACATCCCCATCGACCGTACGCACATTATCGGGCATAACGAGGTGCCCGGCTGCTCCGGCGTTGGCGGAGGAGGCGACTGCCACACAGATCCCGGACCATATTGGGACTGGACCAAATACATGAACCTCGTCAAGAGCTACGCGGGCACCTCTACCGCAACGACCAGCCCCAACGTTCAGATCATCGACAACAGCAGCGCCCAGCGGTTCCGGGCTTCGAGCAAGTGGACCAACAGCTCCTTCAGCTCGCAGCGTTACGGTAACAACTACAGGGCGCTCTTGAAGCCCCTGTCGGTCTACGATCCCGCGCAATACAAGGTCAAGATCCCGTCGCGCGGCAGCTACACGGTGTACGGTTGGTGGCCGTCCAACTCAGGTTACACGGGTCGGGCTACTTACAAGATTCGCACCGTCAATGGAACGGTCAACAAGACCGTCAGCCAGCGGACAAACGGCGGCAAATGGGTGAGCCTGGGCACCTACACGATGGCGGCCGGAGACAGCTGGTCCGTCGGGATTTCCAGCAAGAGCTCCAGCACCGGCTACATAATCGCCGACGCGATCAAGGTAGTAAAGAGATAATTGAGGTTGCAAGCAAGTAATAGGGGGGACATGTATTCCGAAGATCTGCGATGGAAGATAGACCGGAGAGACTTCTTGAGGCTCGGCGGAGCCGGACTCGCGGGCGCTGTCTTGCTCGGCACGGCAGGCAAGGTCCTTGCCCAAACTGGCTCTTCTCTCGTGCTGGAGTTCGAAGCTGCAGCGACCGAGTACAACGTACCGAAAGAGTTGCTCCTCGCGATGGGCTATGTCAACACCCGTTGGGAGATGCCCCCTCCAGAAGCAAGCAACTACGAAGCGGGCGACATCGAAGGTCGCGGCTACTATGGGATCATGCAGCTTATGCAGAATCCTTCCAGAGACACTCTGGGCCGCGCCGCGAGTCTTACAGGGCTCTCGGAAGAGGAACTGAAAACCAATCGGGCTGCTAATGTTCGTGGCGGCGCCGCGGTCTTGGCCGACATACAGGGTCCGAACAAGCCTTCCGACCTAAACGGCTGGCAGGAGACGGTAGCAGGCTATGGTGACACCGATCTGTACGCTATAGCTGTATACGAGACGCTAAAGAGTGGGGCTTCAACCACGACCTCGTCTGGTGAGAGCCTGGAACTGGCTGCACAGGACGTCGAGGTGCCGCAGGTCTTCACAGCCATGGCGGCCACCGACTACCCGCCGGCCCTGTCACATCCGGCGTACTCCGGCAACTACACCAACTCGAACCGCGAAGCGTCGTACAACATAGACAGGATTATCATCCACGTCACCCAGGGCTCTTATGTGGGCGCAATCAACTGGTTCCAGGACCCGAGCGCCAACGTCTCGGCCCACTACGTGGTGAGATCAAAAGATGGGCGGGTTGCCCAGTGCGTGCGTAACGCTGATATAGCCTGGCACGCGGGCAACTGGACCTACAACACCCACAGCATCGGCATCGAGCACGAGGGCTATGTGAGCCAGCGCAAATGGTTCACGCGCGCCATGTACCGTCACTCGGCGAGGCTTGCGGCATGGTGCTGCAAGAGACACCGCATCCCGGTGGACCGCCAGCACATCATCGGCCACTATCAGGTCCCCGGCTCGGACCACACAGATCCCGGACCATACTGGAATTGGACGAACTATATGCGACTCGTACACTACTACCGCAGGCGCATGTAAGGAAACTCAAGTAAGGAAGCTCAAAATCAGGCTCTCTCAATCGAGCAACATCCGGCGGTTTTACACGCTTCTAACAGCACCCCTCTCCAGGGTTGCAAGCGCCGACGGCACCTCCGACGCGGATGTATTCAAGGGCGCAGAGTGGGAACAGGATGAAACCTATCTAAAGCTACCGTTATAGGCACGATTCCCGCTACTCTACTAGAGGCGGGATATAATCAATAAGGGTCCTCCGTTAGCCGGCCCAGTAAGCCGGATCAATCTGGCGGGCTCCTGTCGGTTACGGTAAACTTGCGCAGATTTGCTGCATTGTCCAGGACTTAGATTAGACTAACGGTCGAGATGAAGGACGATATTGTCTACAAACTTGTCTAGCGCAAAGAATCCTCGTGGGGCATTACTGGGCACTTTAGGCACGCTCTACGACCGGCGGTGGCTGGTCGGGTACTTTGTGCAGCGCGATCTCACCCGTAGTTATCGGGGCTCTTTCCTGGGACTCGTCTGGCTAGTCCTCGGCCCTCTACTCATGGTCATCCTCTACACTCTGGTCTTCTCTAAGGTTCTGGGACTTCGGTTTCACCAGACCGACAGCGTCACGAACTACGGTCTCTATGTATACTGCGGGCTTCTCCCCTTCCAGGCGTTCTCCGACGCGTTGAACAAGTCCGTGACGAGCATCAGGACCAACTCAACCCTGGTAAAACGGGTGGTATTCCCCCTGGAGATCTTGCCGATGACAACAGCGGCGACTGCTTTCGTGGGCCAGTTCTTCGGTTTCGGGGCGCTAATGGTACTCCAAATTGTTCTGGAGCATCACCTGCAATGGACGCTGCTTCTGATCCCGATAATTGCAGTGCCACAGTTGCTCTTCATGCTGGGCTTGAGCTACCTTATATCTGTAGCCGGAGCTTATATGCCCGACCTTAAAGACTCCCTACGGGCTTTCCTGCGAGGATTCATGTTCGCTACCCCTATTATCTGGCCGGCGAGTAGAGTCCCCGAGGATTCTCCTATGAGACCGTTCATAGACTTCAACCCACTTGCCTTCATCTCCAGTGCCTATAGGGACCTGGTCCTGAGCGGAGATTTACCATCCCTGGGAGGACTTCTATTGTTCACGCTCTTCGCCGCAACGGTGTGTCTCGTGGGGGTCACGCTATTCGCCAGGATAAAACGCCAGTTCGCGGACCTGATCTAATGCACGCCATCTCCCTTGAAGGAATATCCAAGAAGTACCGTATCTACCCACGCCAGCGCGACCGGCTGCGCGAGATCCTGAGCTTCGGGAAGGTCAAGCGCAGCAGTGACTTCTGGGCGCTAAAGGATGTCACGCTGAAGATAGAACCGGGGGTAAGCCTCGGTCTCCTCGGTCGCAACGGTGCGGGTAAGAGCACCCTGCTCCAGATCGTTTCCGGCGTCCTGCAGCCGACTACCGGCGTCGCCCGGACGAACGGCAGGATCTCCGCCCTCCTCCAACTCGGCGCGGGTTTCAACCAGGAGTTCACGGGCCGGGAGAACGCCCTGATGAACGGGCTGCTTCTCGGCATAGACCGCAAGGAGATGATTCACCGCTTCGACGAGATAGAAGCTTTCGCGGATATCGGGGAGTTCATGGACCAGCCGGTCAAGAACTACTCAAGCGGTATGCGAGCCAGGCTGGGCTTCGCTGTAGCGGTCAACGTGGAGCCGGACATCCTCCTGGTCGACGAGACTCTTTCCGTCGGCGATGGCGTCTTCCGGCACATGGGCATCCAGAAGATGCGCGAACTGAGAGATTCCGGAGCGACTATCATCTTCGTCTCCCACAGCACCACGATGGTAAAGAACTTCTGCACCGACGCCGCGCTGCTGCAGAAGGGGCGCCTCATAGCACACGGCGACGTCAGCGAGACCATAGACTACTATCAGGCCCTGCTCTCGAACGCCGCCGCGCAGAAGGACACCCAGCTCCATCTATCCAATCAGCCTCTGGAGCTAGAGACAGAAAACGAGGACGATGCCGATACGCCGGGCTTCAAGGAGGACCCCACTCTGCAGAACCGAGGTCCTCGCCTTCGTCACGGTACGGGGGAGGCCAGGATCCAGAGCGTCGAAGTCCTGAACGCTCAGGGTGCCCCGTCGGACTTCATCGACCCGCACTCGCCCATGACCGTGCGGGTCCACGTGAAGTACAAAGCAGACGTAAACGACAGTGTTCTAAGCATAACGCTCCGTAACAAGACCGGTCTCGACGTCTACTCCACAAACACCAACCTGGAGAAGGCGCCGATCAAGGCGCGCCATGCCGGGGATCGCATCATCGTGGACTTCAGCATTCAACCCTTGCTCCGTCACGGTCCCTACTCTGTGAACGCCGCCGTCTCCCACGGCCAGAACAAAGAGGCGCATATGGACTGGATCGACGTAGCCACCGCCTTCGATATCGGTCGTCCGGTCAGCCGGGGAGCGTTCGCGGGCCTGGTTCACCTGCCTACGCAGGTGACAGTTTTCGAGCCAGAGCACGCCCACGACTCCGGGCGCGGCCCCGAGCAATCCGCCTGAAGGCGTGTCCCGCGTCTCGGTTGTCATTCCAAACTGGAACGGCGCGAAGTTCCTCGGAGTCTGCCTGAGCTCGCTCCACAGCCAATCTTTCGAGGACTTTGAAACCATACTGGTAGACAACGGCTCCACGGATGGTTCGGTGGAGTTCGTAAAAAGTAACTTCCCCGAAGTCCGCGTCTACGCTCTCGAAGACAACCATGGCTTCAGCGTGGCGGCGAACGCGGGGATAGAGGCTTCCGGGACGGAGTACGTCGCGCTGCTGAACAACGACACAGAGACGGTCCCTGGCTGGCTGGAGGCGCTGGTGCGGTCGGCGGAGGCTCATCCGGAGGCGGGTCTCTTCGCGAGCAAGCTGGTGGACTTTCACAACCGGCGTTTTCTTGATGGAGCGGGAGATGCTATACGCCTTAGCGGTCTCCCCTACCGGCTCGGTCACGGCGAGCGTGACCGGGGACAGTTCGATGAGATCAGCTACGTCTTCGGGGCGTGCGCGGCGGCGGCGATGTATCGACGGAAGATGCTGGATGAGATCGGCTTTTTCGATGAGGACTTTGTCTCATATTGCGAGGATGGCGATGTCAGCTTCCGGGCGCAACTCGCGGACTATCATTGCCTCTACGTCCCCGACGCCGTCGTCTACCATATGGGCAGCGCCTCGACCGGAGGCAAGCGCAGCGCAACGGCGACCCGGCTCGGCACCCGCAACTCCCTGAGCCTCCTGGTGAAGAACCTGCCGCTCTCTGTAGTGCCGCACGTACTGCCGTTCTTCGTCCTGGGACAACTCGCGCGTCTACTAACCGCCGCCGCGACGGGTACGTTGCGTCCACACCTGAAGGGGCTGGCGGAGGCATGGGACCAGCTACCGCTCACGCTCAAGAAGCGGCGTGAGATACAAAGCCGCAAGAAGGTCTCCGATGCCCGTGTCCGGCGGCTGCTCCGGGGATCTTCCCTCGCGGCGACGAGGAGCATCGCATGCAGGCTACGGGATCGCGTCCAGACACGTCTCGGTTCGTGAAATTCTCGGTCGTCATCGTCAACTACGCCTCTTGGCCGCTTACCTTGAGGTGCGTCGAGTCCCTCATTGCAACGAATTACGAGAGCTTCGAGGTCGTTGTCGTGGACAATGACCAGTCGCTGCCCCCAGAGCTTCCGCGTGCCACGCGCCTGATCCGGAACTCCGATAACGTGGGGTTCGCCCGTGCCTGCAACCAGGGCATCGCCGCCTCCACCGGCGAGCTTGTCGCGCTCATAAACCCCGACACGACGGTAGAGAGAGATTTCTTCGAGCGTGTGGAACAGTTCTTCGAGGAGAACCCGCGAGCCGGGGTGGCGGGTCCGCGAATCCTGGACTCGGCCGGCAACCTCCAGCTCTCGGCCCGCAGGGAGGTAACTCTCATTACCGGTCTCCTGGGCCGCACGTCTCTGTTGACCCGGCTCTTTCCGAAGAGCTCGCTCGTGAAGAGCCAGTTCCCGGCCGTCACGAGCACCGCCGTCCCGGCGAAAGTCGACTGGGTCTCCGGGGCCTGCATGGCGGTCCGGCGCAAGACTCTGGAGGAGATCGGCGGCCTGGACGAACGGTTCTTTATGTACTTCGAGGACGCCGACCTCTGCCGGAGGGTTCGCGAAGCCGACTGGTTCGTCTACTACCTGCCGCAGATAGAGGTCGTCCACCAGACCGGCGGCAGCAGCCGCAGCAGGCCGAAGGCGATCTGGCTCCTGCACAAGAGCGCCTTCCTCTACCACCGCAAGCACGGAGCCCACGGCCCCCTGAACCTCTACAGCGCGGCCGTACTCGCCGGGCTCGCAGCGAGGGCTCTTGCGAAGTTCGCGACCTCGTTCATCGCGAGCCTCCCCGGCAAAAAATCGAGTCGCTAGCGTTCGTCCGAGACCGGGCTTATCTCCAGGAACACCCGCCGGTCTGACGCGCCCTGCCACCGGATCACCTGGTTGAATATCCGATACTGCCAGCCGTACTTCTGAAGGAGCGCCCGGTCCGCGGACTCGCCCTCCCTCCCGTCCATGATGCGGGCCATCGCCTCCACGCTCCCACCGCGGGGGCGTCCCCGGAAGTCGCTCGGGGCAAGCATGACGCGAGGGTTGTTACGGATACGTTTAGCCTTGCCTGATTCGGAGTCGGTCACCACGACGAGCCTGCCTCCCACTCGCGCGAACCACACGGGTGTCGGGACGCCCTCTCCGCTCCGGCGGTAGGTAGTGAGGCGCATGTAACGGCGGCCTTCGAGAATGTCGAAGGTATTTTCTCCGCCCATCCGTCAACCCGTCCCGTATCGAGGCAGTACGTCCTCGGAGATCTCCTTCAGCGGGAGAGCGGAGCGGTCTTTTTCGGAGAGCGCAGGTTCTTCGATAGGCCACTCTATCCCGATCTCCGGGTCGTTCCAGAGGATGGAGCCTTCGTAGGAAGGCGCGTAATAATCCGTGCACTTGTAGGAGAACAGGGCGGTCTCGCTGGTAACGACAAAGCCGTGTCCGAAGTCCGGCGGGACATAGAACTGGCGCTTGTTCTCGGCGGAGAGCGTAACGCCCGTCCACTTGCCGAAGGTCGGGGAGCCGACCCGGATGTCCACCGCCACGTCGAAGACCTCGCCCTGCAATACGGAGACCAGCTTTCCCTGGGGCCGGGGGTTCTGGAAGTGGAGGCCGCGCAGCACGCCCCGCGCGGAGTAAGAGAGGTTGTCCTGGACGAAGCGTTCGGGGAGCCCGGCCTCCGCGTAACGCGCGTCGTTATAAGTCTCCATGAAGAAGCCGCGCGCATCGCCGAAGACCTTCGGCTCGATGATGAGTGCGCCCGGCAGCTCCGTCTCGATGACGTTCACAGCACGAACTCCTCGCTCTTCAGAAGCTCCAGCAGGTACTGGCCGTAGTTGTTCTTCCTCATCGGGTAGGCTAGCTCTTCCAGCTCCTCGGCGGTAATGTAGCCCTTGCGGTATGCGATCTCCTCGGGACACCCGATCTTCAAGCCCTGCCGCTCCTCTAATGTCTCGATGAAGTTCGCGGACTGCAACAACGACTCGTGGGTCCCCGCGTCGAGCCACGCCATCCCCCGGCCCATCAACTCGACCTGAAGGCCGCCGCGCTCCAGGTAGTCCACGTTGACGTCCGTGATCTCCAGCTCTCCCCTCGGTGAGGGCTCCAGGTTTTCCGCCACGTCCAGCACCCGGTTGTCGTAGAAGTAAAGACCCGTCACAGCGTAGTGAGAACGCGGCTTCTCCGGCTTCTCCTCGATGCTCAGGACAGTCCCATCCTGGTCGAACTCGACCACGCCATAGCGCTCAGGGTCGCGCACGTAGTAGCCGAATACCGTCGCCCCATCCTCGCGGCTCGCGGCCCGCGCCAGAAGCTCCGGGAAGCCGTGCCCGTAGTAGATGTTGTCCCCGAGGACGAGCGAGACCCGGTCCCTCCCCACGAACTCCCGTCCGATAATGAAGGCCTGCGCCAGTCCCTCCGGCTCGGGCTGCACTGCGTAGCTGAAATTCACACCCCACTTCGAGCCGTCCCCGAGGAGGTCCTCGAAACGTGGCAGGTCGTGCGGAGTCGAGATCACGAGGATATCCCGGATGCCCGCAAGCATAAGTGTCGTGACCGGGTAGTAGATCATCGGCTTGTCGTAGACGGGAAGTAGCTGCTTGCTTACCGCGCGTGTCAGAGGATAGAGCCGCGTCCCGGAACCGCCCGCCAGCACGATGCCCTTCACGTCCGGCTCCACGTGCTCCCGAGCCCCAGCCGTTCGCCCCGGTACTTTCCAGAGAGGATACCCTCGCACCAGCCCCGGTTTTCCAGGTACCAGCGGACGGTCTTCCGCATGCCGCTCTCCAGCGTCTCCTCCGGCGTCCAGCCGAGATCGCGTTCGATCTTTCCGGCGTCTATGGCGTAGCGCCGGTCGTGACCGGGCCTATCGGTGACGAAGGTAACTAGCTGCTCGTGCGGCGCGTGAGGAGATTCCGGCGCCAGCTCGTCCAGCAGCGCGCAGATGGTCTTGACCACGTCCAGATTCGCCCGCTCGTTGTGGCCGCCGACGTTGTACGTCTCGCCGACCGCGCCCATCGCCAGCACCGTGGCGATGGCCCGGCAGTGATCCTCGACGTAGAGCCAATCGCGCACCTGCTGTCCGTCGCCGTAGACCGGGAGTGGATCCCCTCGCAGAGCGGTCAGGATCATTAGCGGTATCAGCTTCTCCGGGAAGTGGTACGGCCCGTAGTTATTGGAGCAGTTGGTCGTGAGCGTCGGCAACCCATAGGTGTGATGGTACGCCCGCACCAGATGGTCCGAGGCCGCCTTCGACGCCGCATAAGGAGAGTTCGGCCGGAACGGGCTCTCCTCCGTGAAGTACCCCGTCGGGCCGAGCGTGCCATAGACCTCGTCCGTTGAGACGTGCAGGAAACGGAACCGATCACGCTCCTCGCCCTCCAGCGTGTTCCAGTACACGAGAGCCGCCTCCAGCAGGTCGTGCGTCTCGACGACGTTGGTCTGAATAAAGGCGCCGGGACCATCTATGGAGCGGTCCACATGACTCTCGGCCGCGAAGTTCACTATGGCAGAGGGACGGTGTTCGGCGAGCAGGCGGTCCACCAGCTCCCGGTCTCCAATCCTACCGTGGACGAAGACGTGGTCCGGGTTCTCAGCGACGGAGGCGAGGGTGTCCAGGTTCCCGGCATAGGTCAGGGCGTCCAGGTTCACGATCCGGAAACTGCCGCTACCCACCGCGCCGAGCACGAAGTTCCCCCCGATAAACCCCGCGCCGCCAGTAACGAGGATGGTCTGCTTCTCTGCTTCCAACGCGCTCCTTCGCTGTAGCTACCAGCTATCGGTCTTCAGCCATCAGCGCTTATCCTGGCTAATAGCTGACGGCTCAAGCCCGTAATTTACTAGACGAGGGTTGCGGTCGCCATTGCGGTCGCTATTGCGGTCGCCATGCGGCATTGTTGCAAGTGCGGCGCGGGGCGTGATACTTTTCGTACGCTGTGGATCCGAACCTCTACATCTCTCTCACATTCACGCGAGCCGCCGATGCCGGGGGTTGCGCCTCCGGTACGGGTTGTTGATCCTCCGGTCCGCGACGAGCCGGCCGGATATTACAGGAAAGGCGATATCTCTTTGAGCGTTCAGGCGCGAGCTTTGAGACAAGGAGTGGTAAGGAACTATCGTGAATGGCTGCCGGAGATCCCGGACGATGCCATCGCGACGCTCGGCGAGGGCGAGACGCCCCTCATAGAAGCCACGAAGCTCTCCGAGCGCGTCGGCGCCCGCGTCTACCTGAAGTTCGAGGGGATGAACCCGACGGG
>DASSMB010000072.1:0-17422 GCA_035689095.1 Rubrobacteraceae bacterium | reverse complement strand
GGCGCGCACCAGCCCGCCCTTGCCCCGCTGCGCCTTGTACGCCCGCGCTTTCTCCGGGTCCTCGACTATAGAGGCCCACGCTTCGACCGGGTCTCCGGCTTGCGCTTTCGCCTCGCGGTACATCTGCATGAGGACGCCGCGGACGTAGGGGTACTTTATGCGGATCGGGGAGTATGTGTACCAGGAGAAGGACGCCCCTCTAGGGCAGCCGCGGGGCTCGTACTCGGGTGAGTCGGGGCCGTTCGAGGGGTAGTCGGTCTGCTGGGTCTCCCAGGTGATGATGCCGTCCTTGACGTACACCTTCCAGGAGCACGAGCCGGTGCAGTTCACGCCGTGGGTGGAGCGCACGATCTTGTCGTGCTGCCACCTCTGGCGGTAGGCGTACTCCCACTCCCTGTCGCGGGCGTTCAGTTCGCTCCAGCCGCCGGCGCGCTTCTCTCCCCGGCGGAAGTATTGCAGGTCTCTGAGCAGAGGATTCGTCGCGCGAGCCACGCTACTAGGCTCCTCTCATCTGCGCGACGCCCGTCCCGGATGGATGCCGCCGGACGAACAGCGCGTTCACCAGCAAGCAGCCGACCGCGAACAGAGCCAGCAGAACGAACCCGATGGCGTAGGAGCCGGTGGCGTCCCGCACGATTCCCAGGACCAGCGGCGGGAAGAAGCCCCCGAGCCCACCGGCCGCGCCGACGACGCCGGTAACTGCACCCGTCTTGGTCGGGTAGTACTCGGCGACCAGCTTGAAGACCGCGCCGTTGCCGAGGCCCAGTAGCACCGCGCTGGAGAGGGCCGCGAAGGTAAACAAGACTATGCCGGGCTGGAAGCTCAGGATCAGGGCCATAAAGGGCAGGACGGCGAAGATGACCATGAGCGTCCTGGAGCCGCCGATACGGTCCGCGAGCCATCCGCCAACCGGCCTGGAGAGCGTCGCCAGCACCACGAAACCCGCCGCCCTCAACCCCGCGCCCGACGGGGTGAAGCCGAACAGGTCGACGAGCAGCTTGGGCAGGTAGATGCCCAGGGCCACGAACCCGCCGAAGGTAAGGAAGTAGAACAGGCTCAGGACCCAGGGCATGACCTCCTCGCGGAAGAGCGCTATCCCCGCCGTGACCGACGGCCTCGGTCCCGTGCTCGGGGCGTCGCGGCCCATGACCCAGAAGACCGCCGCCATCGCTACGAGCGGGATGATGAACACCCAGAACGCCCACTGCCAGCCATAGGAGGCGGCGATAGAAGGGGCGGTGTAAGCGGCTATCGCGGTCCCGATGTTGCCCATGCCGTAGATCCCGAGCGCGAGGCCCTGCATGTGCGGCGGGAACCATTTCGAGACGAACGGGATGCCGACGGCGAACGAGCTACCGGCAAGCCCCAGGAAGAAACCCCAGAAGATAAGGCCCCCGAAAGACCCGCCCAGAAGCCCGATGAACATCACCGGCACTATCAGGACCAGCATCAATACCGCGAATACGGCCCGGCCGCCGAAGCGGTCGGTGATCAAGCCTATCGGGATGCGAAGCAGCGACCCCAGGAGCACCGGCGTGGCGATGACGACGCTGATCTGAGTGCTGGACAACTTGTATAGCTCCTGAAACTGCGGCGCCAGCGGCGCCACGAGGCCCCACACCGAGAAACACAGGGCGAAGGCCAGGGTCGCCAGCACGAGCGCTCTGTACGCTCCGGGCTGCGGTCCGGCGGCTGAGTTGGCGTTCATCTTGGACCTCCCTCTACATCGGCAAAGGCGACTGCTGCGAACATGGTCCAACTCTACTCAGCCCGTACCGGCCCTGACTTGATCAACATTGCCCAAATCATTGATCGTCATTGACTAAAACGTGCCCGCTCTCCGTCTGATTGCGGCATGAGACAACCTCTTACCGTCCATATGCTTCCCAAGCCAACGCCTTCCGGATAGAACGCATTACTCCGTTTGAGAAGCGGACTCCAGGATAAGGACCTTACCGTCACTAAGTCGCCCTGGACCTCCCCCTGGAAGCTCCGAGAAGCGGAGACCCGGCGCCGAGTAAGAAACCGAAGTCGTACCAGTTCCCGCCGCGCGCAGCGTTGTAGAACGGGAACTGCTCCCAGCCGCCGAATACGTGTACGATAAAGACGATCCAGGCCGTAAGCCCGTTCCATAATCCCCACAGCAAGTCTGCCCACCACACAATGATCCTCTCCTTCTCGTTCTCTCATCCCCCGCTCAACCAGCGCGCTTCATCCGGATCGATCCGCCTCCGGCCAGCCTGAAGAGCGTCCATCCGACCGCGATGAACCAGCTCGGAAGCAGGAGTCCGTAGACGAAGTAGCCAGCGCCGATCATGTCCCGTAGAGCCTCGCTTACGATGCCTACCGCACCGGCCGCGATGCCCAGATACGCGACGCCCCTGGGGAAGGCGCCCTTCAGCATAACCAGCGAGATGATCAGGATGCCGATCGCGGTCAGGATGCCGGCGGCGTTCACCGCGTTGCTCACCGCAACAAGCCCTTCGGCGGCGGTAGCGAGGGCGGCGCGTTGTGCGTCGGTGGCGGCCGCCGCGTACTGATCGCTCAGGTACAGCAGACCGCCGTTGAGCGAAGGAGGGCTGCTGTTGTAGGCCAGGGCGACGATCTCCGAGGCGATGCCGACCACGGCGCCCAGCGCGGCGTAGCTTCTGTCCAGGTGCCTTAGCGCAACGTAGAGGGCCAGAAAGACCACGATGGCTGGCAGGCTCAACCCCACGAAAGACACGAGTTCGATCACGTAGACTGCCTTGTTCTCGGCGATGTACCGGAGTATCTCGTCCCCGCCCGAGAGCGGAGGCTGCGGCGCCGCGAAGAGGAGCACGACCGGCACCACGATCAGGACGACGTAGAGGACCGCCGAAAGGGCTCCCGCCCGGTAGAGACCCCTCCACGACAGGTCCGGGCCGGTAGCGGCGCCCCCGGAGGACCTCGAAGTTCCGGTTGCAGCTCTCATCCTTCTCTCCCGCCTCTCCAACTCCGCTTCACCGCAGGTACGTCCTCCATCCGATCATCCGCGACATCCGGGACTCCGCGCTCATCCCCCGCCCCGGAGTACCCGGTGGACATCCCCGTGGACGTCCCCGTAGTCTCCGTACCGGGCGACGGCAGACGGCGCCGGGCCGCGGCGCGGACGAAGAACACGAGGGATACGAAGCAGACCCCGCTGAAGACGAGGAGCACGCCGCTGGTCCCGGCATCGAGCGGCGAGCCGCTCAGGGCGGCCTGGAGCGCCATGCCGGCGACGAGCCCGATGGGAGTAAGGCCGTACTGGAACAGCAGCCCCGCAGCGGTCACGTAGCCCAGTGGATGGCGGCGCCACAGCAGCGCTCCGACGGCGAGCACCGCCGGAGCCTGCAGCGCGAGGTCGGAGATCCAGACATGGCGCGCCGCCGGGTCCACGGGCGCGTTCCCGGCCAGCGCGGTTACGAAGGCGCCGGTCGCGTCCTGGGCCAGCGTAAGGAGGGCGAGGACGACGAGGATGCCGCCGATGGTCCTTGCGGGCACGGCCTCCGTGAGCCGCCGCACGCTCTCGCCGTCGATGCTGGATACCAGGGCGATTGTCGCGTACGCGCTAAGGGTGACGAGGGGGACGTACAGCAGGAACAGCACGCTGAACGGCGCGCCGACGGCGTAGAGCACGTACCAGTAGAGCGCGTAGAAAAGCATGCCCGGCCACAAGAGGAGGCCGATGAGAGATCCACGCCGGGCGAGCCACATCGAGCCGAGCAGCAGCGGCACCCCCACGACGAGGTTGAACAGGTCCTGACCCAGCAGACCGGGCAGGAGCAGCCCGGCTTCGGCTTCAGTCACGCCGAGGGCGAGTTTCGGGTCAGCCCCGTAGAGTCCGGCGGAGCCGAGCAAGATGCCCGCGATAGACGCGATTGCCATGAGAGCGGCAACCACGAGTGAGAGACGGTAGGCCAGTGTGAGGTTACGTTTGGTCGGCAGCGTGTTCATGGTGCGCTCCTTCATTCCACCGCTGCAGTTACTATCGTGTCACCAAGCGGTTCGCTGATCATGAGCAACTCGGAGAATCTCTTTAGGAAACGCGCCGCCGGCACGCCGTCCACGATGTCGTGGTCGAACGTCACCGTCAGGCAGAGGTGCTCACGTGTTTCGATCCGGCCACCGCTGGCGGACGGTCTCTCCACGATGCCTCCCACGGTGACCGCGACGGTTGCCCCGCTAAGGGGAATGAGCCAAAGCGCTTCATTGCCACCGAACATGCCGACCGCCGTTACGCCGACCGCGCCAAAACGGTCCATCATGTGGATGTTGCGGGATGCGACACGGACGAAGGCGCGCAGAAGGAAACCTGGAATGAACCGCACCCAGCTTATTCCGGAGAGACCCCCGAGCCCGTCTTCGCCGTGTCGCTGCGTCGCGCGGATCTCGTCGTGGATCCGCCGGTACGTCTTGGTCTGCGCCGCTCTAATGCCGAAAGGCTCCGGCACCTTCTCTCCGGCTATCTCCCGCTCCACAAGCACGCTTACCGTGACATCGTCGAGCAGTATGAGCTTCCTGCCCTTGCGGAACGAGTTGAGGTTCGGGTTCTCGGCGATGGCCCGAGCCAGGCATGTTACTACGAACGCGGTTAGGGAGAGCCTCTCTCCGGTCCGCTCGCGATGCTCACGCATGAGGCGCCGCGGCTCGGTGACATCGACCTCGATCATCGCATGGATGTTGTTTCGCTCGCGGCCTACGGAAGCGGAAGCGGCCACCATGCGCCTGTTCATCGTGAACGGGACAACCCGGTAACTCCTTCTCTTCTTCATACTCTAACCCCGAATGTTCTCCGACCGACTTCTCGGACATAATTCTTTGAAGCGCCACACCGATGCCGGGAGGCGGCGAACCGCGATGCTGAGCGCTTACATGAAAGGGCGGACACCATGGAGAACCTCACGATCGAACCGCGACCCGAGAAGCGGAGGTGCCACCCAGACTGTGGCGAATGAGTGCCACGAGCGCGGTCGCATGAGCGATACCGTTGCCCAGGATCGTCACGGTAATTATGCCCCTGATGATTCCGGCAGAGAGCACGTCCGCCTCCCTTTCATCCTTCGTCCGACCCGATGGGGACGAGCCGCACGAGCGGTATGGCGCGGTCTGTAGCCCTCCGGTAACGGGCGTACGTGGGCGCATGGCGCAGGATGCCCGGCCAGAGGGCTTCCGCCTCATCCTCCGGCACCTGCCCGGCACGGACCATCAGGGTGCGGTCCTCGATCTCGACCCGCGCCGCCGGCTCGGCTTTCAAGTTGTAAAACCAGTCGGGGTGGGAGGACCGGCCGGAGTTGGCGGCGACGAGGATCATGTCATCGCCGTCCGGGAAGGACTGGAGGAGGACAGTATGCTCCCTGCCGGACTTCCGGCCGCGCGTCGTGAGGAGGATGACGTCCCGGTCGTGGGGGGCAAACCGACCGCCGGTAAGCCGGTACAGGACCGTACTGAGGTTCCTGAGCCTCTTGTTGCCCTCGTGTTCCAGGGAAAGCGCCACCCTGTCTCTGCGGGAGAGGTTCGTATACGGGGATTTCGCACCGGACGTGTTCATGGCGCCGCTCCTTCCGACCCATCGCTCTATCCTACGAATCCAAGATATACGAACCGGAGTGCCGTGCCTTGACAACAACGCGCCATTTGTCTGGTCAAGATTGATCAAACCCATCCGGGAAGATTTGCGCCGGAGACCGGCCATCGCCACGAAGTTAGCTTATCCGGAGTGGTGCGTGCAGACCAGCACGGGGCCGCGCGCCGTCCGCAAGACCTTGGTGGAGACGCTGCCGAGCCTCAGACGTGAGAACAGGCCGAGCCCGCGGCTCCCCACGGCGAAGAGGGTCTTCTCCTCTTCCCCGGCGATCTCCAGCAGGGCCATCGTCGCGTCGCCCTCGACCATGCGGGTCTCGGGACGGCTGCCCAGGACCTTTTCGACCTCATCCGCCCGCCGGTCGAGGGCGGCTTCTTCCTCGACCAGAGTCTCGTCGAGCCTGCGCCGGTCTTCCGCGCTCCACCCTCCGATGGGCGACGGGGGGTTCTCGTAGGCCCGCACCAGCGCGGCGCCGACCCCGTAGAGCGCGCCGAGCCGGGCCGCCAGCCGCGCCGCCCGTTCGGCGTCCCCGGAGCCGTCGTCTCCTATGAGGATGCGGGATGGAGGCCACCCTCCCTCGCCGCCCCGCACCACGAGGACCGGACATCCGGCGTGATGCACTACACCCTCCGAGACGCTGCCGGTTAGGACGCGCCGGATCGGCCCCATCCCCCGGCTGCCCACGACGATGAGGTCCGGCTCTATCTGACCACACAGCTCCAGGATGGCCTCTACCGGAGCGCCCATGACCAGATGGGACTCCTCGACCGCGCCGCCCTCCGCCTCTATCTGATCCACCTGAACGCCGAGCAGGCTCCCGGCCCGCTCCTCGTAGATCCTTACGAAGTCCGTCGAGACCGAGGCCGGGTAGTTCACGTACGGGTACATGGGCTGCCAGGCGTGGACGACGTGCAGCCCGGCGCCGGTCCTGTCCGCGAGGTCCACGGCTGCCCGCGCGGCGAGCGCCGCGTCCTCCGAGCCGTCGATGGCCAGAAGCAGCTTCCGCAGGACTTCGTTCATCGTTTCACCCCGCTCTCCGACTCCCGGCGCACGACCAGGACCGGGCAGTGGGCGTGTGCCGCGATGCTGCTCGAAGTGCTCCCGATAGGACGCCTCAGCCGGCCCAGCCCCCTGCTGCCCGTGACGATCATGTTGGCCCCTATCTCCTCGGCCAGCGACACTACCTCCGCGTCCGGCTCCCCCACCCGGATATAAGACTTCTCGACCTTGCCGCCCGCCTCTTCCACCAGACCGACCTGCTCCGCGAGTAGCGCTCTGGCTTCCCGCCTGTCCTCATACGTGCCCGGCCTTTCCCCGTCTCCCTCGCTGTACGGTGAGTAAGGCTCCGTTACCGGGACAACGTAGACCATGTGCAGCTCCGAGCCGAGCGCCCGGGCCATCGCGGAGGCCCTGCGGCCCGCCATCTCGGCGTCCGCGGACCCATCAGTTGCAACGAGTATCCTCGCCGGTAGGTCGCTCATCGCGAGACCCTTTCTCTTTGAGAGGCACTCTCTCCGTACAGCGCACCGATCTCGAATGCGGCGCGTTCAGCGCATCTCCAGCATCGTCCCGAACCCCGTTCAAGGACCAAGGACCGCAGTCCCCGGAGTCTCTACTCCTCGATCTCTATCCTCCTGGGCCGTTCCTCGACCACCGATGCGCCGTCCCGGACCTTCACCTCCAGTACCCCATCCTCGAAGCTCGCCGATACCTTACTCTCGTTGGTACCCTCCGGGAGGGTCATCGCCCGCCGGAACGAGCCGTAGCGCCGCTCCCTCACGAGATAACCGGCGTCTTTGCGTTCCTGCTCCTCCTTGCGCTCCCCGGAGATGGTGAGCACGCCGCCGGAGAGAGTCACATCCACGTCCTCGCGTTTCACTCCCGGCAACTCGGCCCGGATCACCATGTCGCCGTCCTCGGTCGTCACGTCGACCGCCGGGGCCCATTCGGTCTCCGCCGCCATTCGGGGCAACCGACCAAACGTCTCGCCGAACAGCCGGTCCATCTCGCTCTGCAAGTCTCTGAATCCTCTGAACGGGCTCAACATAGCTGTACCTCCTTGTTCCCCCGATTATTTACCGCGCCGGCACTAGGATCAGGGCCTTCACGCCGTACCGCTCCCTGCATTGCACCCGCACTATCTCACTATCTACGTGGCGGGCCGGCGATCCGGGGAGGGGGAGAGTGCGGATCGCCGGCCTCGCCTCAACTGGAGTTTCGCCCGGAAACTAGGCGGGCGCATGACTAATCGTGACCATTCTGATGATTCAACTTGACCAGCTTTCGCTACGCGGAGGATCACGTCCGGCACAGGCAGGACCTTTACCAGACCAGCAGAGCGGGACGTTCTATACGGCTCAGGATCGCAGGCAAGGCTCCGGCGGTCGCGGAGAGAAACGGTCCGGGGAGTACGAGAAGACCGGCGTCCTCGGTGCCCAGCGCCCGGACGAGCTCCGGGACGCGCCCACCGAGCAGAGTCCGGAAACGCACGTTTATCCTCCGCCTCTCCGCCCATTCACCGGCCTGCTTCTGAAGGGTCCGGGCTGTCTCCGCGTCGTTCGCTGCGATCAGGACCGAGAGACCTCCATCCTCTTCAGGCAGCAGACGCGCGGCGAACTCCAGCGCCTTCCGGGCGGCGGAAGAGCCATCGTTGACGGCGAGCACCGGCGTTCCGAGACGGGCTCCGGGCTGTAGGATCAGGACCGGACCGGAGCCCGCCGACACTATCGCCCGGACAGTGGAGCCCAGCCTCCCCTCCGTGACCGCCGTCCAGCCCGACTTGCCGAGCGCGAGCAGGTCCGCCTCAGAGGCCGCCGCCAGCATCTCCGTGGCGACCGTTCCCCGCGCTACTTGAAAGGACCAGTTTATGCGGGCCTTGCTGGCAGCGGTCTCCAGAGCCACCAGGATACGCCTCAAGGCCAACCCCCGCTCGCTCACTCCGGTCCGCCTTCCTGGAATGTCCGCCCGAACCGGGCTTGCTTCTCGGTGAGCGCGGCGAGGCGCGCCTCTACCAATCCGTTGACGCTGCCCTCCGGGTACTTGCCGGCCGCGTCACGTTCGCCGGCGGGCGTGCCCGTGAGGACCTCGATGCCCTCGTCCACCGTCTCCACCGGGTAGACGTGAAAGCGTCCCTGTTCCACAGCGCTCACCACGTCCTCCCGGAGCATCAGGTACTTCACGTTGGAGGCCAGTATAAGGACTCCCTGTTCGCCGGTCAGGCCGCGCGCCCGGCACACGTCGAAGAAGCCTTCGATCTTCTCGTTCACCCCGCCGATGGCCTGCACTTGGCCGTGCTGGTTGACGGAGCCGGTAACCGCCAGGGACTGCCTTATCGGAAGGCCGGAGATCGCCGAGAGCAGGGCATAAAGCTCGGCTGATGAGGCCGAGTCGCCCTCTACCCCGCCGTAGGACTGCTCGAAGACGAGGCTGGCCGAGAGCGAGAGTGGACGCTCCGCCGCGTAGCGCGCGCCCAGGAAACCGGAGAGGATGAGCACGCCCTTGGAGTGGAGCGGTCCGCCCAGTTCTACCTCCCGCTCTATATCCACCACCTCGCCCTTGCCCATCCGAACCCGGGCGGTGATGCGGCTCGGGTGACCGAAGGCGAAGTTGCCGAGCTGCAACACGGAGAGCCCGTTGACCTGCCGCTGGAGCGGGCTGGTCTCGCCCCGGACACGCTGGGTCAGGGCGGCGATGCGTCCGAGCTGGGTTCCCATTCCGGTTGTGTAGACGACGGACTCTGCCTCGCCCGCGGTGACGAGCGTGCCGGAGAAGACGAGGTCGTCGGACTCCAGAGGCGAGGATGCGGACCGGGAGCGGGTGGCGCTGCGTACAACCGGCTGGGACTCGCCGGTCAGGGGCGACACATCTACTTCGACCGAACCGTCGATCAAACGCGCATCGGCGGAGAGCCTGTCTCCTTCCGAAAGAAGCAGCAGGTCCCCGGGCACGAGGGTGGGGGCATCCACTTCCACCGTAGTACCACCACGGCGCACCCGTGCCCGCGTCCCTCGCGGCGTTGGATCCCGTTCGGTCCATATTGCTCTAGCCTGCGGGCGGAGAGCCCTTCCCGCCGCCTCCCGAGGTGCCGCAACAGGAGGTCTATCCGCTCCTCGGGATCGAAAGCTCTCTGTTCCTCTCTCTGTTCCCGAACGGGACCGGCTTCCACCGCTTTACTCCCCTGTCTGCCGCCTACGGTATCTCAAGGCAGCGGATTCCGCCGCCCGACTCAAGGGACGGCGTCATGCTCGGGTGCTTTTTGGTGGTGGGCGCGAGCTCTATCTCCACATACTCCAGGCCGTCTCCGAGCCGCAGATGCTCCGGGAGGTTCAGGTCCCGGAGCAGGCTGAGCATCCTAGCGTTCTCGGGCAAGACGACCCCGGTAAAACAGGCGACGCCCCTCTTTAGCGCGGCCTGTATCAACCTGCGGGTCAGTTCCAGGCCCAGACCGCGTCCCTGCCATCCATCCTCGACTACCGCGGCGTACTCGGCCCGGTCGCTGCTCCCTTCCCTGTAGTAGCTAACTATAGCGACGATCTCACCGGGCCGGTCCGGGTCCAGCGCCACGAGAGCGAACTGGTTTACACCGTCGAGGCGGGCGAAGTAACCGGCCTTCCTGTCACTCAACTCCGGTTTCGCGCCGAAGAAACGAAGGTAGACGGAGCGCCGGCTGAGACGCAGATGGAACCTTTGCAGGGCGGCGGCATCCTCTGCCCTTATCGGCCGGTAAGAGACCCTGACCCCGTCCAGAAGGTCTATAACGCCGCAGTCTCCGCCAGAGCCGGCGCTTCTGTCCACCCCCGAGTCCGGCCTCGTTGCTGACGCCATCATAGTCCGCTCTCCTGTACTTGAAGGTCCTACCTGTCTGCTTAGCGGACTCTAACCCGGAGATAGCCTGACGACTTGAGCAGGATGGACTATTGTGGTGATGATAATTGCCCAACGTTCATTCCCAAGAACGTCCCATTTCCGGCGGTGCTCCAAGGCCGTGCTCCGGCTCGTACGGGACGGCCCCTCGCAGCGTATCCGCGCAGCGTATCCGCGCAACTATCGCGGACGTTGAAGCACCGCGAGGAGAGCAGATGGAAGAAACGCCGCCATCTTCCGCGGCGGAAGTTCCTCGTCTATAAAACGAAGCGACTCTTCGAGAGGAACAGCGTTCATGACGCGCCGCAGCAACGCCATCGGCAGGCGGGGGTCTTGCGCGGCAAGTAGCAGGAACCCTTTGTCGAGAAGCCGCCACCGCCAGGGGGCGCGCCAACCTGTCGGCAGCAGCGGATCCTCCCGCCAGAGGCGGGACAGGTGCTCGCTCTCACGGGCGATGCGTACCACGCCGTAGCCGGCGCTGGGCTTCACAAGGCCGCGCTTCGCGCCGATAAGGATATGCCGGGGGCCAGCGGTCCGTGGTGGCGCGAACCCGAGCGGTATGGCTCCCCACTCTGCCTGGGTTACGGTGAAGTGGGCTTTCGGGTGCCGGGCCTGTAGATACTGAAGTAGCGGTCTCCTGTCTTCTCTCCGAGCATCCGAACCGAACGAGGCCGATTCGAGCAGCGCCTCGATGGGGCTCAACGGCAGCAAGTACGCGAAGGACTGTTCGTCGAGCGGGTCGAACAGGGTAGCGGTCGCCGCGTCGAACACCGGCCGGTCGGCCGTAACGCGGAGACCGGTGCCGCTCAGCACTCCTCGCGGCTCACCCTGCGACGGAAACGTGGGAGCAATATCGCAGACGCTGTCGAATACCCAGCGGGCGTGAACGGTTCCGGCGTCGGTGGAGATCTCGTACAGGTCGTCGTTCCGGCGCGAGATCTCGCGTGCCGAAGTTCGCAGCCAATCTATGGGAGTGTCTGCCAGTAGCGCTGCGATATGAGCGAACACGTCGGTGGAGCGTACCAGCCGCAAGACGAACGGGGTGATCGGCTCCGGCGGCGCGTCCCCTACCCTGGCCCGCCGCCAGACGCCGATGGCGAACCGATCATACAGGGTCTGCTCGCGGCTCCAGTAGCTCCAGTGAACGGACGGACGTTCAAGGGGCGGTGACGGCTCGATAACCGCCACCCGCTCTGGCAACACGAACCGCAATTCGCTCAAAAGCAGCATGGTGGATAGACCGCCGCCGACGAAGACCACGTCATACCCTTGAGCAGCCACCCCCTACCATTCTACGTTGTACAAACCCACACGGTAACCGTGACGAAAACGCTAATGGCGCGTTCGGCGAGGACATCGGGCGAGTCCGAGGACAGACCGAACCAAATATCGTTCGACCTGCCTGAGATTAGCGGAATTGATCTATTTTGACCTGATAGATGGACTGGTTTGTTCACGACGCTGGCGTCCGCGCACATTACATTGAGGATCAGACAGGGCCAGGTGAAGGAGCGGACGATGAATGCCCAGAGGAAAGCCCGGAAGATAGTCCAGACGGGAAGGCATCATGCGGGACAGAACCGGAGAGCGCTGGGAAGAATCGTCCTGCTCGCAATCCTTGTGGGTGGGCTCCTGATCGGGATGGGTCCTGTGATGGGTCCGGCGGGAGCCGCGACTGCCTCGGACACGCTCCAGGACGTGCGCTTCGGAGATCACGGCACGTACGAGCGGGCGGTCCTGGATCTTGGGTGGGACCATGCGCCGGGCGACGTAGCCCCCGTCTACACATGGCGATACCGGAACGGTGATTGGATCGTGCGGATCAACCTTCCCGCCGTTGAGTCCACGCTAAAAACGGATGGTCCGGCCCTCGGTCTGGGGATTTCCCGCTACTACGTGGTGCGCCGCGCCGACGACACCCTGGCGGTGGACCTGCGCCTGAGAAAGCCGGCGGGAACGGTCAAGGTATTTAGCCTGGACCATCCGGCCCGCGTGGTCGTGGATGTCAGGCCCGGAGGACTGCCGCTGTACCCAGAACCCGCGGAGTGCAAAACAGCCGTGATCACCGCTCCGCGCCTCTCCTACCTGGTCGGACCGGACACGTTCAAGGTCAGCGGTTACGGACGCCCATTCGAGGCACAAGGCGTATGGCGACTCAAGAACTCGGCAGGCAGGGTAGTGAGGCAGGGCGCCTACACCACCAACGACTGGGACTCGGCCTGGGGCTCCTTCGGATTTGAGGTCACATACCCGAGTACACTTGCCGGCCACACGGGTATGCTGCAGGTAGGCGATTACTCGCCCGAAGACGGGCATTTTCGCGGAGCCTCCGTTGCTCTGAGGTTCGAGTAGAACACCCGGCGCCTTGCTGAAGAGCTGGCCGGTCTCGCCAGCTTCGAGACCAGCCGCGCACACTCCCCCGATTCCTCAAGTCCCGGTAGACGAAACCCGAAGTTCGGACGGCGTTAAGACGGTGCCCTCACGGCTGCCACGCTCTCTGTTTTTGCGGGTCTACCTCTCTTCCAGCGGCGCCCAATGCAGCCCATCGGGACCAACATACTCGGACTGCGGACGAATGATCCGGTCAAGTTCCCGCTGCTCGAAGCAATGAGCCGTCCATCCCGCAACCCGGCCTACGGCGAAGGTGGGGGTGAAGAGTTCCGTGGGCAGTCCGAGCCCGTGCAGCAATAGCGCGGTGTAGAACTCGACGTTGGTGTCGAGGTTGCGCCCCGGCTTGTACTCTTCGAGAAGCCTCACGGCCGTCTTCTCCACATCGAGGGCGAGCCGGTAGAGGTCCCTGTCGGCGTCGGTGGCGTAGAGACGCTCGGCCGCGGCTGCGAGCACGTCCGCCCTGGGGTCGCGCACCCGGTAGACCCTGTGGCCGAAACCCATTAGCCTCTCGCCGCTCTCCAGCTTCGCCCGCAGGACAGGCTCGGCGTTCCCGGCCTCCCCGATCTCGAAGACCACGTCGAGCGCCGGACCCGGAGCGCCGCCGTGCAACGGTCCCTTGAGCGCGCCGACCGCGCCCACGACCGCCGAGATCACATCCGAACGGGTAGAGATGATCACCCGCGCCGCGAAGGTCGAGGCGTTCATGCCGTGGTCGGAGACGGTGTTGAGGTAGGTTTCGAGGGCCCGGACCTGCTCCGCCGTCGGCGTCTCGCCGGAGAGCATGTAGAGGTAGTTCGCCGCATGGGAGAGCGCGGGATCTGGCTCGATCGGCTCCCAGCCTTGCGAGAAGCGCCAGTAAGCAGCGGCTATGGTCGGGAACGCGGCGACGAGCCGGAGGGCATCGAGGCGGTCGTCTCCATCTCCCGTACCCAGCGTCCCGGCGGCCATCCGCAGAGCGTCCATCGGCGGCATCCGCGCGGCAGCAGCCTCCTTGAGAACGTCCCCGGCGACCTTCGGCAACGCTCTGCGGACGGCGAGATCCCCCCTCAACACCGCCAGTTGCTCCTCATCGGGCAACGAGCCGTTCCAGAGCAGATACAGTGTCTCCTCGAACGTCGCCATGCCCGCCAACTCCTCGACGGGGAAACCGGCGATGACCAAGCGTCCCGCCGACCCATCCACCATGCTGAGGCGCGTCCTCGTCGCGACCACGCCTTCGAGTCCCGGCGCGAAATCGACCGCAGTTCTATGGTTCATCTCCAAAATGACCTCCTTGGCATCGGGTTCTCATTGCGGGCCACCCAACACGTTGCCGTCATCCCCGGACCGGAGTTGCCCGGTGCCGTAGAACGAGGTCGCCCGCGCCAACCTATCTCGCCCCTCACAGACATCTGACACACCCCTGGATCACCACGCAGACCTTGCCCAAAAGGTTCTGTAGAGCCTTCCTGCCACTCTTATCGCCGGGGTTTCCTTCACTGTAGAATAGCGGCAGATGTTTATCAACGTTGATTTATCAATCAACTATACTTTGAAAGGGTTGAGCTACGGACCTTCACAAAAATCCGAAGGAGTGGTGGCAGGAATGAGCGGACCTCGCTACCTCACTGCCAGGGAGGCGGCCGGGGAGTTGGGGGTGAGCTTGAAGACGCTGTACGCCTATGTGAGCCGGGGGCTCGTCAGGTCGGAGGCCGGCGGGGGGAAGCGGCGCGGCCGGCGATACCGTTCGGAGGACGTGCGGAGGCTCAAGGAGCGCAAGGAGCAGCGGCGGGATCCCGGCCGGGCCGCCGAGAGAGCGCTCGACTGGGGCATGCCGGTGATGGAGTCGGCCATCACTCTGATCTCGGATGGGCGGATGTACTACAGGGGACGCGACGCCGTCGTCCTCTCCGGGGATCACTCCCTGGAGCAAGTCGCCGAGTTGATCTGGACGGGGAGCATGACGGAAGGAGATCGCGGAAGGCTCCCCGATCTTTTCCGGGTTTCCGCCGGACCCGGCGTCCCCGAGCATCCCTGGCTCGTGGATCCGGGGTTCGGACTGAGGTCCCCGACGGAGGTTTTCGGGATGGCGCTACAGGCAGCGGCAGCGGCGGACCCGGCCGCCTACGACCTACGCGGCGCTGCCGTAGCCAGGACCGGCGCCCGCATCCTGCGTCTGCTAGCAGCGACGGCGACCGCTGGCGGACAGGGCGCCGGGAACACCGTGGCCCGGACTCTTCAGCGCCGATGGGCTCCGCGGGATGCGGAGGCTGCGGACCTGTTGGATATGGCGCTCGTCCTCTGCGCGGACCACGAGCTAAACGCTTCCTCCTTCACGGCCAGGTGCGTCGCCTCCGCCGGGGCCACGCCCTACGCCGTCGTGGTGGCCGGGCTGGCGGCGCTCGGCGGCGTAAAGCACGGCGGAATCACCGAACGAATCGAGGCATTCCTGGCGGAGACGGAAGCGGCCGGTGATGCTAGAAGGGTGGTCACATCACGTTTGAGACGCGGAGAAACCGTGCCGGGGTTCGGTCACCAGCTCTATCCCGACGGGGACCCGCGGGGGGAGGCGCTACTCGCGGCCCTGGAAGAAAAGTACCCCGGCTCAGAGGCATCAAAGCTGGCAAGGGAGGCGGCGGAGGCCGCAGGAGACCTGATGGGCGAAAAACCCAACGTGGACTTCGCGCTGACGGTCCTGGCGAGGGTTCTGGACCTGCCACCGGGCGGGGCTCTCGCGCTATTCGCCCTCGGCAGAACCGTCGGCTGGGTGGGCCATGCCATCGAACAGTACGAAGTAGACAGGATCATCAGGCCGCGCGCCCGCTACGTCGGAGAGCAGCCTACCGAATAAAGTTCGCGACAGAGAAGGAGAGTAGAATCCCGGAGATCAGAAGGTACCTGTATCCCTTCGAGACAGCGTCAGTGGAAGAGGTAAATTGTCATGACGTCCAGGAGACCCCTCCCGGTGCAAGACGTCTCGCGCATGGTCCCCATAGAGACCGTCTCCTCAAGGCCGGCCGGGTCCGGCAGTCCCGCTCCGCCGGAGAAGATGTCCCATCCACAGACTTCTACGCTACCCTGTAAGAGGACTTCGAGGAGCTATGGGAAGCGAGGCAGGAAGAGGATGCGCGCATCGAAGCCTTCGCAGCCGTCATCGAGGATCGATCCCTCGGCGAAACATTGGGCTACGTCAACAACGAGGGCAGGCCTGTCAAAGATCAGGTCGTGCTGCCGGTGGCGCACTTCTTCAACCACCAGACCCACCCCTCCGGTCCTGGACCTGTATCGGATCATCCGCCCGCCGGACTCGAACGAAAGCCGGACTTGAGAGCGATGGTAAACGTCCCTGAACTTCAGTTCTGGTTCGAGTTCGGAAGCACGTACTCGTACCTCTCCGCAGCCCGGATAGAGGACGCGGCCGCCTCTGCGGGCGTAACGGTCTCCTGGGAGCCGTTTCTCTTGGGCCCGATCTTCAAGGACCAGGGATGGGACGACTCGCCGTTCAACGTCTACCCGGCGAAGGGCCAATACATGTGGCGGGACCTGGAGCGCCTGTGCGCGGGGTACGGGCTCCCGTTCGCAAAACCGTCGCGCTTCCCGAGGAGCGGACTGCTCGCCGCCCGGGTAGCCTGCCTTGCGAAGTCGTCGTCCGAGCCGTGGCTGCCGGACTTCGCGCGGGCGATCTACCGGGCCAACTTCGCGGAAGACCGCGAGATCGGGGACTCAGCAGTGGTCTGCTCGATACTCGACTCGCTCGGACAGCCAGGCGCGCAAACACTGGAGAGATCGGAGGCGCAGGAGATCAAAACTCTCCTGCGGGAGCAGACGCGGCGAGCCGTCGAGATCGGGATCTTCGGCGCCCCGAGCTTCGTGGTAGGTGACGAGCTTTTCTGGGGCAACGACCGTCTGGAGGACGCTCTGGCGTGGGCCGGTTCGCGTACCGAAGACGACAAAGGAAGCCGCCGGCGAAAAGGGAGGCGGAACGGTACGTGAAGACCAGAAACCCCGACTACATGGCCTTCGTCGAGGCGCTGTTCGAGCAGGCAGCGTTCATCGCCGACGTCGAGTTTTCGGCTCGTGGGCGCCGGACCGGGATGAGGCGACTCAGAGCTGCGGGTCTCGTCCAGGCACCTGTAGTAAGACGGGTACGTTCACGCCGGGGTGCAGGCGACGATGGTGGACCGTACCGCCGGCGCCGCGGCGGGCGCCCTGATAGCGCGAGGCCAGCTACGTTTGACTGTCGAGTTCAAGATCAACCTGCTCCGGCCGGGGCGAACGGCTCCTCTGCGAAGCGCAGGTCCTGACCTCCGAGGCCGCCGTGACCCTGGCCGCCCTGGATAGACGAACATCCGAGGGGCATCCCGCGTAGCCGATACCGGCACGGCCCGCCGGGCTGTCAGTAGCGCCGGCCTCGCTGCCGTCGGATGTCGAAGCGCCCGGAGGACGAGACAGCCATCACGGCCATCACGCCGCACTGGACAGGATCGGTCACCACCATGTCAGCGGCGTCGGGGACGCTGCCGGGCATGTTGAGGGAGAGGACGATGATCCCTTTCTCCCGGATCTCGCGGACTGCCTGGGCGACGTCGCCGCCCATGAGCGCTC
>DASSMB010000071.1:0-5498 GCA_035689095.1 Rubrobacteraceae bacterium | reverse complement strand
GGCGGGTATGCCTATCCTCTGTATGCCGTGCCCGAGCCGCGACATCGCCCGGAGCAACTCCAGGCCGCTGGCGAACGGGCCGGCGGGCTCCTTCACGTCACCGCCCACGACGAAGACGTCTCTCAGCCGGCTGTCGTCGAGACGGCGCAGGATCTCCTCGAGGTGAGCTTCGCCGGTGACGAGACGCGCGGAGACGTGCGGCACGGCCCGGAAGCCCCGGTCCGAGAGCTTCTCGGCGAGTGCGAGCGTGTTCTCGATGCCCAGGGTAGGCGAGCACGTGATCGAGACCTCCGCGCGGGGCGGGAGTAGCGCCGCCTGCTCCAGCGCGCCCTCTACCGGGACGACCTCAAACCGGGGCCGCATCAGCGCCGAGCGCGCGGCATCCGGGAGGCGCGGATAATCGCCGCGAACGGTCTCTGCGCGGTCTCGGGACGGCTCCGCCATCTCCCGCCTCACGGCCCGGCCTCCGCTAGCTCGCGGCGGCTTGCTTCCTGGGGTCGGTCTTCGGGATCTCCTTCTCCGGGTCCACGAAGGGCCGCCGCACGACCACGGCGTCCCGCCGGCCGTGGGGCGTCTCGACCAGAAGCCCGGTACCGTACTCGATGTACTCGATCGGGACCATCGCGTAGCCGATGTTCTTCTCCAGGCGCGGCGAGTAGCAGGCGGAGGTCACCTGGCCGATCCGCTCCTCGCCGTCATAGACTGGGAAGTAGTCGATCATGGAGCCGTCGTTGTAGGAGCCGAGTTGCTCGCCCTCGATCTCGACGCCGACAAGCTTGCGCTTTATTCCCTCTTCCCTGATGCGCCGGAGGGCCTCCTTGCCCACGAAGTCGGCCTCCTGGTCGAGGTCAACCATCCACTCGTAGCCGTAATCCACCTCGTAGGGGTTGGTGTCGAGGGTCATGTCGCAACCGTAGGCCAGGATGCCGCCCTCGATCCTGCGTATGTGGCAGGGTCCTATGACTCTCATCCCGTGCGGCTGTCCGGCTTCCCAGACCGCGCTCCACAGCCGGTCACCGTCGCGGCTGGCGTTCTTCAGGTAGATCTCATACCCCAGCTCCGAGGTGTAGCCGGTGCGCGAGACGACGACCTCCATCCCGTCGAGTTCCCTGTGCTCCATGAAGTAGTACGGGATCTCCAGGATGCTCTCGCCGAAGAGGTCCACCATCACGTCCCTGGACTTCGGACCCTGCACCTGCATCGGGCCGACGTCGGGCTCCCGGATCTGCACGTCGAGGCCGGAGTTGTAGGCGAGCCCTCTCGCCCACAACAACGCGTCGCTGTCGGCCAGCGAGAGCCAGAAGTGGTTCTCGTCGAGGCGCAGCAGCACGGGGTCGTTGACGATGCCGCCATCCTCCGCCGTGAGAAACACGTACTTGCACTGCCCGACGGCGCACTTGTTCAGGTCGCGCGGTACGAGCATGTTCGTGAACTCGAAGGCGTCGGGACCGGAGATCTCGACCTGCCGCTCCGCTCCCCCGACGTCCCAGAGCGTGACGCCGTTCAGAAGCTCCCAGTATTCCTCGACCGGGTCACCGTAGTGCCTCGGGTGGTAGTGGTGGTTGTAGGTGCTGTACATCACCGGACCATGCCTGAGCGAGGAGTAGAAGTAGGGGCTTCTCCTGAGCCTCGTGTACAGCAGTATCCTCGGCGCCCCTTTCGCCAGCTCCGCCGCGGTAGTGTCCATCTCGGTCATGACGCTCCTCTCCGATCCGATGCCCCGGCCCGCCGGGCCGGAGCGCCAACCAACACCGGCCAACTACTTCGCCACATCCCCACTCTCCTGGACTTGCATCCGCCTCGCCGCCGGTCCGGATAGCCACTTCCGATCAGGACCACGTCCTTCCAGCCGAACCTCACCAGATACCAGCCCGCGCTACCTCCCATCGGCGCCGTCCCCAAAGATCCCGCCTCTATCGTTCACGGAGGTCTCCCCTCGACTACATCAGGACGACGGTAACGAAACCGGACACCACTGCAACTCATTTTTGTTGCGTATTACGAATCGCTTTCCCATACACAGAACAAATATCATATGCAGCTTTCGAGGTCAAGGGTGGGATTCCTGGATAGCGCTGGGATGGTGTGTGCGGGTAAGGTGTGACGCCTGGGATGGTAATTCTGGGAGTTCTACGCGGGCGTCATCCAGTTACATGTAAGTGAGCGGAGTGGTGCGTCGCCGTCCCGGCCAACTGATGCGCAATGGGGCGGTCTTCCACTGGCGCGGGCGCTAGAGTTGCGACCTTCTGGAGAGCCCATGAATCCCGCATGGGCGGAGTAGAGGACGCTGAAATGCGATCTGAACTCGCTATTCGTTAGCCGTCGGCTACCCTCTTGCGGGCGGACTCGACCCAGCCCTTGACGAGCTTGTCGTTGTCGTGCTCCTTTATCCAGTTGTGGACGCCCTGCTTCGGGCTCTTCGCCTGCCGTATGGAGACCTGCAGGTTGGTGGCCTCGGTCTCGGTCAGCAGGATGGCGTCCATGAGGGCGTGGGCCAGGGGGTCTTTCTCTTGCAGGTCCTTACGTACCAGCATGTGCAGGGAACCGGGGCGGGTTATCTCCGAGAGCGAGCCTTTCGGGTCCTCCAGGTAGTTTATGTCGTACTCGTCGTTCATCCAGTGCGGCGTCCAGGCGATGAAGACGAAAGGTTTCTTCTCCTTGTAGAGCCTGTCCACCTCGTCCAGCATGGCTGGCGCGTCCCGGTACTCGCGCTCCACGCGCAGCCCGTAGTCCGCGAGCGCCCGCTTCGGTATCTCGCCCACCGGGGAAGCGTCGGGGCGGATGGTGAGCACGTGGGCGGCGGCGTCCTGGTCTAGCTGTTCGGGGTTCCGCACCTTCATGTACGACGGGACGGCGAGGCTGGCGCGGGTCGTACCGATGATCCAGGAGTTGAACAGCGCGGTGCGGTCCGAGACTTTCTCGAACTCTTTCTGCTGGCCCGGCATCCGCACGCCCTGGAAGGCGTCCAGCTTCCTGTCGGCGACGTCCCGGTAGGCCTCGTGGATCCCGACGCGCCGAAGCTCGACCTCTCCGTGGCCCATCCGCTCCTCTAGCAGGACTTTCGTAAGCTCGGAGACGGCCTTATCCTCGCCGAACCCGGCGTAGCCGATCCTCAGCTTCAGCCCGGAAGCGTCAGCGGGCTTCGACGCTTCGCCGGAGCCGCAACCGGCCAGCAGGACCACCAGCGCGGCGAGGAAAACGGTCGCGAAACTCACGGTAGCCGCACGGGTAGTAAACCGCCGGTCCGAGCCTTCGCGCCTCAATGTGGGCGAGGCCTTCGCCTCACGACTCCTGGGTCTTCTCGGCTCTGTCTATCCAGGGCGTCACGACGCTCCGGTTGTCCGCGAGCCAGGACTCGACGCCCTTTACGGGGTCTCCGGACGCGTTGATCTCCGCCTCCAGGGCGTTGACCTGCTCCTCGGTGAGCGAGATTGACTTTATGAGCTGGTACGCCACCGGATCGTCCTCCTTCAGGTCTTTACGGACGATGGTAGAGAGCTTGGAGGGGTCGCTGAAAGGTTTCTCCAGGCCCTTCGGGTCCTTCAGGTAGCGGAACTTATAAGTGGCGTTCATCCAGTGTGGCGACCAGCCGAGGAATATTATCGGCTCCTTCTCGTCGTAGGCGTTCTTCAGTTCGGCGAGCATCGCGGGCGTACTGGAGGCAACAAGCTTTATGTCCGGGTCGTAGCCGGGGATGACCTTCTTCTCGATCTTGGGCATGAAAGCCGCCGTGGGCTCGATGCCGAAGATCATGTCCGTCCCGGCCCTGTTCAGGTCATTGAGGCTCTTGACGTCGCTCATGTAGTCGGGCACGGCGATTCCGTAGGCCGTCTTCCCCCTGAACCACGCGGGCAGATGATCCACGCCGGCGGAGACCTCGCTCAGACGGTCCTTGTGGTTCGGCATCCAGACGTCCTGGAAGGCGTCTAGATCCCCATCTCCGACCCCCTCGAAGACGTCCGGGAGCGGCAGGACCTGCAACTCCACCTTGTCGTAGCCGAGATCCTCTTCGAGGAGCACCTTCGTCAGGTTGGAGATGGCCACGTTCTCGTCCCACTCCTGGATGCCGATCCTGAGCGTCTTTCCGGAGGAACCTGCCCCGGAGCAACCGAACGAGATCATCCCGATAAGGAGCGCGAGGATGACCGTCTGCAAAACCCTTCGCGGAGCGCCGCCGATAAGAGGTTGGCGGAACCATGAGATTTGCGCGAGAAGCGGGGACTTCCGGTGCATATTGTCAGCTTCCGTATTCACTCCTTAAATGTCCTACGCGGCAGGATCTTGCGGAGATCACGCACAGCCCAGCCCGCGACCGGATAAAAGAATGCTTGCAAACCGTCTCTGCCCGGCCGCGAGACTCATGATACGGACTTCCACACGTATATTCAACAATATTTCATCCTCTCGATGCCGCCCCGCGGACGCTGGTACGCGCCGGACTCCTGCGATAAACTAGCGGCCCCTCGCGCCTGTAGCTCAGGGGATAGAGCAAGGGTTTCCTAAACCCTGTGTCGGAGGTTCGAATCCTTCCAGGCGCACTCCGCGGCCGGCCCGCTCCCGTCATCCTCGTATGCAGCGATATTCCTGTCTCCGAGGGCGTGGGAGTTACGGGTTAGTTGTTTGGCGTGGCGGGCGCGAGCAGGTTCCGTGTCGGCCAGGATCAGGGCCTCCTCCGTACCGCTGGCGAAGGCCAGTATGCCGCCGGTGGTGTCCACGGCGCAGCTACGGCCCAGGTAGCCGTCACCTACTCTGTTGGCTACGGCCACGAAGGCGCGGTTCGCGTTGGCGTGCGCGATGGCATGGACATCGAGCATTGTGAGGCCGCCTCTTCGCTGCTCTTCGGGGACCCAGTCATCGGGGGCGTTGGAGGGGATGCAGATCATGTCCGCGCCGCGCACGGCCAGAGCGCGGGCGGCCTCCGGAAACCAGGCGTCGTAGCAGATGAGGACGCCGATCCTGCCGAGCGGCGTGTCGAAGACCGGAAGCGCGTCTCCGGGCTCGTAGATCATCTTCTCCCGGTCCCAGAGATGGGTCTTGCGGTATCGCCCGAGAATGCCCGGCCCGATGATGAGGGCGGAGTTGCGCAGCGTGTCTCCCTCCCGCTCCAGGACGCCGCCGACGATGTGGATGCCGCGCTCCGCCGCCGCGCCGCGCCAGGCTCCCGCCGTGGGACCGTCCGGCACCGGCTCGGCTAGCTTCAGAGCTTCGTCTCTGGAGGCCGGACAGCCGGAGTTGGCGAGCTCCGGCAGGACGACGAGGTCTGCGCCGTGATCCGCCGCGCGGTGGACGTATTCGAGAGAGCGCTGGAGGTTGGAGGCGGCGTCTCCGTCCCGGATGGCGTACTGGGCGCAGGCGACCTTCATATGGCGTTGCCCTGGCGGAGGTGTTCGATCTCTCCCTCGAACAGCTCCACTGTCCCGCGCCGCGTCTCCAGCAGCAGCGCGCCTTCCGGGCTCAGGTCCGCGGCCCGCCCTTCGAGGGTCTCGCCGAAGCGCCGG
>DASSMB010000070.1:0-3421 GCA_035689095.1 Rubrobacteraceae bacterium | reverse complement strand
ACCTGCGCCTCTCTAATGGCCTTCTCCATGTACGCCTTTATGCGCCCCGTGAAGTCCGCGAGGGCGTCTTCGCTCATTTCTCCCAGGGGCCACGCGCCGAGGAGGGTCTGGTACAGGAGGTACTCGTCGTTGCGGCTGGGGGCAAGATCTCCGTCCACCTCGCGGCGGCGGGAGCGGTTGAGGCGGCCCCAGCGGACGAGCGCCGCGCGCCACTCCGAAGGCATCTCGGAGAGGACGTTTATCCGGGCGCGCACGTCCTCGCCGCGCTTGGTATCGTGGGTGGACGAGGCGAGCATGGCGTGCGGCCAGTGTTTAGCACGTTCGGCGTTGAGGTGGTGGAAGGCCGCGGGCGAGACCGCGAAGCGCTCGGGCTCGCCGCCGACCTCGTTCAGGGAGGAGAGGCGGTTGTAGATGTAGAGGGCGGTATCCTCCATACCCTTAGCCATCACCGGCCCCGTGTACTGCTGGAACTTCATCACGAAGGCGAGCACGGAGGCGCGGTGCTCCTCGGGTCCGTCCTCGTTCAGGAGCAGCACGTCGCGGATAAAGTCGAAGACGGTGGTGTCGGCGGCGGTCGAGCGCTTGCGGGCGCGGGCGACGGCCCACTCGACGTAGCGCGCGTCCTGCTCGGAGAGACCTCCTTCGGAAGCGTAGGTCCGGTAGACGGGGAACTCGGCGACGACCTCGGTCAGGGCGTCGCGCAGGGCGTTTATGGTGAAGTCGTGGGAGCGCCGTCCGGCGAAGCCGCCGGAGATACTCAAGAGACGCCGGGAGAGGACGTTCAGCTCGCTCGCCAGCGCCTCCTTCATGATCAGCTTCTTGCACCCGTACAGCAGCTCCTCGAAATCCACCCGCCGCCCGATGAAGCGCCGGTAGGCGCGGTCCATCCCCGCCTCGCCCGCCGCGTCCACGAAGAGGCCGTTTACCAGGTTGGTGAACTCGTAGCCAGTGGTCCCGGCTACGGGCCAGTCTTCCGGGAGGTGCTCGTGGTGGGCGAGTATCTTCTCCACCAGCACGTACAGCGGCTCTCCCTCGTCCGGGCTTTCGGAGCCGAGCGCCGCTCCCGCCGCCTGTTGGAGACGCCGGAAGTAGCCGGCCGGGTCGTAGAGTCCGTCGGGGTGATCTATGCGGAGGCCCTGGACCTTGCCCTCCGCGACGAGTTGCAGGATCAGTTGGTGCGTCGCCTCGAAGACCTCCTCGTCCTCGACCCGCACGCCCGCCAGGTCGTTGATGGCGAAGAACCTGCGGTAGTTGATCTCATCGCTAGCCACCCTCCAGAACACCAGCCGGTACGCCTGCTCCTCCAGAATCCCGTGCAACCCCTCGAAGCTCTCCGGGTCATCCACGTTACCGTTGATCTCCCGTACCCGCCGCTCGATGGCGCGCCCTATCTCCGCCGACTCCGCGCACAGCCTCGCGAGCCTTCCCTGGTTGATGGCGGCATCGCGCACCCGCTCGGCGACGGCCTCCTCGTCCGTGGCGCTCTGGCCCGGCAGGTTCCCGAAGGCGGTGACGAGACTCTCAAGCTCCAGCGCGTGCTCGTCGTCGGGCAACCCCTCCAGTCCCTCCAGCACCATCGGGTAGCTCTGCGGGTCCAGCGGACAATGGTGCTCGTAGTAGCCCACGGCTAAAGAGCCTTCGCCCGCGTCGAAGGAGAGCTTCAATTCCCCGTTCTCCAGCACGGCGCGGTAGTGGTCGCCGAGTACCGGCAGGAGGACCTTTCCGTGCAGACCGGGGCGGTTGGTCGGGTACCAGTCTATGTCGAAGTAGCGGGCGCGGGGCGAGGCCGGGCCGTGTTCCAGCACGTCCGTCCACCAGGGGTTGTCCGAACCGACGCCCATGTGGTTCGGCACGATGTCCAGGAGCTGGCCCATCCCGTGGTCGCGGAGCGCGGAGATCAGACGCTCATAGTCCTCATCCGAGCCGATCTCCGGGTTCAGCGCGTTGTGGTCTATTACGTCGTAGCCGTGCGTGCTGCCGGGCCGGGCCTTCATGTACGGTGAGGCGTACAGGTCGCTGATGCCCAGTTCCGAGAGATACGGCACCAGCGCCGCTGCATCGGCGAAAGTGAAGTCTTTGTTGAGTTGGAGCCGGTAGGTGGTGCGGGGAACCCTCAACCGCTCTCCCCCGCTTCCCGGAGATACCACGCCGCCGACCACGCCGGCAGATCGCGTTCGTCCCCGGTCACGTCCTCCGTAGCGAACAGCAGGCTCCCTACTTCCTGCTCGAACCCGCCCAGCGATTTCGATCCCAGGTTCGCCAGCAGCGTGAGCAGCGAGCCGTCCCCGAGCGTCCACTGCACCCGCAGACCCCGCTCCCCGACGAGCCGGTACACCGCCTCATCGCCGGAGATGCCCTTGAGGCGCGGCACGACGTGCTCGCGCCGCAGCGCGAGGAGTTGCCGGTAGAAGTCCAGCCACTCGCGATGCTCCGGCTTCTCTCTCTCATCCCAGTTCAGCTTCGCCATGGCGAAGGTATCCTCGTCGCTCGGGTCGGGGATGCGGTCGCGGGTGGCAGGGTCTGAGAACTCGGGGAACTTAGCGAACTCCTCGCGGCGTCCCTCGGTAACGAGCTTCGCCAGGTCCGGCTCGAAGTCGCAGAAGAACGTGAACGGCGTCTTCGCACCCCACTCCTCGCCCATGAACAGCATCGGGATCTGCGGGGCGAGCAGGTAGATAGTAGCCGCCGCTCGAACGGCTTCCGGCGGAGCCAGGGCGGTGATACGGTCGCCGAAGGCCCGGTTGCCGACCTGATCGTGGTTCTGAAGCAGCGAAACAAACGACGTCGGCGATAGGTCCGCGCTCGGTTCTCCGCGTTCATTCCCCCGGTGGCGCGACGGCTGACCCTGGTAGGCGAAACCCTCCGCGAGGCAGCGCCCGAGATGCCGCACCGGAGCATCCGCGAAATCCGAGTAGTACGACGCATCCTCGCCCGTCAGCGCCGTGTGCAGCGCGTGGTGGATGTCGTCGTTCCACTGCGCGCTGTAGAGTCCATCGCCGCGCAGGAGCGAGGCCGTGTTCTCCTCGTTCTCAAGGACCAGGTGTACGTGGCGGTCCCGGCTCGGTCCTTCGTGGACGCGCTCCGCCAGCTCGACGAGCAAGTGCTTTGGCGAGTCGTCGATGATCGCGTGGACGGCATCGAGGCGCAGGCCGTCAAAGCCGTACTCCTCCAGCCAGTACAGCGCGTTGTGTATAAAGAACTCCCGGACATGCTCGCTGCCCTCCCCATCGACGTTGATCGCCGCGCCCCAGGGCGTCTCGTGCCGCCCGGTAAAGAAGTCCGGCGCGTAGACGCCGAGGTAGTTCCCCTCCGGGCCGAAGTGGTTGTAGACAACGTCCAGGAAGACCTGAAGTCCCTTCTGGTGCGCGGCCTGGATCAGACCTTTCAAGTCATCCGGCGTGCCGTAGGAGGAGTCCGGCGC
>DASSMB010000069.1:0-3665 GCA_035689095.1 Rubrobacteraceae bacterium | reverse complement strand
CCAGATGCTGGCCCTGACCATCGCGGCGCTCGGCATTTACAGCGCGCTGGCGACGTTCTGGTCGCTGCCGACGGCGTTCCTGAGCGGCACGGCGGCGGCCGCGGGGATCGCGCTGGTCAACTCGGTCGGGAACCTCGGCGGCTTCGTCGGTCCCTACGTCGTCGGTTTCCTGAGCGACAGGACTGGATCTACTTACGGTGGGATGCTCTTCCTGGCGGTCCTGATCCTGCTGGCCGGCCTCGTCGCCGTCCTTGCCGTCCGGCACGAGCGCAGCCTGGAGGAGGTCGAGGAGGTCGTGACGCCTACCATCGGGGCGAGCGGCACACCGGCGAGCGAGTAGCCGTTGCCGGAGCTGCCGGGGGAGACAGCCGCAGATCCCGAGTTCGAGGAACTCCTCGACGCCGTCTTGCGCCGGATCGACCGCGAAGAGCTTGTGCGCCTGACGCAGGATCTGGTCCGCATCCCGAGCGTCTACCATCCCGATGATCCCGACGGCAACGAGACCCGCGCTGCCCGGTTCGTCGCCGACTACCTCGAACACGCCGGCTTCGACGTGCGGACGGAGAACGTTGCGCCGGGCCGCCCGAACGTCTGGACGGTGTGGGAGGGCGACCGGCCCGGCAGGACCCTGCTCTTCGAGGGACACACGGACGTGGTGACGGAGGGAGATGCGGAGGACTGGACGTACCCGCCCTTCGAGGCGGAGCGGTTCGATGGCCGCATCTACGGGCGCGGGGCTTGCGACACGAAGGGGAACCTTGCAGCGGCTATGGTGGCGGTGCGCGCCATCAAGGACTCGGGCATCCCGTTACCCGGCAGACTCGTCCTCTGCCATCCGGTGGATGAAGAGGGCATGATGACCGGCATCAAGGCGTTCATCGAGCGCGGATACGCCGATGGGGTGGACGGCGCGGTCATCTGCGAGCCGGAGGAGAACCAGCTCTGCGTGAAGCAGAAGGGCGCTCTGCGGGTGGAGGTAACGGTGCGGGGCCGGATGGCGCATGGGGCGATGCCCCTGAGCGGCGTCAACCCGGTGACGCGGGCGGCCCGGTTCGTAGTGGCGGTCGAGGAGTTGGAGAAAGAGGAGATCGAGCGTCACGGTGAGGACCCGTTCCTGGGATACCCGAGCCTGACGCCGACGATCCTGATGGGACCGGATTGCGGCGAGCCCCAGATTAACGTGATCCCCGCCAGCGCCTACGTCGCCCTGGACATCCGCACAACCCCGAGCCAGTCGCACGAGGGGCTGGTCGAACGCCTGCGGGAGATCCTCGCCCGCCTGAAGTTCGCGGACCCGGACTTCGGCGCGACGCTGGAGGTGATCGAGGAGCGCCCTCCGACCGAGACCCCGATGGATGATCCGCTGGTCCGGGCGATGGCGGCGGCCTACACCCGGCTCACCGGCGAGGAGCCGCGCTACAACGGCGTGCCCGGCGCGACGGACGGCACTTTCCTGCACGCTCGGGCCGGCATCCCCATCGTCACCACGGGCGCGGGAAACCGCGAGATACCGCATCATAAGGACGAGTGGGTGGGCGAGGAGGAGCTGTTCACCACCTGCAAGCTCTACGCCGCGACGGCGATGTACTACTGCTACGGAAAGGACGCCGATGTTTGACTACGCCAGGATGTTCGACCTGACCGGCAAGACCGCGCTCGTGGTCGGGGCGGGGAGCGGTATCGGGGAGGCGAGCGCCCACGGGCTGGCGGCGTTCGGGGCCGAGGTCCTCGCGGCGGACGTGAACGCCGAGGCGGCGGAGGCGACGGCGGCGGAGGTGCGAAAGAGCGGCGGCAAGAGCGTGGCCGTCGGGATGGACATGCTCAACTCGGAGAGCGTCGAGGCGATAGCGCAGGAGATCGGCACGCCCGACGTGCTGGTGAGCACGCCGAGCGTCAACGTCAGGAAGCCGGTGCTGGAGATCTCGGACGAAGAGTTCGACCGGATAGTGAACCTGAACCTGAAGGGCACTTTCCGCCTCGTCCGCCAGTTCGGGCGCGGTATGGCCGAGCGCGGCTCGGGGAGCATCATCGCCTTCGCCAGCATCCGCGCCCAGACGGTGGAGCCGGGCCAGGGCATCTACGCCGCGACGAAGGCCGGCACCGTCCAGATGCTCCGGGCACTCGCCGCCGAGCTCGGACCTCGCGGCGTCCGCGTGAACGCTATCGCGCCCGGTGTGGTCGAGACGCCGCTGACGGCCCAGATCAAGAACAACCCCGAGTGGTACGACGCCTACGCGAAGGGGGGCATCCTGGGCCGCTGGGCGCAGCCGCACGAGATGGTCGGTATGGTCGTCTACCTGGCCTCCGAGGCGAGCTCCTACGTCACCGGCGGCTTCATGCTCGTGGACGGCGGCTGGACCGCCGCCGACGGACGCTTCACGCCGCCGCTGTAGATGTATTGACAGTTTGCATATAGATACGGATACTTCGGTAGGCCGAGCGGGAGCAACTTTGCTGTCCTGCCGGTAATACAATCGGGGAAAAGGAGGCGGTTCATGGCGACGGGTACGGGTAGTGAGAGGCGCGGCTCGGGGTTCGGGCTCGGCGTCCGGCAGATAGTCATAGCGGGGGTTCTGGGGGCCATCGCGGTGTTTCTAGGGGCGACGCGGCTGGGATTCATCCCGGTCCCGAACCTGGCGGGCAGCGCGACGATCATGCACGTACCCGCGATCCTGGGGAGCGCCCTCGAAGGTCCGGTTGTCGGGGTCATCGTGGGCGGCATCTTCGGCATCTACTCCTGGCTGTACGCTGAGATACCGCTCTTCAAGGACCCGATAGTGGCTATAGTGCCGCGGCTCCTGATCGGCGTGGTGGCGTGGCTCGTGTTCGTGGGGCTCAAGAGGTGGAGCGTGGACCTCGCGTCCGCGGCGGCCGGGGTCCTGGGCTCGTTCACCAACACGGTCGGGGTGCTCGGCCTGGGTGTGCTGTTCGGATACCTGCCGCTGGCGGCGGTCGTGCCGATACTCCCGCAGGCCATAGCCGAGGCGGTCCTGGCCGCCGTCGTCACGGTCGTGGTGGTGCGGGGCGTAATGCTGGTCCGCAGCGGACGTACCACGGCCACGGAGACGCGGTCCGACGAAGAGCGCCGGTACTAGCCGCGGGGTGACGCGGAAGCAAGCGCGAGCGCATATGCGAGCGCGATGATCGAGATAGAAGGGCTCTCATTCACTTACCGGACGGGTGAGGAGGATGCCGTCCCCGCGCTGCGCGACCTCGACCTGCGGATAGATCGGGGGCAGTTCGTGGCGGTCATCGGCCATAACGGGTCGGGGAAGAGCACGCTCGTCAAGCTCCTGACCGCCATCATGTACCCGACGGAGGGTGGTATCCGGATAGACGGCGTCCCGGTGACGGAGGAGAACCAGTGGGAGATCCGGCGCCGGGTCTCGGTCGTGTTCCAGGACCCCGACGACCAGCTCGTCATGAACCGGCTGGAGGACGACGTGGCCTTCGGCCCCGAGAACCTTGGGCTGCCGCGCGAGGAGATAGGGGAGCGGGTCGAGTCCTCGTTGCGGGCGCTAGGACTGGAAGACATCCGTGGGCGGCTTATCGAAGACCTCTCCTCCGGCCAGAAGCAGCGCGTCGCCATAGCTGGAGCGCTAGCCATGCGTCCTCACTTCCTCATCCTCGACGAGCCGACCTCGCTGCTCCCGGTCCCGGTCGCC
>DASSMB010000068.1:0-21586 GCA_035689095.1 Rubrobacteraceae bacterium | reverse complement strand
CAGCCTTCCAAGCTGGTTATGGGGGTTCGATTCCCCTCACCCGCTCTCTACCGCCGCGCGTAGCGTGCGCCCGTAGCTCAACTGGATAGAGCAGCGGACTTCTAATCCGCAGGTTGCAGGTTCGAGTCCTGCCGGGCGCGCCCGATTGTTGGTAGAATCATCCGCGTACATGGTGGCCGTAGCTCAGTTGGCAGAGCATCGGATTGTGGCTCCGAAGGTCGCGGGTTCGAGCCCCGTCGGTCACCCTCCTGTCCTGAACGAGATCGATGGATGTCCCTGCCCGAATGGTACGGACGGGATGCGTACGATGTCGAAATCCGTCTCTGGTTGATCGTTTCCAGGTTCTTCTCTTGATCCCTCTGATCTTTTCGCCCATGCCTTTCATGATTTTGCCGGGGAGAGAGGTACTGACCGGCGGCAAATGGTGCGGTCGAAGCTGCCGATTCGGTGAAATGACATCGTTGCATATGGGTCAGTCTCTGGTGCATGTGGAGGGTCTCACTCCGCAAGCCAGGGAGGCTGTTTTGCGGAGGAGTTGCCTCCTGCGGCTCGCTGAGGGCAAGAGCGACGAACAGTTTAATGAGAAGTTTAAAGAGCCTTAATAGGATCTTAAAAGGTGATCTAGAAGCGGATGTAAACTATGTGATAAGAACGGGAAAGAGTGGGAAAGTGCCAAGACACCTCTTATCCTTTCGGGGGCTGATAGTCAACGCTCTCTATCGTCCGCTACGTGAGTATTCCGGGAGTACGTCCGGCGCTTTACCCCATCGCCTGCGAGAACCTGTTCCGGTGTGGAGTGGAAGCGTGGTCTCTCGATCCCCAACAGGATTACGACCTGGTTGGCAAGGTGTCTGGAGGTGGGTGTCTGTAGACCGCTAGGTGTATGAACGATGGGCTCTGTACCGCGTTACCGAACGAGAAAAGGAGGTGCGTGACATGGCGACCAGACTACATATGAGCTTGGAAGAGATGCGCCGGTCTATTCAGTCAAGGGGTGGAAACCTGGCCTGTCCCGTATGCGGGGCTGAAGAGTTCCGTATGGAAGAGGCTACGGTTCTCGGTGCCGGAATGCAGGAAGGTTACGGAGGTCATCGCCTGGAGCGCGCGCAGCTTATCTGTGAGAACTGCGCGTACGTGATGAACTTCGACCTCGCCCGGCTACAGCGGCTATCTGCTTCATCGTGAAGCTGACGCATCCGGCAACCGGACCGCGACGCGCCGTCCGGCGGGCCAGGTATTCGGTTGGGTGAGCATCCCAGCTTGAGCCGGGCTTGCTTCGAGCGGCGTCAGGTATAGAGAGGAGAAACAATCATGTCAGCGGTATCGACACCGGCCCGGGGAGGATGGCGGTCTACGATATGGGGGGAGCTATCCGCGGAGTTCCTGGGTACTTTCGTCCTGATCGCGTTCGGCAACGGCGTGGTAGCCATGACCGTGGCCGCGTTGAACCAGTCGGGGCGTGGCAAGGAGATCTTCGCGGCTAGCGGCGACTGGCTGCTTATAGCCTTTGGATGGGCCTTGGCCGTCACCTTTGCGGTCTACGTGGCGGGGGGTATTAGCGGCGCGCACATCAATCCGGCTGTGACGCTGGCCTTCGCGGTGAAACGGGGCTTCCCGTGGAGCAAGGTTCCCGGATATATGGCGGCCCAGATGGTCGGCGCCTTCGCGGGAGCCGCGCTGGTCTATCTCAACTACCATAACGCCATAGCGAGCTTCGAGAACGCGAAGAACATAACGCGGGGCGCGGCGGACTCGACCGCGACTTTCAGCATCTTCGCGACATTCCCCGCGCCTTATTTTAACGGCAGCAACATAGGACCCTTGATAGACCAAATCATCGGCACCGCTTTCCTGGTGCTCATCGTCTTCGCGCTCGTGGACGTCCTCAACCAGCCGCCGAAGTCCAACATGGCCCCGCTCCTGGTGGGGCTCGCGGTCGCGGCGATCGGTATGTCTTTCGGCGCGAATGCAGGCTACGCTATCAACCCCGCTCGTGACCTCGGTCCCCGGGTGTTTGCGTGGCTCGCCGGATGGGGCGACGTGGCGCTGCCCGGCGTGAACTACTATTTTTGGGTGCCAATCGTCGGACCGTTGATCGGCGGCGTGGTGGGAGCGTTTGTCTATGATCTGTTTATCCGCGACGTTCTGACGGCTCGCGGTGAACATGCGGAGCCGGACGTTGAGCCGCGAGGCCGGACGGTGGAAGAGGAAGTCGGCGCCGGTAACGGAACCCGCGAGCCAGCCGCTCAGGGATAGTCAACAGAAGCGCTCGCCCGGCGCGGATGTCCGGCTTCCTGAAGGCGCGCTACAGGAGTCCGTGTTGCCGGCTCCCGGTTCAGCCATGGGCGAGACGCTGCATGCCGGACTCCTCATTCTAGATGGTGACGGGTAAGTCGCGCGAAGATCCTCTTCGAGAGTCGCCATCGACCGGGGAGATCACGGCGCTGCTAGAAACTGCGCGATCCGGGAAGGTGCCGGGCTGTGTCTGATCCCCTGGATTAACGGGCCGCGTTGCGGTAGCGCACCGCGGGGATTAGACTTCGCCGGGTGAGGGAGTTCCAGGATTATACGCGCAACGCCGGCACGTCCCGGAGCCGGTGGTTGTTGATGTCTGCTTGCGTGGCCGCGGTCTTGGCCGTCTTGATTGGAGCTGGCGCGCAGGTGGGGGGCGCTCCTCTGGCCCGGTCGCTGGGGGTTGACCGGGCCAGCGATCTCAACCCTCTCGTCAACTTGAAGGCGACACATGCCTCATTCGACAAGAACGGCGGCAGCCTGCTCGGGGGAGACCCCATCAACATACTGGTTCTCGGTGTCGACGATAAGCCGAACGATGGCAGCGGTAGCACGGCGAGGCGCTCGGACACCATAATGCTGGTGCGGATATCGCCGCAGAGCGGCATGATCAAGCTGCTTTCGGTGCCGCGGGACCTGATGGTGGAGGTGTCGCCGGGGGTCGAGAGCAAGGTCAACGCGGCTTACTCGTATGGTGGGGTCTCTCAGACGGTATCCGCGCTGGAGAATTACGCCGACATCCGCATAGACCGCTACGCTATAGTGGACTTCGAGGGTTTCGAGGCCGTCGTGGATGATATCGGGGGCGTTACCGTCGATTCCAAGGGCGGCTTTCCACCCAATGTTCATATCAAGGAAGGCGTGCAACATCTCAACGGTCGCCGCGCCCTGCTCTACGCCCGGTACCGTGGCACTCCGGGTGGGGACCTCGATCGCATAGAGCGCCAGCAGCAACTCGTCGCCGCCCTGAGAAGCAAGGCACTCCGCTGGAACGGTGTGCGAAAGCTGCCGTCCGTCGCCGCCACTATTGAGGATCACGTCCAGACAGACATGGGCGTACAGGAGGCCATTACTCTGGGACGTGTCTTGCTGCAGCACGGACGCGAGGCGAGGATGACCGCGACCCAGCTCAAGGGGACTCCCGAGACCCTGCCGGACGGCGAGCAGGTGCTCAGGCCCGACACGCAGGCGAACCAGGCACTCCTGCGGGAGTTTCGCTACCAGGCGCCCTGAACGGCGTTGCGCGGCCATGAAGTCGGGCGGAGCAAAGCCTGTGCGCCGTTAGCGTAAAGGGCGCTGTAGAGCCGGGCGGGGGAGGGGTGGCTGTTATAATCCGGCCGTGGATTTCTATCTGATCTATGAGGCGAGCGAGAGTGGTGGAATGGTAGACACGCTAGATTTAGGATCTAGTGCCCTAGCGGCGTGCGGGTTCAAGTCCCGCCTCTCGCACTCTGCCGTAGCTCTGCTGTGGCCGGGATGGTAGTCGAGAAGAGTTGGAGCGTATGACGGCGAACGTAACGAAGCTGGAAGACAATAAGGTCCGGCTGGAAGTAGAGGTCTCGGGGGAGGCCGTCCGCAAGGGAGTCGAGGCGAAGGTCAAGGAGCTTGGCCGCCAGGTGCGGGTGCCGGGGTTCCGTCCCGGTAAGGCTCCGCGGCGGGTTATAGAGAACCACGTCGGCCGCGACTACATCTTCATGGAGGCGCTCCAGGAGCAGCTCCCGAACTGGTATTCGAGCGCCGTGGTCGAGACCGATCTGCGCCCGATAGACCGCCCCGAGATCGAGTTCGACGACCCGATGGATGAGAAGGAGGGCTTCAAGTTCTCGGCGACCGTGGAAGTTCGCCCGGAGGCGAAGCTCGGCGAGTACACGGGTCTTGAGGTCCCGAAGCGCGAGGTCGAGGTAACGGACGAGCAGGTCGAGGCGCAGCTAGAGGAGATGCGCGGACAGTTCGCCACCCTCGCGGCGGTCGAGGACCGTGCCGCGCAGGAGGGCGATTTCACGATCATTGACTTCCGGGGCGAGCGGATGGCGACCGGCGAACCGCTGGAGGGCGGCGACGCCGAGGACTACATGCTGGAGATCGGTCGCGGCGAGCTCCTGGAGGACTTCGAGAAGAACCTCGTCGGGATGAACGCCGGGGAGCGAAAGCAGTTCGGAGTTACGTTTCCGATGGACTATGCCGAGGAGTCGCTGCGCGGGCAGGCGGTCCTCTTCCACGTCCACCTCAAGGAGATAAAGGAGCGCGACCTGCCGCCGCTGGACGACGACTTCGCCAAGGAGGCGAGCGAGTTCGAGACGCTGGACGAGTTGCGCTCTGCGGTGAGGGAGCAGCTAGAGGCGGCGATAGAGCAGCGGGTCGAGGGCGAGTTCCGCGGACGAGTGCTGGACGCGGTGGCCGAGCGGGCCGAGGTCGAGATCCCGGAGGTCATGGTCCACGAGAAGGCTCACGAGATGGTCGAGAGCTTCGAGCGGAGCATCCGGGCTCAGGGGATGGAGCCGGAGCAGTACTACCAGCTCGCCGGCGCCAGCCACCACGACATGGAGGAGCGCGTCCGGCCCGACGCGGAAGACACCGTGAAGAAGGAACTGGTGCTCGACGCGGTCGCCGCGAAGGAAGGTATCGAGGCCGATGACGAAGCGGTAATGCACGAGATCGGGCACATCGCCGAAGGCAGCGAGCAATCTCCAGAGCAGATCGCAGCGATGATGCGCGCGAACGGCACCTTCGCTCTCCTGCAGGAAGAGATGGCCCGGCAGAAGGCGCTCGACTACCTGGTCGAGAACGCCGTCGCCGTGGAGATGCCGGAGGAAGAGGAGCCGGCGGAAGAAGAACCGTCAGAAGAGGGTTCCGACGAGGCAGTGGCCGTCGCTGAGCCGGGCGGCGAGACAGAGACTAGCGAAGGAGAGCAGCAGTGAGCTATTACGATCCGCAGGGTGTAATCCCGTATGTTATAGAGCAGAGCCCGCGCGGTGAGCGGGCGATGGACATATACTCGCGGCTCCTCAAGGACCGCATCATCTTCCTTGGGACGCCGGTGGATGACCAGGTAGCGAACGCCATCATGGCGCAGCTACTGCACCTCGAAAGCGAGGACCCGGAGCAGGACATCAACCTGTACATAAACTCGCCGGGCGGCAGTGTTACGGCGGGGCTGGCGATCTACGACACGATGCAGTTCGTGAAGCCGGACATCTCGACGACGGCGCTGGGCATGGCCGCCTCGATGGGCGCCTTCCTGCTCGCCGCCGGTGCGAAAGGTAAGAGGAACGCGCTGCCGAACACCCGCATATTGCTGCACCAGCCGAGCGTTGGTGGACTGGCGGGACAGGCTTCCGACGTGGAGATCCACGCCAAGGAGCTCATCCTCACCAAGCAGCGACTGAACCAGATCCTGGCCGAGAACACCGGACAGGAGTATGACAAGATCGAGCGCGACACCGACCGGGACTACATAATGGGGGCCGAGGAGGGCGTCGAGTACGGTGTCATCGACAACATCGTCCGGCAGCATTAGTATGCCGGCGGGAGGGGACGTGCAAGCGGAGCGAGGCTCGGGAGGCCGTAACTCATGAGGGACCCGTCAGACCAGTTGCAGTGCTCTTTCTGCGGGAAGAGCCAGCGCCAGGTCAGGAAGCTCATAGCAGGACCCGGCGTCTACATCTGCGACGAGTGCATCGAGCTCTGCAATGAGATCATCGACGAGGAGTTCTCCGGCCCGGAGGTCCTGAAGGACGACGACCTCCCGAAGCCCCGGGAGATCAACCGCATCCTCAACGAGTACGTTATAGGCCAGGCGGACGCGAAGAAGGTGCTCGCCGTCGCAGTCTACAACCACTACAAGAGGATCTCGATGGGGCCCGATTCTTCCGACGGCACCGAGCTGCAGAAGTCGAACATCCTGCTGCTCGGTCCCACGGGTTCGGGGAAGACGCTGCTCGCGCAGACGCTCGCCCGCATCCTGAACGTTCCCTTCGCCATCGCCGACGCCACCGCGCTCACCGAGGCCGGCTACGTGGGCGAGGACGTGGAGAATATACTCCTCAAGCTCATCCAGGCCGCCGACTTCGACGTGAAGAAGGCCGAGACGGGCATCATTTACATAGACGAGATCGACAAGATCGCCCGCAAGTCCGATAACCCCTCGATCACCCGCGACGTCTCGGGCGAGGGCGTGCAGCAGGCGCTCCTGAAGATCCTGGAGGGCACCGTAGCGAGCGTGCCGCCGCAGGGTGGACGCAAGCATCCTCACCAGGACTTCCTGCAGATAGACACGAAGAACATCCTGTTCATCTGCGGCGGTGCCTTCGGCGGGCTGGAGGAGGTCATCCGGCAGCGCATAGGCAAGAAGAGCATCGGCTTCGGCAGCGACACGACCACGAGGGTCGAGGAGGAGCCGGGCGCCGAGTTCAAACACGTGCAGCCCGAGGATCTTCTCAAGTACGGGCTCATCCCTGAGTTCGTGGGGCGTCTGCCCGTCATCTCGACGCTCCGTAGCCTGGAGGAGAAGGATCTTATCCGCATCCTCACCGAGCCGAAGAACGCTCTCGTGCGCCAGTACCGGCAGTTCTTCCGTTACGACAAGGTGGACCTGAACTTCACCGAGGACGCCCTCAAGGCGGTGGCAGAGCTCGCGCTGGAGCGCGGCACCGGAGCGCGCGGCCTGCGGAGCATCCTGGAGACGGCTCTGCTCCCGACTATGTACGAGCTTCCGAGCCGGTCGGACGTATCCAAGTGCGTCGTGGACGCGGACACGGTCAAGGAAGGCGTACAGCCCTCGCTCGTAACGGGCTCCGGGTCGGACTACTCATACGACGAAGAGACTCCCCGCACCGCCTCTTGAGCCAGGCCGAGATACCAAAGACATACGACCCCAGAGAGGTCGAGGAGAGAGTCTACGCTGAGTGGGAGCGCTCCGGCGCCTTCGACGCGGACCCGAACCCGGAGAAGGAAGCCTTCTGCATCGTGATGCCTCCGCCGAACGTGACGGGGGCACTCCACATGGGGCACGCGCTTACCTTCTCGATCCAGGATACGTTCATCCGTCATGCCAGAATGAAGGGCTACGAGGCGCTGTGGTTGCCGGGGGTGGACCACGCCTCCATAGCGCTGCACAACGTCGTCGAGCGCAAGCTCATGCGCGAAGAGGGGAAGACCCGATTCGACATCGGGCGCGAAGAGTTCGTTGAACGTTGCCGAGAGTTCGCCGCAGAGTCGCGCTCCCAGATCCTCGGCCAGATCCGGCGTCTCGGAGCCTCGGCCGACTGGCGCAGGCTCCGCTACACGATGGACGAGGAGTACATAGACGCAGTACTGACTGCTTTCGTGAAGCTTTTCAACGAGGGTCTCATATATAAGGGGAACCGCATCACCAACTGGTGTCCCCACGACCGCTCCGCCATCTCGGACCTTGAGGTCAACTACGAGGAGGTGAACGGCAAGCTCTACGGCCTTCGTTACCCGTTCGTGGACGGCAAGGGTCCCGGACCGGACGGCAGGGACTACGCACAGGTCTTCTCGACCCGCCCGGAGACCATGCTGGGCGACGTGGCGCTCGTCGTAAACCCGGACGACGAAAGATATACGGAGCTGGTCGGGCGCCGAGTGTGGGTGCCGTTCGTGGACCGGGAGATCGAGGTCTTCGCCGACGGCTATGTGGACCCGTCGTTCGGCACCGGCGTGCTCAAGGTCACACCCGCCCACGACCCGAACGACTTCGATATCGGTCAGCGGCTGGGACTCGCGCCCGTCAACGTCCTGAACCCGGACGGTACGATCAACGCCAACGGCGCGAAGTTCGAGGGGATGAGCCGGGAGGACGCCCGGAAGGCCGTGGTGGAAGGACTCGGAGCGGAGGGGCTGCTCGGAGAGGTCAAGGACTATCCGCACCGGGTCGGGCACTGCGACAGGTGCGGGACGGTCATCGAGCCCTGGCTCTCGGAGCAGTGGTGGGTCGCGATGCGAGAGCTGGCGGAACCCGCCATCGAGGCTCTCCAGGAGCGTAAGATCAACGTCTACCCCGACTCGTGGCGGCGGGAGTCGATCCGGTGGCTTGAGAACCTCCAGGATTGGAACGTGTCGCGCCAGCTCTGGTGGGGGCATCGTATCCCGGTCTGGTATGGCCCGGACGGCGAGGTCGTCGCATCTAAAGAGTCGCCGGGCACTGGCTTCGAGCAGGACCCGGACGTCCTGGATACGTGGTTCAGCAGTGGTCTGTGGCCGTTCGCCACGCTCGGATGGCCCGAGGAGAGCGAGGACCTGGAGTACTTTTATCCGACGAGTCTTCTGGCGACGGCGCGGGAGATCATGTACCTGTGGGTCGCGCGCATGATCATGAGCGGGCTGCGCTTCAGGGGCGAGGTGCCGTTCCGAAAGATCAACGTCCACTCCATCGTCCTCGCAGAGGATGGCACCAAGATGAGCAAGTCGAAGGGGAACACCATCAACCCGCTCGACCTGTTCGACGAGTACGGCACCGACGCCGTACGGTTCGGGCTGCTCTACCAGTCCTCCACCCAGGATTTCGCCTACTCCTACGAGCGAGCCTCCATGGGCCGCGCGTTCGTTACCAAGCTGTGGAACGCGACGCGGTTCGTGCTCAGTTACCCCGAGGCGGAAGAGAGCGGAGAGCTGTCCGTTTCGGACCGTTGGATCCTCTCGGAGTTCAATCGCGCGGCTCGTGAGTACGACGCGCTTCTGGAAGAGTGCGAGTTTTCGGAGGCGATGCGCCGGATCTACGACTTCGCCTGGCACCAGTTCGCCGACTGGTACATAGAGATAGCGAAGGCCGTGCCTTCACCCGCGACGCCTGGCGTGCTCCGCGAGGTCTTCACCGGGATACTCAAGCTGCTGCATCCCGTCATGCCGTTCGTGACCGAGGAGATGTACCGCGTGCTCGGTGGCAAGGGAATGCTGATACGCCAGGAGTTCCCCGCCTTCGATGCGGCGCTCGAAGATGCGGAAGCGGACCGGCTGCTCGAACGCACCAGGCGCGCCGTCTCTGCCGTGAGGTCCTTCCGGGCCGAGTCTAGGGTCGAAGGAGAGCTCGACGGCCGGTTGCCGGACGGTGTGGAAGCCGATGTCTTCCAGGCGCTGGCCGGTGTGTCGCCCGTGCAGGACATGGACGGAGCGTTCCGCGCGGCGCTCCCTGCTGGCGACGTGGTGGTAGAGGTGGCCCTGACGGAGGAGTTGCGGCGCGGCGAGATCGAGCGCCTTCGCAAAGAGATCTCGCGGGTCGAAGGAGAGGTAAAGCGCGGTCAGGGCAAGCTCTCGAATGAGAAGTTCGTGGAGCGCGCCCCCGGACACGTCGTCGCTGGCGAGCGCGAGAAGCTCGACGTGAACACCCGCATGCTCGACACGCTGAACCAGCGGCTCCAAGACTACCTGTAAACCGTTGGAGCATCCCCGCTTGTTCCACGAGGTCTGTGAAGAACTCGACCGCCGCCGCCACGTAACTCTTGGTTTCGAGCGCATAGAGAGACTCTTGAACCTTCTCGGCAAACCGGAGCGTGGGCTGCGGATAGTGCAGGTCGTGGGTACTAACGGCAAGGGGACCACCGCTGTGGCGATAGCTTCCGCGCTCGAAACGTTGGGATTTACCTCCGGCGCGTACCTCTCGCCGCACGTACTCTCATACACCGAGCGGGTGATGATCCGGGGTCGATTCATCACCGAAGAAGACTTCGCCGGGGCGATGGGTGAGACTATCGCGCTCGCCGACGCGAACGGCGTTCCGGCGTCGCAGTTCGAGCTGCTGACGGCCGGAGCCATCAAGCTCTTTCATGATGCGGGTCTCGACTTCGCCGTACTGGAGGCTGGCCTCGGCGCTCGCCACGATGCGACCTCGGCGGCGCCGGCAGAGGCTGTAGTGCTGACGAATGTAAGCCTCGATCACACCGAGTACCTGGGTGAGACGGTCGAGGAGATCTCCAGGGAGAAGCTGGCGAGCCTGCGGCCCGGCGCGACTCTCTTCCTCGGCACCGGCGATCCCGCCGTCCTGAACGTCGCTCGCGGTGTAGCGGCCTCCGTGAAGGCGCGGACCGTAGAGCTGCCTCCAGAGGAGGAGCGCAGGAAGCCGGATCGGGGAGCAGAGGCTGGACTTCCGCCGTATGCCGAAGGCAACGTGCGGCTAGGTGTGCTGGTCGCGGAAAACATCACCGGTCGAGACCTGGGCTGGGAGGAACGCGAGAGGGTGGCGCGGAGCGTCGCGGGGGTGTTGCCGGCCCGTTTCGAGGTCCATGAGGTCAGAGGCGTGCCGGTCGTGGTGGATGGAGGCCACAACGCCGCCGGGATAGAGGCCGCGCTCGGCGGGGTGCGGCGGCTATATGGCAGCCGGCCGCTGGGTTTGATCTTCGGTGTGTTGCGGGATAAAGACGCTGCGAGAATGCTCGCCGCTCTGGCGGGCGAGGTGGATCTCATAGTAATTACTCGTCCTCTAAGCGACCGGGCTGCGGAGCCGGAGGCAGTGGCTGATGAGCTTCGCCGGGTACGCGCCGGAGATCCACGGTCGCTGGTGGTAACATACGCCGGTGATGCTCTCGAAGTTGCGGTCGAGGAGATGAGGAGAGTAGACGGAGTGGTGTTAGTGACTGGATCTTTGTACACTGGAGCGGCGGTTCTGGGGGCGCTTCGTGAAGGTTAGCGGGACCTGGAAATTAGCCGTGCTGCTGCTCATCCTGGCCGCTGTATCTTTCACCGTCGGCTACTTCGCCATGATCAGGTTCATCCTTTGAACGCCGCGCTGCAGATCCCGCTACTCCAGCAGGATACCGACCCGTTCAAGATAATAGAGAACTTCCTGACGAGCCCGTTCCTGCGTATCGCGGGGCAGTTACTCCTATTGCTGGTAGCGTGCCTGTGGATAGCGCTGATCTACTGGACCTACACCGACGCCTCACGGCGCGGCGCCATGAAGATCTTCTGGGGCATAGTCGCGGTGATATTCCCGTTTCTCGGCACGCTTATCTACCTGATAGTGCGTCCTCCCGAGTACCTCCTGGACTCCCGCGAGCGGGAGCTTGAGCTTGCCGTGCTCGAAGGCGAGCTTCGCAACCGGGTCTTACTCTGTCCGAACTGCCGCAATATCGTGGAGAAGGATTACCTGGTCTGCCCGAACTGCAACTGGGAGCTCAAGAAGTCGTGCATCCAGTGCGACAAACCGCTCAAGATGGAATGGGAGACGTGCCCGTACTGCGGCACCAACCAGCGCAGCGGCAAACGAATCAACCTCTAGAAGGAGACAACAATGGAACAGACCCTGATACTGGTAAAAGGAGACGGCGTGCGCCGGCGTCTTATCGGTGAGATTATCCGCCGCATCGAGGCGAAGAACCTGGATATCCGTGGCCTCAAGCTGATGGACGTGAGCCGAGAGCTGGCCGAGCAGCACTACGCCGAGCACCGCGAGAAACCTTTCTTCGGAGAGCTGGTCGAGTTCATAACCTCAACGCCGGTTGTCGCCATGCGCGTCGAGGGGGAGGGCGCGATCAAGGTCATGCGCAACCTCATGGGTTCCACCAACCCGGCGGAGGCCGCGCCCGGTACGATCCGGGGAGATCTCGCCCTCAGCATGCCCGACAACCTCGTCCACGGCTCCGACTCCCCTGAGAGTGCTGCCCGCGAGCTCAAGCTCTTCTTCGAGTAAGCTGCCAGACTCGCGATTCATACTGGCATCGGAATCGGCCCGCCGCGTGGATCTGCTCCACCAGGCGGGCTACGATTTTGAGACGCGCAAGAGCGGCTTCCCAGAGGTTACGCTCGAAGGTCCGGTAGCGACGGTTCTCGCGAATGCCCGCGGCAAGGCCCTGGCCGTCGCCAAGATCGAACCGGGTAGAGTCGTCTTGGCCGCTGACACGGTCGTGTACCGGACCGATCTCCCCATTGACGAGCGGATCTTTGGTCAGGCCGGCGATCCCGAGGAAGTTCGCCGGATGCTGTCCTTGCTTCACGGCCGCGTCCATGAAGTTTACTCGGGCGTGGCGGTGACCCGTGGTGAGCAGATCATTATCCGTCACTCGATAACGAGCGTCAGGATGCGGGAGATACCGCGGGAGGAACGCGAAGCCTATGCGCTGTCCGGGGAAGGTATCGGAAAGGCGGGAGGCTACGCGATTCAGGGCCGGGCTGCTCGTTTCGTAGAGTGGATTGGCGGCGATTACACAAACGTCGTCGGGCTCCCGCTGGCCCTGACAGGCCGGATGCTCGCTGGTTTCGGGGTGCGTCTCTATTAGAATGTCCCAATGGAGCGCCGACGCTACACGATAAAACAACTGCCGCCCGAACTGCGTCCACGTGAGCGCCTGCTCTCCGAGGGGCCGGAGGCGCTCTCCAGCGCGGAGCTTCTGGGCATCATGTTCGGCATTGGTAGCCGCGAGAAGACGGCGGTCGAGCTCGCCAGCGAGGTGATCTCCGATAGCGGGGACCTCTTCGGGCTCCACAACGTCTCCGTCCATGACCTCGTCAAGATCCACGGTGTCGGAGAGGCAAAAGCGTGCATAATACTGGCGGCGGTAGAGTTTGGAAAACGGCTCGGCAGAGTTCGCAACCCCGGTCGGCCCGTGATATCATCGCCAGCGGACGTTGACGGGCTCTTGAGGGGGCGGATCGCGAATCGTGATCGAGAGAATTTCGTCGCCGTGCTGCTCAATACGAAGAATGAGGTACTGGAGATCTCGACGGTCTCCATCGGCACGCTATCGAACTCTCTCGTCCATCCCCGCGAGGTCTTTAAACCGGCTGTCCGGGCGAGCGCGGCTAGCGTCGTGCTGGCGCATAACCATCCGAGCGGCAGGGTAGAACCGAGCCGCGAGGATCGCCAGGTAACGGGCAGGCTCGTCGACGCGGCCGAGATACTCGGCATAGAGGTGCTGGACCACGTAATCGTGGGCGATGGGTACTTCAGCATGAAGGAACATGGGATGCTCTAGGGCTGTATCATTACGGTTCGGAGCCTGAAATTTGAACAGATGGGACGCGGTATGTTTGGAGGACTGTTCGGGCGGGACGTCGCGATAGACCTCGGCACGGCGAACACGCTGGTGTTCGTCAAAGGCCAGGGAATCGTGCTCTCCGAGCCTTCGGTGGTAGCGATAGACAACAAGACCGACAAGGTGGTCGCCGTGGGATCGGCGGCCAAACGCATGCTCGGTCGCACGCCGGGCAACATTATAGCGATGCGTCCGTTGAAGGACGGTGTGATCGCGGACTTTGAGGTCACTGAGAAGATGCTCTCGTACTTTATCCGCAAGGTGCAGCCGCAGCGCCGCATCTTCCGCTCGTTGGTGGGTCCGCGGGTCGTGGTGTGCGTGCCTTCAGGGGTTACGGGCGTGGAGCTCAGGGCGGTCAAGGAGGCGACCGAGTCGGCGGGGGCGCGGCAGGCTTACACGATAGAGGAGCCTCTGGCGGCGGCTATCGGGGCGGGGCTGCCGGTCAACGAGGCGCAGGGGTCCATGATCGTGGACGTCGGCGGCGGCACGAGTGAGGTCGCCGTTATCTCGCTCGGCGGGATAGTCACGAAGTCGTCCATTCGCATAGCCGGGGATGACGTGGACGATGCGATCACGACATATATTCAGAAGGAGTACAAGCTCGCTATAGGCACGCAGACGGCGGAGCAGCTAAAGATAGAGCTTGGGAGCGCGTTCCGGCTGGAGGAAGAGGAGTCGGCGGAGATCCGCGGCCGGGACCTCGTGACTGGTCTTCCGAAGACCATCGTGATCACGAGCGAGGAGGTGCGAGAGGCGATCAGCGTCCCTGTCGACGCGATCGTCGCCGCTGTCCGGGACACGTTGGACCGCACGCCGCCGGAGCTCGCCTCGGACATCATGGACCGGGGGATGGTGCTCGCCGGAGGCGGCGCCCTGTTGCGGCACATGGATGAGCGGCTGCGCCGTGAGACCGGGATTCCGGTCCACGTCGCGGAGGATGCGCTGATGTGCGTCGCCCTCGGAAGCGGCCGGTCGCTGGAAGAGATCGACTACTACCGCAGCGCCCTGACCTCCAACTAGCCGGTCATCGTGGGACGCAGTAAATCCAGCGCCGCCAGCGGTCTCGCGGCCCTCTTTATCCTCTGTATAGCGTGTCTCGTGCTGTTTACGGTCTACGTTAAGGAGGGTGACTGCACGGATGTCAAGAGCGGCTGCGGGCCGCTGCACACCGTTCAGCTCGGTGCCGCCGAGGTATTGCGGCCCGCCCGGAGCCTGACCGCCGCGATTACGAAACCATTCTCGGAGACCAGTAAGCGTATCGGCGGCGCGCTGAACCACGATGAGGAGGAGAAGTTGCAGCGCGAGGCTCGCAAGAACGCGGAGCTGGCATCTCAGGCTTCGAACCTCGAACGTGAGAACGCGCGCCTGCGAGAGTTGCTCAAGGGGCAGCGCAGCGTATACAAGTACGGACCTCTGGCCCGCGTCATAGCGCCCGTCGGAGACCAGTTCACCAACCGGGTCACGATCAATGTCGGAGCGGACGATGGGATAAAGCCGGAACAGCCTGTTGTCGTGGGCAACAATACCCTGGTCGGGCGTACTACCGGGCAGGTCTCCCGGCATACCGCCGAGGTGATGCTCGTCACGGACCAGATGTTCGCGGCGGGGGTGCGGATACTGCCGCCCGCGCAGTTCGACCCCTCCTCCGGCGAGTTGACCCCGGCCGTCACCGACGAGAACGTCTCCTACGGGGAGGGTATGCTGCGGACGAACTGGGAGGGCTACCTCGGCGTAGACTATGTGGACCTCAGCTCGCGGGCGAAGAAGGGCGACTTCGTCGTCACCAGCGGCCGCGCAGGGGATTACGAGCTTCTCTTCCCGCCCGGTCTGCTCATAGGCAAGATCGAGTCCGCATCGGCGCAAGACATCAACCAGTACAAGAAGATAGTCGTTACGCCGGCCGCGCGCCCGGACGACCTCCAGGAAGTGCGGGTGATCGTTGATTGGTAACCCGAGAGTAGTCCGGCGGTAGAAGTTGGTACATAACTCGATTATTCGCGCCGCGGTAGTGGTGGCGCTCGCCGCGGTCCTGGACGCCGTGCTATCACCGTATCTCAGTATCGGTTGGATCTCTCCGAAGTTCACGATCGTCGCCGTGGTGCTCGCCGCCTCCGGGCTCAGGGACTTGCAGGCTGTGCTGCTGGGATTTTTCGGCGGCATCCTTATAGACGCTCTCGGGGGAGGGCTGTTTGGGGTAGGGGCATTCGGCGGGCTGGTCGCCGGGACTCTCGCCGTGCGCGCCGGAGGTCTGCGTCGCAAGGACACCGAACGTCTCGTAATGGCCCAGGCCGTCGCCATCTCCGTGGCGGTGTACGATCTGATCCAGCTCGCGGCGATAAACCTGGCTGGTCTCCAGGGGCCGGGACTCGGCATCTATCTTGTAGCGGGCGTCGTCCCCGACACGCTGCTCAACGCCGTGTTAGCCTATCTGATCTGCGGCTGGATGCTCCGTGTGATCCGTGTAAAGGAAGGTAGATGAGCCTTACCCGCGCAAGTAGCAGGCCCGTGAAAACGAAGACCTCAGAGAAGTGGAGGTCGCTGGATCCCGTCCTCTTGCTGGTCTCTCTGGCCCTCTCGGTGTTCGGCATCTTCGCGGTGTATGTCGCGGGGACCGATGACCGTCAGGCGTACGCCGCCAACCAGGCGCTCGGGTTCGCGGTTGGCCTCGCCGGGGCCGTCCCGCTCGCGTTCGTGGACTATCGTGTGTGGCAGCGTTACCTGCGGCCGATTTACGTCCTCATAGTAGCGATGCTGCTCGCCGTGATCCTGGCGGGCGCCGCCGCCGGAGGCGCTCAGCGCTGGATCGATATAGGTCCCGTGCAGGTACAGCCCTCGGAGTTCGCGAAGCTACTCGTGGTTGTAGTGTTGGCCGGTTACATAGCGGAGAGCCCGATTCGGGAGAACCTGACCTTCCTGAAGTCTCTAGGTGTTCTCTCTATCCCGGCGATATTGGTCTTTATCCAGCCGGACCTGGGGACTGCGCTAGTCTTCGGGGCTGTGTTCGTGACTATGACCTATATTGGCGGGGCGCGGCTGTATCAGATTGGAGCCCTGGGCGCGCTGGCTGTGCTCGGCGCGGTCGTCGCTTTCAAGGCGGACATACTCCAGGGATACCAGAAGGATCGCCTCACCGTCTTCATAGATCCTCAGGGTAGCGGAGATGTTGGCTACCAGGTGGCTCAGTCCAAGACCGCGATAGGGTCCGGCGGCCTCACCGGGAAAGGTCTCGACGCCACGACGCTCGCCAACCTCGGCTTCCTGCCGGAGGACCATACCGACTTTATCTTCTCGAACCTCGCCGAGCGGCTCGGGTTCATCGGCGGGATGGTGCTGCTGGTGCTGTTCCTGGTCCTGATCTGGCGCATCCTGCACATCGCCACGATCTCCCGCGACCGCTTCGGAGTGCTGATCGCCGTGGGAGTGGCGACCATCTTCCTGTTCCACGTTTTCGTGAACGTCGGGATGACGATGGGGATCATGCCAGTAACCGGCATCCCGTTGCCGTTCATCAGCTACGGACGAAGTAGCCTCGTGGTCAGCGTCCTATCGTTGGGCCTGCTCCAGAGCATAGCCATGCACTCGCGGGCTGAGTATTCTAAACACCCAAATGTATAATATGATGCAAACTGGCCGATAGTGGGTCCGGCGGGTATACTAGGCGGCTGTAGAGGGCGTATCGCGCCTCTGCCAGGATCCCCAAGATAGCAGGAGAGACGTAAGTGTTTGCGATATTGAATAGCGGTGGAAAGCAATACCGGGTGCGCCAGGGCGAGGAGATCCTCGTGGACCGGGTCAAGGGTGAGGCTGGGGACTCGGTGGATCTGCCGGTTAGCTTCCTGGTCGACGACGATGGGGCGGACTTCGAGGCCCGGACGGCGAAGGTCGAGATACTGGAGCACGTTCGGGGCGACAAGATCCAGATTTACAAGTACAAGCCCAAGAAGACGTATCGCAAGAAGACCGGGCACCGGCAGGAGCTGTCCCGGATAAAGGTTTTGGAGGTATAGGGAATGGCTCATAAAAAGGGCGGCGGCTCGTCGAGGAACGGCAGGGATACCGAGGGCAAGCGCCTCGGCATAAAGCGTTACGGGGGCCAGGTCGTTACCGCCGGTAGCATAATAGTGCGCCAGAGAGGGACGAAGCTCCATCCCGGTCAGAACGTCGGCAAGGGCTCGGACGACACCCTCTTCGCCAAGACCGGCGGTCAGGTGGTGTTCGGCCGGAGCAAGGGCCGCAAGGTAGTCAGCGTGCTCGAAGCGCCTGTACTCGAGGAGGCCACGGCCTGAGACCGCGTTACGGGGGTATCTAGCCCCGTTGCAGTTCATTGATGAAGCCCGGTTCGTCGTCCGCGGGGGCCGCGGCGGTGACGGCAGCGTCTCTTTCAACCGCGAGAAGTACAAGCCGCGTGGCGGTCCGGACGGCGGCCGCGGCGGTGACGGCGGGTCCGTGATCTTTCGCGCCACCGAAGACCTATCGACCCTCGAACCCTACGCTTACCGCAAGGTGATCGCGGCCGAGCGCGGCCGTCACGGGTCCGGTAATAACCGCGCTGGCGAGCGAGGCGCCGATGTGGTGCTCGAAGTGCCGGTCGGCACGCGCATCTACGATGAGAGTGGGCTGCTGGAGGATCTGGCCGAGGCCGGAGGCTCTTATGTAGCTGCACGCGGCGGCGAGGGAGGCAGGGGCAACGGCTCCTTCGCCACGTCCACCCGCCAGGCTCCCGCCTTCCGCGAGAGGGGTCTGCCGGGGGAGGAGCGCGAGGTCCGGCTGGAGTTGCGAGTGCTCTCGGACGTTGGGCTGGTGGGTCTCCCGAACGCCGGCAAGTCCTCTCTCCTCACCCGGATGAGCGCTGCCCGGCCCAGGATCGGGGACTATCCGTTCACCACGTTGACGCCGCAGCTCGGGGTCGTAGACGAGAAGACGTACCCGGTCCCGTTCGTGGTAGCGGACATACCGGGACTAATCTCCGGGGCCAGCGAGGGCCGCGGGCTCGGGAACCGCTTCCTGCGCCACGTCGCGCGGGCGCGGCTGCTCGCGCTAGTTTTAGATGCGAGCGAGGACCCCGAAGGGGCCGAGGGTACGTTGCTGGCGGAGCTGCACGCGGCTGGCCTCTCCCGCAAACCGCGAGTGGTCGTGTTGAACAAGATAGATCTCCTGGACGAGGAATTGCGGGAGTATCTCGCAGAGACGTTCCCTGGTGCTTTACAAGTCTCCGCCGAAACCGGAGAGGGGGTCCAGGAGTTGCGGGATCTCCTTGAATCCCGGCTGGCGGAGATGGCTGATGAAGACGACATCAGCGACGAGGAACATCGCGTCTTTCGGCCGACGTGGAAAGGCATGCGGGTGGAGAACGACGGCGGTGTGTACGCGGTATCGGGCGAGGAATTGGAGCGTCTCGCGCTCAAGACGGACTGGCAGAGTCCGGAGGGTGTCGAGAACTTCCAGCGCCAGCTAGAGAGACGCGGCGTCGTGGCGGCGTTGCGGCGGGCGGGGGCCGAACCGGGCGACGAGGTCCGGATCGGTGAGGTGGTGTTCGATTTCCGGTGAGGGAGATATGAGGATAGGGATCTTCGGAGGAACCTTCGACCCCGTGCATCTGGGGCACATGGTCATCGCCGAGCAAGTCGCGGACGAGTTGGGTCTGGATCACGTCATCTTCGTGCCGGGAGGGATACCCCCGCACAAGGAGGCATCCAGTGTCCGGGCCACGGCCGAGGACCGGCTGGCGATGGTGGAGGCCGCAGTCGAGGGGAACGAGCGGTTCTCCGTGGACCGCGTGGAGGTGGATGCCGGGAGAGCCATGCACACCGTCGAGACGGTGCCGCTACTCAAGCAGCGCTCACCGGACGACGATTGGTACTTCATAACCGGCGCGGACGAGGTATCCAACCTGCTCACATGGAAGGACCCCGACAGGCTGCTGGAGGAAGTAGTCATGGTGGCGGCGACGCGGCCCGGCTACGATCTCTCGGCGCTCGGCCACCTGGAGAGCGGTCTACAGAACTTCGACCGGATCTTCGCGGTAGAGTGCTCCCGGCTGGACATCTCGGCGACCGGCATCCGGCGCAGGATGTTGCAGGGCAAGAGCATTAGATACCTGGTACCGGAAGGGGTGCACAAAGTCATAGAGGAGAGAGGTTTGTATACAGGAGAGGGACAGCGCGCAGAAGGAGGACGCTTGAAGGGTAGTGAGGTACTGTGAGCCGCGACGAGTCGGCCATGCGGCGTGTGGCGCCGGAGGCGGTGGAAGAAGGCGCAATCTCTTATGAGATGGCCGAGACCGCGGCACGGGCGGCGACCGAGATGTTCGCCAGGGACGTAGTGATCATAGACCTGCGGGAATCCGTCTCCTACACGGACTACTTCATCGTGGCGAGCGCCGAGACCGACCGCCAGACCCGGCGGATAGCCCAGGAGGTCATCGAGAAGATGATCGAGGCCGGCCATCGTCCGCGCTCCCGGCGAATCGACGAGGGGAGCGCCTGGATCAGCCTGGACTTCATTGACGTGGTCGTCCACATCTTTACCGACGAGGCCCGCGATTACTATCGTCTCGAATCCCTCTGGCGCAGCGCCCCTCAGGAGCACTGGGAGGAGTAGTTCATAGACTCTACGTCCCCGCGTTGACACTTCGGGGGACGGTATCTATACTCTGAAGGTCTTTTTGGGGCCGTAGCTCAGCTGGGAGAGCGCCGCGCTGGCAGCGCGGAGGTCAGGGGTTCGATCCCCCTCGGCTCCACTTTCGCAGGGTCGGACAGGTTTGGGGACGCCGGGTCTGCGGAACATCGGCGCTATGAGGGAAGGTTTCGACACCACAACGCGCAGGGGTCGTGCATCCGACAGCCCTCTCACGTCTTTTTTCAGGTCTTACACGCCACAGATCGTCGTGAGCCTGCTGGTTGTCTGCGTGCTGATCGGCGGCGCCGCATACGCTTCCCGCCTCTCGGAGAGCGTCCCGAAAGTCGTGTATAGCGCGTCGCTCGAAGAGGTCGCCAACGACAGCCAGCAGCCGCTCAAGGTCAACATAAACACCGCGGACGCTGAAAGTTTGGACGAGCTGCCCGAGGTAGGGCCGTCCACCGCGGAGGCGATCATAGAGTACCGGCGGGCGAACGGACTCTTCAGAGACGTCGAGGATCTGGAGGAAGTGCCCGGCATTGGGCCGGCTACCCTGGAGAAGATCAAACCCTTTGCAACGATCTGAGGCCCGCTCGGCGGCACGGCTGAACCTGGATCTCAAGCCGCCGGTTCGTCTGGACGCCTGGGCTCTAGCCGTGGCCGTGGGCGTCGTGACGGGCACGGTGCTCCCGCCGCTGGGTATAGCGCTGGTCATCGCCAGTCTGGTTCTTGCCGTCGGAGCGATCATATTTAGGGACTTGGTAGCTTTCGATTGGCGGCTGATGGCGGTGCTTTTGCCGGTCTTCACGGCTGGCGGGGTTGGCATCGCGTTCCTGCATCTCGCGACCCCGGACCCGCTGGCGCAGCTTGCCGCGATGGAGCCTGGAGAGGTCATCCTGGTCGGTGAGATCTCCTCTCCACCGGCGCGCAGCAGCTTTGGCTACCGGGCGGACCTGCGGGTCGAGCACCTGTGGTACGAGGGTGAGGAGGTCCTTCGCGGCGGCGGAGTGGAAGTCTCCGCCGCAGACCTGAGCGTCGGCGTGGGAGATCAGGTCCGCGTAGACGGAGAGATATCGGTCCCGGAGCCAGGCGAAGACGGCTTCGATTACGCCAAATATCTGTCTACCAAACGGATCTCCGCTGTCGTGGACGCTTACAACGTCGTGCCGTTGAGCGGAGAGGGCTGGATCGGCCGCGTCCACCGCCGGACGGATGTGGCTCTCGGGTACGGTCTTCATCCGCAGGAGGCGGCAGTCGTGCGGGGCATGGTTCTAGGTGATCGGTCGCGCATCCCGGAGGAGCTTGACGAGGCGTTCAGATCCTCCGGCATAACTCACGTCCTGGCGATCAGCGGCCAGCACGTCGCCATACTGGCGGCCATGATCTACTTCGTCCTGCGAGGGGTCGCGATGCCCATAAGGGCGTGCGTCCCAGCCACGCTCGGCCTGATCTGGGTCTATATCCTAATCGCGGGCGCGCCGCCGTCGGCGCTCCGGGCCGGGGTCGTGGCCACGCTGGTTCTCGCCGCCCGCTTTTTCGGACGCCAGGTCTCGCCGCTGCACTTCATGACGACGATGCTGGCCGCCGTGCTCGCCTACAACCCGGTACTGATCTATAGCACCGGCTTCCAGCTCTCCGTCGCCGCCGTCTTCGGCATCCTCCTGTTGAGGAAACCTCTGAAGTCCTTTGTG